>JBGTDM010000130.1:0-12703 GCA_041748315.1 Pirellulaceae bacterium
ATGGCGGACGGCCGAAGCAGCTCACACATCATACAACCGGTGACAACTTGCAGTACTGGACACCCGACGGAAAGGGATTGGTGATCAGTTCGTCGCGAAGTGAACACCCTTGGGGCTCGCCGCTTTATATCGTGCCGATCGACGGATCGCTACCGACACCACTTCCGATGGATCGTGCCGCAGCAGGGATGATTCGCCAAGATGGAGGGAAGGTTGCCTTTAATCGTCGCGGCTTTACCTATTGGCGGAAGGAGTATCGCGGCAACAACAATACGGACATATGGGTTCAAGACTTGAAAACGAAGTCCATTCTCAAGCTGACCGATTTGGACATCAAAAAGTATCGCGAACATACCCAAGATGCGTTTCCCATGTGGGGCTCCGACGGAATGATCTATTTTCTGTCTGAACGGAGTGGGATATTCAATATCTTTCGAATTTCACCGGATGGAGGTGAGCCTGAACAGGTGACTCACCACAAGATGGATGGTGTCCAGTATCCATCAATCAGTCCCGACGGAACGACGATCGTTTACGAAAACGAGTTCGCGATTTGGCGTCTGCAAGTGTCCGACGGTCGGACAGAGAGAGTCGCGATTGATTTGCGGTTTGATGCCAAAGACAATTTGGTCACTGTTCATCAGTCCGCTAATCGCGTCGATGGATTCTCTCCTTCATTGGACGGGACCCAAGTAGCGGTCGAGTTTCATGGAGAGTTGTTTTTAGTTCCATCAGACCCAAAACTCGGAGAAATCGTCCAAGTGACCGATTCACCTTGGCGCGATCAATCCCCATTGTTTTCACCTGACGGGAAATATCTGGCTTATATTTCGGATCAGTCACTTGAAGAAGAGATTTGGTTATATGACGTCGAAAGCGGCACTCATAAACAAGCGACGACTCAGGAGTCGGTTAAGCGCTCGTTGACGTGGGCGCCGGATTCGAAGTCCTTGGCGTTCGTGGCTCTTAACAAATTGCAAGTGCTTGATGTCGAATCGGGAGACCTTACCGAGTTGGCACACAATCCCGAAGGGGGATTCCGAATTGATGGTTTTTCCGCGGATGGTCGCTATCTCGTCTACACGCGTTCCGATGCAGATTTGAACAGTGAAGTGTATCTGTTTCAAATTGAGGGTCGTCATGAATTCAATATGACTCAATCTCTGTTTTCTGCCAGTAACGGCGCCTTGACGCATGACGGTAAACATCTGGTGTTTTTATCCAATCGATCCGGTGATAGTCATGTGTACATCGTGCATTTGACGAAACAGAACTTTGATCCAAATGATCCTCTGGAACGGAAGCGGTTGAAGGGAAAGTCAAAAACATCAGAGAAGCGCTCAAAGCCACAAACGCCTCCTGCTGACGGAGGCGAAGTCCCAAAAGGCGACGATCAGCCGACAGACGAGCAAGATTCCGAGCGTGATGTGGCCGAAACCGTTGACGATGAGCCTGAAAAAGATACAGACGATATCCAGGACTTAAAGATCGATCTGGAAGGGATAGAAAAGCGGGCGCGAAGAATTACGAATGGCAACGCCATCGGAAATTTTTTGTTATCGCGAGATTCAAAATCAATCTACTATACCCAAGGAGAGTCATTGCGCGTTATTGGAATCGATGGTGAAGGGGACAAGAAAGTTGCCGACGGGCAGTTTAGCAGTTTAACGATGATCGCTGACGGGAAAACCTTTTACTTCAGAAGGGGAAACGAGGTCTT
Organism: Pirellulaceae bacterium; assembly: GCA_041748315.1. Taxonomy (GTDB): domain Bacteria; phylum Planctomycetota; class Planctomycetia; order Pirellulales; family Pirellulaceae; genus CALMEE01. The sequence goes on from JBGTDM010000130.1 coordinate 1,721, forward strand.
TTCCATGCCGGTTGCAGGGGGTTCTACTAAACGATTGGACTTTTCGTTGCGTGTCTTCGTCGATCTGGAACGCGAATGGGAGCAAATGTTTGAAGAAGCGTGGCGCGTGATGAAATACCGTTTCTACGATCCAGATATGCACGGTAAAGATTGGAATAACTTGAGGGAATTTTACAAACCCTACCTTAAATATGTGGGCGAAAACCAGGATCTTTACGATTTGTGTAATCAAATGATTGGAGAATTGAACGCCTCGCATACCGGAGTGAGTGGCCCTCCTTCACGTGAAATGTCAACGTTGTATCAAACCCGCCATCTAGGGTTTGAAATGGTCGCTGAGGGAGATTATTACCGAATTAGTTATATTTATCCTCGAGGTCCAGCGGACGAAGAATGGCTCCCTTTGTCCGTGGGAGACTATGTACTTCAAATCGAGGGGCAGGCAATTCGTGCAGGAGACAATTATCACGCACTTCTGAATCACGGGTTGAACAACTATATCAACGTGGTCGTCGCTTCACCGGGCCAATCCGATGATGCCGCATTACAGGTCATCGGCCCACCGCGTACGGTGCGAATTCGCTGGACAAGTTCGGTTAACAATATCAAGTATGAAGCGTGGGTCGAACACAATCGGCAGTTGGTTGACGAGTGGTCCAATGGCAAGATCGGCTATTTGCATATTCGGTCCATGAATCAGTCCTCGCTACGCCAGTTTGAAACCGAAATCAACCAGTTCTGGAACAAGAACGGTATGATCATTGACATCCGCTACAATGGCGGAGGAAATATTGATCAGCAATTGATTGATATTCTGGAACGACGTCCCTATGAATACTGGAATTTCCGGGATGGTGGTCGAGCACGGGGGCGCCGTCCGCGTCAGGCAATTGCCGGTCCTCAGGTCATGTTGATCAACTGGAGGTCGGCGTCCGACAGCGAGGTGACTCCTCAGGCATTTCGCGACTTGAATTTGGGCCGAATCGTCGGCAATCCCACCTATGGTGGCGTGATTGCCACGGGGAGTCATTCATTGATCAATGGCGCAAGAATTCGGACTCCCAGTTCACTGGTCGTTACGTATGACCCAACTCAGCCGCATAATTACGGTTTGAATTTAGAGAACTACGGGGTTCCTCCTGATGTGTGGGTCGAGAATACACCGCAAGACGAACTCGATGGATTTGATCGCGAGCTTCGTGTTGCCGTGGACGAAGCATTGCGAATGTTGGCTGAGGGAACCTGGCAGTATGGAGAGATGGAAGGTGCCCCGGCACCGAGTGACACCGACCCGCTTCCGGACATGTCAGGTCGAAGTGGGCAATGATCCCGGCGTAAATGATACCTTGGATGTAACGTTGAAGCTTGATAAATCGTACCGATATGGCCAAAGGTGAGACCTCACGTCGTGCACAGGTCATTTTGAACGACATCAATCAAATCTCCGTCCATCCGCGACAACTCTCCGTCTGCCATTTGGCTCTGGACACGATGAAATTGCAAAATCGACAACGGGTGGCCGAAAAAAACCGTAAACGCGCTGGTGCAACAGTAGCCCGTTGTAACGATTAGACGTAGGATTGTTATTGCATTTCGATGCGTGGAATAAATTCGCCCTTACTTTTGCCAATTGCAACTTTGACCTTACCCTCCAAGGCCTGTTGCAACGCCGAGCCGATCAACTCGCCCCGCCAGCCCTCGGCAAGTCGTGGAGGTTTGCCCTTTCGTTTCGATTCGTGCCATGCGATAAGGTCGTGAATATCCTGCATTGAACCAATTAATGCAGACGATATCTTTTTTTCTTCGCACAGTGCAGAAAGGACCACATTGAGCACTTGACCGGCCAAGCCATAATTTGGATTGATCTGTTTTCGCACTCGTTCGGGATGTTCGTCTTTGCTCATTTTCACTGCGGCTGCAATGGTTGCAACAATATCGTCGATATGGCGTTTGAATCGCTGCTGAGTCATTTCGCGAATGGAAAATATCTTGGCTGGAGAGTCCGAACCGAGTTTAGCCAACTCGACAATCAAATCGTCGCGTAATAGTCGCTTTGAAGGACGGTCCGTTTCAGCGGCCTTTCTTTCCCTCCAGAGCCATAATTGGTTGGCGATCGCCAACTGTTCTTCCGCGAGTGCTGCTAGGCCGGGCATTTGCTTCCACCGATCACCGGACTCGCCATGGCGAACGCGCAATTCCAACCGACTAATCTCTTCGTCCATCCAAGCGACCCGCCCCAGCTTGATTAAACGTCGCTTCATAATCTCGTGGATCTTCAACAGATAGGCCACATCTTCAGCCGCGTACTTAAGTTGGCCCGAGTTAAGTGGTCGGTGTCGCCAATCGGTTCGAGATTGACTCTTCTTGAGTTTTAGATCCAATAACCTCGATACCAGATTTGCGTAGGAAGCCGGATACTCCCAGCCCAACAACCCGGCAGCGATCTGAATATCAAACATTCTTTCCGGGCGGCGGCCAGTTGCACCTAAACAAAACTGTAATTCCTGTTGCCCGGCGTGAAGCACTATCTCCTTGTCGGGTGAGGTAATGATCTGCCAGAAACGACCGACATCATGGATCTCGATGGTATCGATGATCTTGTTCCCTTTTTCAGTGGCCACTTGTATTAAACACAACTTCGGGCGATAGTAATCTTCTCCAACAAATTCGGTATCGAAGGCAATCAAACTGCATGACTCCAGTTGGTCGCAGTATTTTTCGAAGGCTGCCGGTTGGTTAATTACAGTAGTCAATGAGATTCCAACAAATTAGGGTAAGCCAGGAAAGTGCTGTCTTTGTTTGCTCGATGATTAAATGGACATACGACGACATGAGTAAACGACGCATTGTCGTCTCAGGAACGAAGTCATCCGCGGAACGTCATGTACAACCGGGAAATCCTCGAACTGCCCCCGTGCGGTTTTATGGGTTAGGGATTGACTTCCAAATGCCCTGCCGCAGTCAAGCGTCAGGGTCAGTGATTTGTTGGCCAAGCCTGGGTTTGAGCCGTAACAATGGATTAGTTTAACGTTAATTGCAGTTTGTTTGAATGCCTTTACCGTGATAATTCGTTGCTGTGAGATTTGTGAATGAGCAGTGCGATTGGTCGTTAACTCCGACATCACGCGTGCGTTGCACTGAGAATAGTTAGGCAATCGATTGACATGCTTACATAGGGATGTGATATGACACGCTTAATCGTTAGTGTAAAGAACCGGCGAGAGGCACTTTTAGCGCATTCCGCAGGCGTTGATCTAATCGATGTTAAGGACCCCGCGCGAGGCTCACTGGGAGCTGTGGATCCCTTGGCCGCTGTCAAAATCGTAGCCGAGTTGGGCGGTCAGAATATTCCCCTGAGTGTGTCGTTGGGAGAGCTTATCGACCTACCCGGTAACGCTGATTTTTCCTTTGTTCGAGGGTTTCAATTTGCCAAAGTTGGGATGGCTGGCGCTGGCGGAATACACTGGCGAAAACGGCTCAGAGAACTTCAAGCTCAAATGCCAATTGGATCAGAGTTGGTCACCACCTGCTATGTTGACTATACAGATTGCAATGCGCCGGATTTCAGATCGATTTTGAATTTCGCCTTCGTTCAGGATGTCCCGGCGATTCTTTTCGATACTTATCGAAAATCGAATGGAGATTTATTTTGCCATTGTACGTTAGGGGAAGTTGCTGATTCTATTTCCTGTTGCAACGCAGCTGGACTAAAGTCGGTCTTGGCTGGTTCGTTGAATACGAATCATCTTGGGTTGATCCATGAGCTGCAACCGGACTTTATCGCATTGCGAGGCGCCGTTTGCAAACCTGATCGGCAAGGCAGACTTGATCCTCAGCTCGTGCAGAAATGGAAGCAAAAGTTAACCGATGGAACGTTGTCATTCGATATGAAATCGCCTGTTGCTTTAGCGTATTGAGCAGGCGTTTTCAACCGTTAGATACCCGTTTTTAGAAGAAAAAGATTCTTTTTTAATTTAACTTGACAAACGTGCTAGCTTTCTCAGAATGGTCTTATTGCTTGTACGGATTCGCAAGCAAAGAGAAGGGGATCTCAGCATGGAAGCGTTGTTCGTTCCAACTTTGTCCACGCCATTTCATGAAAGGACCACCACAGTGCATGAATCCATCCTTGAAGCAATTCAAAACGGTAACTGGGACTACGAACCAAACCGAGTCAATGAAAGCGAGTTTTCTGCAACTGCGGCCTTGCCGGGGACCCATGAAAAATTGGATATTTTGGCTCATCGAATTGAACAAGGCCTTCCGCTTTGGCACTCTCAGGATCGGATTTCTTACGAAGATGGCGAGTAGGTTGCGTGATCATTGCAATCAGCTATTCACATGATACCCAGCCGGTAGGGATTGGCACTTCTGTTCGCTTAGCGTCAAGATGGAGGTGATGGCCTTCGCAGCCGTTGGGCTTGCTTCCGGCTTGCCGTCAAACGGACCGTTTCCAACGCGCGAACGTTTTGAAAATGAGTCGTGGAATGTTATGATATTTTTCAATTGTGTTGGCTTGATGTTGACTTTGTTAGACTTGATGCTGACACTTGATTTCGCTCAGGCAAGCCCGCCAATACGTTATATACCTGGAGCCAGATTAGATTCATGCGGCCGTGCACCAATGGGTCATTCCCTCAATGCGAACGATTTCCGAGTTCTGTTCATTATTTGATGTGACGTTCCTCCTTTCCTTTATTTGACAGAGATATGCCAAGAATTCAAGTCAATGTACCTCACGCATTAGATCGTGAAACGGCCATTGAACGTCTGCGCCTGGTTTCGGAGAAGATCAAGGTGCAGTACGGCAGTCAAATATCGAAGTTGGTGGAGGAATGGCGCGAAGACTCAGTTAACTTCGCTATAACGGTTGCTGGAATATCGGTGCAAGGAACCGTTCTGGTTATGCATCAAACGGTTCAAGTTGAGTCGAGTGTACCGTTTGCTGCGCTTCCGTTTCGCGGAATGATTGAAGCTCAGATCCGCAAGTCGATTATTGAAGCCTTTGAATAGGCGTATGAGCCAAACGCGCATATACGTTTTATTATGACCCGAGTGTCTTACCATCTTATCGGATGCTCAGGACGCCATGAAACGTTTCAGCCACTGACCCGTAATTGAATCGGGGTGGTTCACGATTTCTTCCGGTGTTCCTTGCGCGACAACTTGGCCTCCTAAATGGCCAGCACCTGGGCCCAAGTCAACAATATGATCGACATGTTGTAGCAATTGAAGATTGTGTTCCACGATCAAAATCGAATGACCGACTGCGAGCAACGCACTAAAGCAATCAAGCAGGATGGTGATATCGGCCATATGCAGTCCCACGGTCGGTTCATCCAGAATTAATAGGCTTCTGCCTCGGGCTGTACTTGAAAGAAAATGCGCAAGCTTCAATCGCTGCCTTTCGCCAGTTGATAGCGTTGATAGAGTTCTTCCTAGCGTCAAATAATCGAGGCCAACGTCTGCAAGAAATTTCAACCGCGCTTGAATCTTGGGTTGTCCCCGAAAAAAAACAAACGCCTGTTTGACCGTCAAGTCCAGAATGTCGGCAATCGAATGGCCTCGATATTTGATCTTGAGTATTTCCGACTTAAACCGTCGCCCTTGACAATGGTCACACCGAAGGTGCATTTCAGCTAAAAAATGCATGTCGATTCGCAGAAACCCATCGCCTTTGCACTTGTCACATCGACCACCTTCCACGTTAAAGCTAAAATGCCGAGGTTTTAGTTTGCGAGATTTTCCGTCAGCAGTGTCGCTAAACAACCTGCGAATTTCGTTAAATGAATTAGTGTACGTAATGAGATTGCTGCGCGAGGTTTTTGCGGGAAGAGATTGATCGACGAGAATAACCTGTCGAAGTCCGTGGGAAGTGCAAGTCACGTTCGCCGGTCGTGGGCGCTCCGATAAATCACCGAACTGCCGTGCCAAACCACGATAGATCGTTTCCCGTACCAGACTGCTCTTTCCTGCTCCGCTAACTCCAGTCACGGCACAAAGCAACCCCAAAGGGATATCGACATCAATATTCTTGAGGTTATTCAAAGCTGCTTGTCGAACTTGGATATGACCTTGATCCGTCTGCCGCCGCCGCATTTCTTTTTCGCCACCATACCAACAGCGTCGACCACTCAAATACTGGCCAGTCAACGATTTCTCATCGATTAATAACTCCTGGGGCGATCCGTCGAACACGATAGAACCGCTCTCGGCCCCTTGGCCAGGCCCAATCTCCACCACTCGTTCTGACGCCATGATCAGTTCAGGTTCGTGGTCGACAACGACGACTGTGTTTCCACGACGATGAAGGTGAGCGATGACGTCTTTCAATCGAACGACTTCGTGTGGATGAAGCCCAATCGATGGCTCGTCGAGTACGTAAAGCATGTTGATCAGCGAAGTGCCCAACACCGAGGCCAGCGATAACCTGCGGGACTCCCCATGGCTCAATGAGCATGCAGTCCGGCCTAGCGTCAAATATTCCAAGCCAACATTTCTCAGAAACACCAATCGCTGTTTAACTCGCACCAAGGCATCGCGCAGATCGTTGGGGTCGCACGCAACCAGTTGGCTTTCTGTCCAATTCAAGAGTTCGCCAATTGAAAGTTCGCATAGATCGCCGAGATCAAAATCATTGATCCTGAACGCGCGCGCGATCTCATTCATTCGCTTGCCACCGCACGACGGGCACGGTTCATGGTCATTTCTTATTTCGTCTTCAGAGTTGTCGGTGTGCTGAATCTCCAAACGAACGATCCCCTGCCCGAGACAGGTTTCGCATTGTCCCAGTTTGTGATTGAAATCAAATAGTTGCGGTGTCGGTTCGGCAAACTCGCAGGCACATCGGCTACAAGTATGTACGTTACCGAAATTGATTCGATACCACGGCAAACCATCAACGAGTTCAGCGACACCAAGATCGGACTCCTGATCAAGCAACAAAACGATGCAGCCTCGCCCCTCTCGGAAGGACACCTCCAACGATTCCAGTAGACGCGAAGTCATATCATCGCGGGCAACCAATCGATCTACGATCACGGTCAAAGTCGCGGAACTGATACGATCGGAAGGAGGATCGGTATCGGCAAAATGGATGGACTTGCCCTGGTAAATGGCTCGCGCATAACCAGCACGACGAAGGTCTTCGGTTAGCGTTGGAAACGCCGACGAGTCATTCGGATCGATCGATCGTTCAAATCCCACTTGAAATCGTGGGCGATTCGGCAATTGTTGAATCCAGTTGACGACATGTTGTGGATTCCACGCCTGGACTTTGGTTTGACAAGTCGGACATTCGATCGACGCCATGTTAACGAAATAGAGTCGCAAAAAGTCGATACACTCGGTCACCGTCCCCACGGTCATTTTCCGGTTCAGATGATACGGCTCTCCACGGAGAGCAATTGCCGGCGGAATCCCGTCGAGGATCTCGGCATCTGGTCGTGCGGTTAGGTTAAGATACTGCCGAATATATGGAGAGAAACTCTGAGCATAGCGACGCTGTCCCTCGACGAACAGAGTATCGAAAGCCAAGCTGGTTTTACCACTGCCACTGCGACCGCAAACAGTCAGCCATTGACCATGTGGTATGTCCAAGTCGATACTCTTTAGATTGTGGACTCGGACACGGCGAATCCGGATAGCTGATCTGATCTCCTTGCCCGAATCGGCTCCGGCAGTCTCGGAAACGTCGGGAGGACTTATATTTCCCTGGCTTTGGGTTGACTTGCTCACAAAAAAAGCCATTTCAGTTCAGATGGACGAAGCGGACCGACGGAATGCTTCGATCGGCGGTTAACAACTCGCCTCTTGCACATGGGGACGATCATTAGAACAGATTATCAATTTGAACAGGACGATTGCTTTACTCTGCCGCACCATTCCATCGTTTCTCGGCACCAGCCACCGAGTCTAACTTGATAACCGAAAGGTGAGCTCACAAACGGTCAAGCGACGGTGCCAAAACTACAAATCCCCAGAAGTAAGAGTCCTCAGTTTGCGTCCGTACTAACCCGAATAAGGAAACGGCCGCTGATTCGTCCATCGAGCATCTTGGCAACGACGTCTGACACCTGTTCCAGCTTGATCTCAGTTGTGATTTCGGGAAGATCGGCCACCAGCCAATCCGTGGCCAATCGATTCCATATTCGTCGCCGACCTGGATTGTCAACTCCGGCAGAATCGATGCCTACCAATGTAACGCCACGCAAAATGAAAGGGAATATGGTCAGGGACAATTCTGATCCGCTAGTATTTCCACAAGCGGTGACGCACCCGGCCCGCTTCATCGATTTAATGACTGTCGAGAGAGTTGGCCCTCCCACGGTATCAATTGCACCCGAAAATCGACCGCTTAACAACGGACGTGGGGAGTTATCGATAAATTCATCTCGCGCAATGACCTCGGCAGCTCCCAAACGGTGCAATCTGCCAATTTGTTCTGTTTTTCCGCTAATGGCAATGACATGGTAACCCAGCATGTGCAATAGCATCGTGGAGCAGATCCCGACGCCACCGGTTGCCCCGGTCACAGCGACTGACCCACTCGAAGGTTGGACACCATGAACTTGAAGCGCTTCAACCGATTGAGCGGCAGTGAAACCGGCAGTTCCCCAGGCCATCGCCTGTGCTGGATCCATGCTTTTTGGGAGAGGGATCAACCAATCGCCGGGAACTGAAACAAACTCCTGCCATCCACCAGAGCGCTTCGTTCCAAATTCTTCATGAGCGATAATTACGGATTCGCCAACCTCGATATCAGGATACCGCGATTCAACCACGACCCCGACGGCATCGATACCTGGAACAAGTGGAGAGATCAACGCTACGCCCGGATGACCCCTGGCTGCAAGTGCGTCTTTATAGTTGATCGACGAGTAAAGAACCTTCACGCGAACTTCTGACTCGTGCAATCCAACGGTCTGCCGCGAAGCAAGTCCAAATTGAACGTCGACTCCGTTTTCGCTTCGTATAACTTGTAGGCATTTGTAGTGATTCGGTATATCCATACTTTCCCACATCAGTATCAGATCAAGACGGAGTCATCGAGTCTATTTTTGCAAATTCAGGCCCCAGTGACAGGGGGCGGTTGACTTTTGTTTTCCCGAGGTACTCTTCCAAGAGCTGGAAAAACTCTCTCCTTGCCAGCCGCGTTTGTTGAGCATGCAATCGGACTGGCCATTGGATTTACCTGCTAAAAGCCGCCGACAATCATCGATGACATCTGCTCAGGACATGTTCGTAAGCCAAATCGAGTGCTTGGCCCTGTTGGCATCTGACCTCGTCCTCCTGACCAACGCCCAAATGTACTGCGACCAACCTCCAATCTGAATCCCTACGTTGAGCAGTGAATCGAATGTTGCGATCGATATGCTCGCAATATGCCTTCCGAACTGCCGTACAACCTTGTTAGAATCTAAGATGTACCGATAGAAAGTGATGTTGGAATGACAGCCCAGGAACCGCCAAAAAACTCAGTAATTCAGCTCTACCGTTGCGCTTGCGGTTGTGAAATTGATTTGCGCGATTCGCCAAGACAATGCACGAAGTGTCAACGTACGATTGCCGAAGCGGCACACAACAATTTGGCCATGACGGTTACGTTGAGCAATGTCAATTCGACGGTACCACCAACAACGGTTCCAGACGATGTTGCCGATTGGCTCGGTAAGGAGCTTGGCCACTTTAAGATACTGGAGAGATTAGGCGCGGGCGGCATGGGTCAAGTCTTTCGTGCGTTGGACATGTCGCTGCAGCGATATGTCGCGGTCAAGGTCTTGCGCAACAGCAATCAAAATCCACAGAGTCAATTTGCCAATGAACACCTTATGCAGGAGGCCGTTGCCCAAGCACGCGTCAACCACGAGAACGTTGTCACCATCTATTTCGTTGGCCGCCATGAAGAGAATTGTTTTTTGGCCATGGAGTTGGTTGGTCTCGATTCATTGGCAACGCGGCTTCAATCCGGTCCACTGCCGTACGATCTCGTAGCCTCGATTGCTTGGGAGGTTGTGACGGCGCTGAAGGAATCGTACTCGATGGGAATCATCCATGGCGATATCAAGCCCAACAATATTTTACTTAATGAACAAGGGCGCGCAAAATTATCGGACTTTGGCATGAGTCGGATTCTCGATCAAACGGATCAAAATCGTTCCGTAGGAGGCACACCAAACTATTTGGCACCTGAGTTGCTTGATGGGGCGCAACCCTCCGTTCAATCGGACATGTACGCGCTCGGCGTGACATTGTATGAGATGACCTTTGGTAAGATGCCAGTGCAGTTGTCAGGCACCAGCGTCGTGTCCTGGCGCGCCTCGCATTTGAACAATGCGCTCGACTTTCCGGCACCGCTGCCCGATAATATTCCCTCGAAATGGATAGCTCTCTTGGAAAAATTGTTGGACAAGGAACCGGCCAACCGTTTTTCCAACTACGATTTACTGCTGCAAGAACTAAAACTCGTACAGCCAACAATGAGTGCACCGGCACGAGCGTTCCCGCGAGCGATCGCATGGTTTTTTGACTTCTTAATGATCAGTTTAGCGATGCTCGCATTTGCGACAACCTTTTCTCAAATCGCCCAGTTGACCGATGGCCCTTTTTCGATAAGTGGAACGGTGATGGCGGGAATTTCCGTGTTTCCTCTTACCCTTCACTTTGCGTTACTCATCTGGTGGGGCCAATCGGTGGGGCGTCACCTGATGAGTATTCGCGTTGTCAACCAATTCGGGTTGCCCCCCTCACGCACAACAATGTTTCTGCGTGAAACATTTCGCCTCTTTCCATTGTGGGCCTCCTTGGCTTCGTCAAACATGCTCGGCGAGGACTCGGTGATCAACGCATACTTTTCCGGGTTCATTGTTGTTTTCATTTTGATCAATTGTTTCGTCGCAGTCTTCAATCGAAAACGGATGACACTTCACGACTTTATCTTCAAGACTCGTGTCATTCTTGATACTCGAAATTGAAGCCGAGCAC
>JBGTDM010000131.1:0-6704 GCA_041748315.1 Pirellulaceae bacterium
CTACAGCGCCGGCTCGATGCAAAGCTGTAGGCCAGCCTTTCCAGGCTGACGCCGTTTACCTGGTTTGTGCCAAACCGGGAGGATTGGGTCAGCCTGGAAAGGCTGACGTACATACGTTGCGCTGTAGGATTAAACTATCCCAAGCGTTGGTCATTTGATCGGTGCCATTTCGTCCAAACTCGAGGGTGTTTTCGGCGGTCGTTCGTTGTTGATGATTTCGGACAACGTACATCGCGGTGTACACACAATCCAGATTCGACACGTCATCACAGGAGAACTTAAAATCCTATGAAAATGCGATCCCCGTCTGTCGACTGATGTCACGAAGTTCCTCGATCACCGGCAAAATGAGTGGAATCCCGGTGTGACTTCGATGTTCTTCGGCGAGTCGCTCCGGGTCACCCGGAATAACGACTCCTGGCGTGTTGGGTTGAGGGTGGGTTTGGCGAAAGGTCTCGAACCAGTCATCGATTTGCTGTTTGAATTCATCCAAATCGATAAAAGCTTCGATTTTCATCGCTCCGAAAAAATGCCCGATCCCTTTACCCACCGATCTCGACGGAATTTCCTGTCGCAGCGCAAAGGGAGGGGCCCAGGGGCCCCAGTTCGCACCACTCAATACACAGCAGAGGATATCGACCATTGCTGCCAGGCAAAATCCCTTATGTCCGCCCATGTCGCGGAAACTTCCTAAGGGTAACAATGCACCCCCGTCAATCATGGCTTCAGGATTTTCGTCATCAAGGCCATCTCGGTTGACGATCCAACCCCGAGGTACGTGCTCCTGACGCCGTCTCGCCATTTCGATTTTTCCATAGGCGGCTGCGCTCGTGGCGAGATCGATCACAATGGGCGGTTGCTTTTTGCCAGGGAAGGCAATAGCGATCGGATTGGTTCCCAACATCCGTTCACTCCCCCATAAAGGAGCGACAAGTTTCGTGCTGTTCGTCATGGACCAACCGATCAGATCGCGTTCCAACGCTTTGAGGACATAATAGCCCGCGATACCATAATGATTTGTGTTGCAAACGCTAACCCAACCGGTCCCAACCTCTGAGGCCTTATTCATTGCGATTTCATTCGATTTAGGTCCGACGACCAAGCCAAGGCCATTGTCGCCGTCCACGGTCGCTGTACTCGGCGATTCACGAATGATTTTAATCTCTGGACGCGGGTTGATGCGGCCGAGTTGCAACATATCAAAATAGGTATGCAAACGAGCAACCCCATGGGATTCAATACCCCGCAAATCGCTCTTGGCCAGGACGCTCGCAGCCAATTCAGCATCATTTTCGGGCACACCAAAATGCATAAACACCTTGGCGGAAAACTCCTGAAGGTGTTCGATCGGATAAGTCGTAGATTGGTCGTGTTCCATGGCTTTGTGCAAACTTCCAAGTGTAAAATATACATTGAGGTCGTGAACTTATTTGATGCGCGCGGCGACGCGATCGGCTACCAGCTTTCCGATATTTAACGAGGCGGTTGCTGCTGGTGAAGGTGCGTTCAATACACTGATCATCGATTCATTTTCTTCAATCAAAAAGTCGTCGACGAGTTTGCCGTCACGTAGCAGTGCCTGAGCGCGAACACCAGCTGGGGCTGGGACTAAGTCCGATTTCCGAATTTCGGGCATCAGTCTTTGTAGCGCTTTGACAAATGCTCGCTTGTTGAGCGACCTCCACATTTCTCCGCAACCCATCCTCCAATGTCGAAATGCCATCTTCCAAAAACCTGGATACATGAACGTGCCTATCAGGTCTGTTGGATTGATATCGCGCTTGCGATACCCTTCTCGAGAAAATGCTAACACCGCATTCGGTCCACATTCCACACCCCCCCCGATCATGCGAGTAAAATGAACTCCCAAAAAGGGGAACTTGGGATCCGGAACTGGATAAATAAGGTTGCGGCAGAGGTGTCGGCGCTCCGGAATGAGTTCATAATACTCTCCTCGAAAGGGAATGATTTTTGCGGCGGGTCGCAGCCCAGCGATCGCGGACACTCGGTCACAATGCAGGCCCCCACAATTGACCACCAACCGGCAACGATATTCATTCGACTCCGTAAGGACGACGATGGCGTTTTTTGGAGTTTTCGGATGGTGAACCGCTATTACTTTTTGCCCCAGCATGATTTCATGTTGCCGTTCTCGAAGCAGAAGGGCAAGCTGCAAAGCCACTTTACGATAGTCAACAATTCCCGCATCGGGGACATGAATCGCCCTGATTCCTGCGACATGTGGTTCGTGCTCGTGTAATTGTTCTCTACTGATGATCCGGCACTGCACGCGGTTTTGCTGACCGCGCCTAAAAATATGATCGAGTGCTTTGAGTTCCGATTCGTCAACCGCGACGATTACTTTGCCGCACCGCTCGAATGGAATCCCATATTCATTGCAGAAATTTTCAATCGCGAGCTTCCCCAGCCGACAATTTTCAGCCTTAAGCGATCCGGGCTGATAGTAAATCCCTGAATGTAAAACTCCTGAGTTATGGCCAGTTTGATGGGATGCGACAGTTGCTTCCTTGTCAATGACGATAATTTTGAGCTGTGGATGAAGTGAACTCAATTGCCACGCCGTTGCCAGCCCGACAATTCCAGCCCCAACAATAATAACATCGGCTGATACCACGAAACGACGACTCCACTCAATAAAAAAGATTGGACTGATGTGCGCATGAAAAAACCGGAAGCAGCATTGAAGTTGCCTCCGGAAACTATAATCGTTTGAATTCGTTGTTACGATACCCTGGCGGGCAAGCGGACTAGCGATACATTTCGATTCCGACAGTAAATCCGTGGAAAAACGCGTCATCGTCGGTGCGATATTGTGTGCCCGTTAGCGTTGTCGTCACTGGGTTGAAGTTGTCAACCGTTGTCGCAACGTCAATGAGGCTCAGCAATTCGTATCCGCCGACTAAACGTAAACGTGGAAGCAACTGATAGTGGGCAAAGATGCCGGCTTCCGCACTATACGAGATATCAGTATCTCTGGCACTATTGGCGACGACAGGAACCAGGTTGTTCAAGTAAATGGTTCGTCCTCGGTTAAAGTTAAGGTACGCGCCAAGCTTAGCCCGAAACGAGAACGACAAACGGTAGCCGACATCATGGAATAACTCCCCGCCGATATGAGCTCCAAACAAGTTGTTTTTAAGACTCATATCGTACAGTCCTATTTGTCCCCCCAGATTCTGTCCGGTCAAACGAAAGTCATCATCGAAGTTAATGTATCTCCAGCCATAAAAGAACTTGGCGACGTCCCATCCAAACCAAACGCGATTGGACTCAATGCTGAATAAATTCGACTTCTGGCGTTGATCGAGAAAGGTATTGTTGCGAAACGAGCTAAAAAATGGCTCGCCAAAACCCGTGGGAGTCCCCTGCAGATTACCTCGCAATAGACCGCCGGCGTGAAATTGAGTCGTGGTGGCCAAAAATGCGTCAAAGCCCATCAAGCTCATTTCCCAACCGGACATTTCATCCCAACGTCGACCGTAGGTGAAGCGACCACCTAGCTGCTGATCAAAGGTATTGAAATGATTAAAATTTCCGCCGAACACTCGATCACCTTCACGTTCCCAATACAGAACTTCGCCGATAAAATAGGCACAGGCATCGCTAACAAAACCACACGATCGAAAATAATCATGAATCGGATCGTCGTAGCCACTTGCGCCATAACCATAATCATCATACGAAGAATGACCATATTGGTTGTATCCATGCGCATGGCTGTTGTGGTGGTGATGATCAAAGTAGTCGGAATGAGGGTTACGGAACGTCGAGCCGATACCGCCACGGGACTCACCCGGCGCCGCAAAATTGGCCGCGGTTTGCGAATTTGGCATGGGCATTGCTTCGTCCTGTGCAAAACTTCGACGATTAGAAGCTGGTCGGTGAACCGCCGATTGCAATCCAAAATCGTCGCGCGAAATGACATGAACACCTGAAGAGCCGTCACCGGATCCGAGTTCGGCGGAGTTGTGGATCAACCCACGATTCGGCTGTATGATTGGCACGGCAGGAGCCGTCAATCTCTGACCCTCTCGATTGCCGTCTTGGAATTGCTGATGCCCGGATATGGTCTGTCCGAAAACGGCTCGTTGGTCCTGAAGTAGATTTGTTGGCATCACCGATGTAGGGGCGCCGTCTCCAGTTTCTATCAAAACGGCATTTTCGTTTTGACTTGTGGCTTGATCGTCGGCTAATGCCCAGCCTGTTGGAGGCATTGTTGGTGGCATCATGGGCGTTGCCTTAAACAATTGCTCAGTTCGAGCACGAGCCTGCTCGGGAGTCAAAATCCGGGGGAGCCATTTGTTTGACTCGTTCTTCTCGAATTGGGACTTAGAAATAATGGGGGGCAGGTCCGAATGTTCGAACGCCGAATTGGTGCTAGAACTGGCGGATTGTTCTGACCCGTCCCTTGGATTCAAATGGTTGGCCAGAACTGGCATGAGTTCCTGGGCACTCATGGAACTGGAGCAACTGCATGAAACGACGCATCCAGCGAACAGGATACGAAGTTTGCGGAAAATGGATGTAGTCTTCATAGGTCCAGCCGATTAAGGGCTTCTGTTTAAATTGCTCGCGCGGGTACACGCATAGCGATTAAGTTACAATCCATAAACTCGGCAAATTCGAACCGGTAACTTTTATTGATTCTGCCGGAAATTCAGAAACATCCGATTAATCAATTTAAATTGGAGAAACTTGAACGGTTTGATCTAAACCCGCTAGCTGGCCCACCGATAAAACTTGGGAGACGATGCCCAAAATTTCCAGAAAAACAAAAGTGTCGTACAGGTTCACACGCCCCCCTCAATGACCACTGCCTAGAACGGTGAAGTTGCCAACGCGGAAATCATGGGGCAAATTGACTTTTGCGTGGAGTGTGAGCATTTGTTCGGACCGTGGCCCCTCTCGATTCGCAAATTTAACGGGGTTTATGGTTCAGTCGCGGAGGCTCCTCTGGTAAACTAGGAATGACGGGTTGTTGTATAAAATTCTGTGCCATCATTCGCGTGCAACTACAAAAATGCATACCATTTCATTTTTCTTCAAGCGACTCTTCATTTTTCTCGCCGATTTGGTCATTGTTCCATCGCAATGGTTGATTTCGGCGTGGCGAATGCCGGGGCGCGGTCGAGCGGCAATCTTTGCCCTCCCAACTTGTATGATGGGGATTGCGCTTTTTGTTTCGGTGCTTGCAGGAATGCTCGGTGTCAATGCTCAATTGCAGAAACGCTATCAGGGACTTGCTGCGCAGGCTGAGCTCGATGCAAGAGTTGCGGTCGAAGCGGATGACAAGGAATTGGCGATAAAACATCTCAATATCGCTGAAGCTTTTTGGACTAAGCTGCGGGAATACGACCCGAATAATAATGACTACCTGTTTGGACTATTTTCTGTAGCGATGCAAAAAGCAATTCACACGCGGACCGAAGGTCAACCGTTGAATTTCGGTGGCGCCAGCGAAATATTTAAACGGCTGGCCCCCAATGATCGTCCGGTTCACCTCAAATCCCATTTGTTGCGGGCAGAATTGATCCTCAGCGATCCGAGAACGCGTTCTTCGATTACGAACTTGGAGATGGCTGAGCAACAATTGTCATTGGCCTTGAGGTTGGACGCGAACAATGAAGAGGCAAAGCTTCGTCTGGCAGATATTTATTACGCACGAGGAAACAAGGATGATGCGTTCAAGATTTACGAAGCCTATTACCGCAAGTACCCGGTCTTCATCTTTAAGATGTATACGATTCTGTCCGACAACAACGAACTCGATCGCGTGGATCCATATTTGACTGTCGCCATCAACTCGTACGAGAAAACACTTGAAGAGTACCCGGATGATACGAGTCTTTGGGAACGATATATCCGCTGCTTTCTTCTTCAGAAACGGTTTGAACATGCGGAGAAGCTGCTAATTGAAAAACAGAATTCGCTGGAAACTCCTGAACAAAAACTGGAGTTTGATAAACTCTTAGCCCAACTCTATTCACTATGGGCGATTACTCTCGGAGAGAATATTGATGCGAGCAGTGACGTCGATCAGGAGAAAATGGACGCTTACATGGATTTGCTTCGAAAAGGGTTGGCGAAAGACGAAAAGAATGCTCGACTTTTACAGTTGATTACATTGGTTGGCAATTCAAAATATTCTCAAGCTGCGGAAGCTCGACAAATCTACGATCCTCGTGTTGACCCCGAAAACGCGAATGCCGCTGACTTGCTTGCCGTGGGGACCTATGAACTGCTTGAAGGAGACTACGCGTTTGGAATCGAACTATTGGAAATCGCCCTGAAGAGAAATCCTGACAACCCAATTATTGCCAACAATCTGTCGTTCGCGATTCGAAATACGGACGGGAAACGAGCTTTAGAATTGATCGACAATGCGCTACGAATTGCGCCTCGAAATGCCAACCTGCTTGATACGCGAGGACACGTTTATATCGCCTTAGGCGATTACTATAAAGCGATTTCCAATTTGACCGCCGCGGAAGAAAACGGCAAGCGAAATGATATTCAATTGAATCAGGCGTTGGCTCGCTGCTACCGACAAGTCGGCTTAACCGCCGAGGCTGAAATCAGAGAGGCCACCGTTGAACGACTTCAATCCGAACGACCCGTCTCAACGCCGCCATCGGACTCCAAATCAGACGAACCAGAAGCCACTAACGCCGCCCCACTCGATT
>JBGTDM010000132.1:0-2656 GCA_041748315.1 Pirellulaceae bacterium
TCTGTTTTAATTCTTGGCGTTCCTGATCGTCCAACCGAACGATATACTTCTTTTCCATGGCAAACCTCCGTGTTGATACAAAGGTCGCAATTTTTCAAGAATTAGGGAACCCTAATTTTTAATTGGAACGAAGCACTAGGCGTTTCGATGAAGAGTTTACACGAGACATTCAAACGTTGACTGGTCGGTGAAACCAATGTTGGTGGCATCAGCAGACACCGCTGTGGACGCTCTAGCGTTTCGCCAAGGCTGGCTGGCTCACCGTAGCAGACCGGCCTTGTATCAAGTTTCTGTTCGTAGCCTCGCAGCTTTGATCGGAAGGCGTCTGGGTGGCGATAGTTGCCTTTCGTCAGATTTCGTCGGCAACGACAAACCCAGCGTTTACGCACACCTTCGCGGGCTTCTTTCCCACGGTCGGTCACCCTTCCGTAGTTGCCCTCATCTAATACTTGTTCCTCTTGGAGTTACATTTGGTATACTGCCTTTCCAGAAGGGTCTCGTTCTCGTACAGGGGACTTGCACCCCACAAGTTAGTCGGCATGCCAGGCATACCAATCGCGTCCACCGGAGAACGCGAGTTGAGCGATTTGGCCTTTAGATACACTTCCGCGCGTTCCCGGAGACGGGTAGCGTTATCCTCTTTCAAGCTTGATGTCGCAAATTACTAATCACATTTGGAAGCGTGGCGACACCGACGCGGAAACGATCGCTGCGTCTACGCTCTACTCGCGCCTCGCTGAAGCGATAGTCTGGTGCACGACTGAACTTGCAGACCCGGCTGTCGACGCGTCCATGCGCTCTCGCAAAATTCGACCCAGATTGTGGCACGAAGGCCGAGATGATTTGATTTGTTCCGTCGGTTATTCCCGCCACTTTCAACTCAACGAAACTTGCCCGTGCCCAAATTTTTCGATGCCGGATCTCCAAAATGGGAAATTGCTTTGCTATTTTCCGGATGACGACCTTTGCGATGGTGCAGCCGAAGACGCGTCGGACGGCTTCTTTGACCGATTCAACGCCCCGCCATGGGATACGTGGGTCGGCTGGTTTGAAAACAAACACGCAACCGGGCACTATCGCTCCGGCTTTGCCCTTGCGTTTGTCCCCGCGGAATTGGTTTCATTGGCGGTTGATGGGATAGAAGTGAACCCTGAGCAATGCATTCAATGGCTTGAAAATACTGATGTCTCATTGCGTGCCCGGTTCACGTACAAACGGAGCGGATAACAACCGGATCGACCGAAGCCGCCATCGCCGACTATAATTTCGGAATCAACTTTTGATTCCAGTCAACTTTCGGCTCGGTCGTCCGTTACGTTACGTGGCAATAGATCGCAGCACTAAATGGATGACGACCTACCAATTTTGACTGAGCGATTAACGCTTCGACGGCTCTACCACACTGATGCGATAGCGTTGTTCGAGATATTCGGCAACGAAGACAACGCTCGCTATGAATTTGGGGACGCATGGTCGCCCGAACAGATTGACGATCTGATCCTTTCTCAATCGGACGTTTACCTCGGAGACCCCGGAGTTCCTTTCTTCTTGGCTGCAGTTGAAACGGAAACGGCATCGCTCATTGGTGCCGTCCAGCTTACGATCAACAGCGTGAAAGACCGTCAGGGTGAACTTGGGTTTTCGCTCAATCCAAGATACGTTGGGCGCGGCTTGGCAACTGAGGCCGTTTACGCCGCACTTGGGTATGGATTCAATTCCATGGGCCTTCATCGAATATTTGCTGGCGTCGATACGCGCAATGACAAATCATGGCAACTGATGGAACGAATCGGCATGCGCCGGGAAGCACACTTCATCCACGCTAACCTCGAGGGCGAAGAATGGATTGACGACTTCACTTACGCCATGCTGGATAGTGAATGGCAACCGAAGAATGCCACGTAACAATGGCATCGCTTTACGCGGTGGCTGGGCGAGTTGCCAATCGAAAATCAACTCTCGCGACTCGGTTACCGCCAACGTTCTGTTGCTAAAGGAATCCAGATGGCCTGCCATGGTGTCCATTTCGCACTGACCGATGAACAACGGGACCAACTGCTTGCAATCGTTGAATCGTAAGGCGACGTCATCGGCTTCATCCAGGAGGACATCGAAGAACAATGCGAAACTGTATGGCTATGCGACACTGAAAAAGCATGGGACGCGATTCATCGCTGTCGCACTGTCTACCAACTTTGGGAAAGTTCACCGTCCAACACACTGGCACAAAGCAATAACGTCACAACAAGCTTAAATAATCGGGACACACGATAACTAAGGAAATGCTCGAGCGCATTGCCATGCCAAATGAATAGCCAGACACCCGTTTTTCCGCCTCGCCGGGGGACACCAATTACGGGATAATCGAGTTTGCATATGACCCGGCCAACTGGTTAGAATTGAGAACGGACCAGAACGGGGACACCGTCACCAACAACTTCGACATGGCTGGAAGAATGTACCAGCTGGACTATCGAACGCGAGCCATCAGACCGTCCGGCAGGATCGCCGATAGCGATACGTTTTGCAAGGCTATTCTATTTATCGACCCCCAAATCCGGGAGATGGTTGCGAAGAAAATATTGTAACATAGACTAGTACGGGTATTTCAAAAGCAATGCTACGAATCGGCTTTATTCCAATCAATCTTTTGATT
>JBGTDM010000133.1:0-2383 GCA_041748315.1 Pirellulaceae bacterium
CACGCCCATCGCGACCAGGTTTACTGTTATTGCGAGCGATCCATGACAATGCCGATTCGTGCACAAACGCGCCGTCGAAACCGAGTCCTAACGATTTCTCAAATGCCAACATCAGAGCCCAGCAACCGTTCATCTTGACACTTCTGGCCTGCACCGCGAGTTGCGGGGCGAGCGCCAACAGAGTCGCGGCCTGATGCGACGGCACGGCAACTACCACCACATCAAAGTGACCCAACTCGACTCCTTCGTCACGGGTGAGCAACCATTTATCGTCGGAGCGAGTTGGTGCTTCGACTCTTGTGTCTAGGTGAACACTCAGATCAGATGCAATGTGTTTCCCAAGCGAACTCATTCCTGGCATTGCTACATAGCGGTTGTCGCCAGTCTTGTCGGCCTTAATCACTCCCTTCTCAACAACAACAAGACGCCCATTCCAGGGTTGAACTAGCCCGTCATCGACCCACGACTCGACGTATCGCTTGAACCTGCCGTCGCGGGCGGTGAAGTATTGAGCACCGTGATCAAAACTCAACGTTTCATCGACGCGTCGCGTGGACATGCGGCCGCCAACGCCACGGCTCTTTTCGTAAACATTGACATCGCAGCCGTGGTCGGCGAGTGTTCTTGCACAAATCATTCCGGAGATACCTGCGCCAACGACCGCGACTCGAGGTGTCGACTCCCACAAAGGCCGCGTCACCTTGCGTCGATACGCTGTTGGATCGAGCCGACGGGCATGCTGTTGAGTCGATCGAGTTCTTACCGTTCCAAAAACGGGCTGCGAGGGCGAAAACGGGCGATCGAATTGGCCAAGGCACCAAAGGATCCCACCGTAGGATGCAGGATCATGCCCATCCAAGGCATACCGATGATTCAGCTCTATCAAGCGAGCAAGTGCCCGCTTGGCGTCGGGCGTCCATCCCAAAATCGCTTTCCCCCAGGTCATTCGTACATTGTTGTGGAGTTCCCCTTGCACCAACAAAGATTTCTGGGCCGCGTTCCACAAGTCGTCATTCGTTTCCGCTCGAGCCAATTGCTCCCAGGTATAAATTGCCGGTCTGGGATCATGTTGATGCTTCGATAACGTCGCCTGAGCCCACTCGGGAAGCGCCGACCATTGGCCGTGATCGGGACGATAAAAACAAAAACTGTAAGCCAACTCTCGCCAGATCAATAACTCATCCAAGAATTTTTCAGCCCCCTTCCCCCCGGATTGAGCGGCCTCGCGAGCGATGCGCAACGGCGATACCATCCCGTAGTGTAAGTAGGCCGACATGCGACTCACGCCGTCGACCAAGGCATTGTTTCGAAGCTTGTCATATTTGGACAACCCCCTTTGCTTAAACGAATCCCAACGTCGATAACCAGCAACTGATCCACCAGGCGTATCCCAAACGGGTGCCACGGAATGGTCAATTGCACATTGAGCCAACAAATCGACCAGGCGACTTGTCTGCAAATCAATCCGCTCAAAAGTGAGTCGTTCGATCGGATAAGGCATCGAGTCGATTTGCAGTTTCGGCCAATCCCGCTGGATGCGATCATCAAAAAGTCGCTGGGTCTTGTCCCGAAATTGGAAAGCGCGAGTGTACGCTTGCCCAATCAGTTGCATTGGAACCACGCAAGCAGTATCGACACAAACGATTGGTGTTGCTACCCTTTGAGAGAGAGCAGCCAGGTATCTTCGAGGTGGATCGACCGGCATTTCTTCGGTGATTACCAGTGCTGCTCGACGAGCCAGTTCCAGCAACGGTTTGCGGGATTGCACCGTTTCCGGAGGGTTCGATTGCCGCTGCAAAAAAAATACATAACTGATTCCCAATTCCTGAAATTGCTGTTGGAGATCGCGCGCCGCTTGCAGGATGAATGCGTGGTGTCGATCCGATGCATATCGATAATCGGAGCCCACGCCGTGATAAATCAACAACGGTAATTTAGCTTGATTAGCGATGAGGCGAGCCACATCCAGAGCCGGATTTTCGTCCGTGCGAAGCGCAGTTCGCATCCAATACAAGATAAATCTACCCGGTTCTCGGGCATTCGAATCCCAACGCCCACCCCTAAATGCGTTAAACGTCTCACGCCCACCACCAGTGCCCGGTGCCGGTTTTGCTTCTGTCGGTAACGCAGAACGATTGATTCTGTCGAAAATACGACATCGTTCGGATAGATTTTCGGGAAGGTCAAAATGGTTTTGAGACATGAGCTATCTCCCGAAAGTGCCTTTTTGTCTTAACCAAGAAATGACCTGCTCACGTTGACTAAACTCTCCCATTAATTGTTTGTCACGGATGTTATTGAGGATCTGCTTGAATTCCGGACCGGGTGTAAAACCGAATTGGATCAATTGATTGCCGTCGATCAACCAGGGTGGATCGAGTTG
>JBGTDM010000134.1:0-13011 GCA_041748315.1 Pirellulaceae bacterium
GGTTAAGGATTTTAGGGTAGACAGTTTTTAGTTTGCAGCGGGCGTCGTCAATCCGCATCTGCCAATCGACGGTGCGTTGCTTGATGCTAACGTCCAGCGCCCATGCTTCGGTTTCCCGTTGAAGCGTTTGGATATCACCAATTCGACGATTAGAAACACATTGTCTGGTCATACAACTAAGCTCATTCTCGGCAATATTGAGCCAACTGCCGTGCTTGGGTGTGTAGTGAAATTCAACTCGGCTAGCCAAGGCGAATGCTCGCGATGGCTCGAACGCTTGATAGAAAGCTCCCTTAGTATGAGTGTTCAGGTTATCGCACACAACAATCACTTTCTTGCGATCAGCGTAGCGACCCTCAAGCAACTCGGCCATCACCTCAGCCCAATCTGCTTTCGTTTTCTTTTCGCGAATCACCGCCTTCCGCCAACCAGCCAACGGCTCAGCGAGCATGAACACGTTGGCCACACCGGCGCGTTCATATTCGTAGTCAACGCGTCGAGCGTGGGACTTCGTGGCAGGGATTGAAGCCTTCACTTCCTTAATCAACTGGACGGGCTGCTCATCCATGCAAAGCACCGGTATTTCCGCGTTATAAGGCCTTTCATACACGCTGAGGACGTCTTCCATGTGGGCCACGAATTCCGCGTCGCACTCCGGCGGTATTACCCAATACTGAATCTTCCGTTTCGTCATACCATTTTTTTTAGCGTTCGCATCACCGTTTGGGGGCTGATCGAATCGGTAATCTCCAGTTCAACAATCTTGCGGGCAAGCAAACGGAGCGTCCAATTCCCGTAGCCCGGCGGTGGATCGCCAAGTCGAGTGGCGATCACTTTGGCTTCTTGTTTGCCGTCAAGTAGTTTACCACGAGGAGGTTGTTCAGGGCGTCGACCTTCAAGAGTTTCTCGAAAGCCACGTTCCACAAAACGCTGACGAACATTCTCGACAGTTTTGGTTCGACAGCGATAAGCCTCGGCGATTTCCTTATCCGTCCACCCAGGTCCCGTCACATCCGCCTGCAACAGAATATTGGCTCGACGAACCTTCTGGCTTGAGCCGGCTAACTTGGCAACAATCTGTTTTAATTCTTGGCGTTCCTGATCGTCCAACCGAACGATATACTTCTTTTCCATGGCAAACCTCCGTGTTGATACAAAGGTCGCAATTTTTCAAGAATTAGGGAACCCTAATTTTTAATTGGAACGAAGCACTAGACAGAGCGTTGGACAATGGTCGTAGCACCAACCAGAATCATTCTTCAAATGCCGTCGTGGTATAGGGGAGCGGCATGTTTCGAATGTTGAGGCGTTTGATGCTGGTGTTGCGACATTCGTCAATTGAGTCGCTAGCGTTAAGCCAGGAAACAGAATTGATCTAGGTGATTGAGGACGCTTGCGATAAATTTTTATGAAACTTGAAATTCTGGCCTCCGCACAACGTGAAATGATACGATTCCACGGACATACAGGTTGGATCAACCGGATGCAGATCGTCAGTCATTAGGTTCAAATCGCGACCCAGCGATGTGAGCAACAACATCTAAACAGGACAATGGAGTAAAGCAATGAAGCTGACTCGAATTGCCGTCGGAGGCAGTGGTGCAGGAAGCGCTATTCAGATTGATCGTTTCGGGCAGGAGCTCAATCTAATTTTTTTCGCAAACGGAACGGAAAAAGATCGCTTCAAAAATTTCCTTCGCTTTACATTATTTGGATCGGAAGCCGTACATGACGAGTTGCAGAATGGTTTCGAAATTGCGGCGCGATCACCACAGAGCTTTCTCGAAGCACAATATGGGATGGGCTTGTTTCGAGTTCAGCGGGATAACCGTACCGGAATAGCCGATCACGTTGTCATTAGCCCTGTTTCGGGCAGCAGCGCGTCCACAACTGTAAGTCAATTAATCCAAGGCATTGATGTCGGTGCCTATGACTCGTTTTTCAATGTCTCCATCAATCAAACGCATATTCTAGTTCAACGACTGATTGAACAGATTCAATCTCGCTTTGGAGTACGATTGGGACGATCGAACTGGAACCATTCGATACCGTATTCGACATGGAAAAATGAGGTGGACGCGCGCCATCAGCAGTTGGATTCATTAAGGGCTCGGCAGAGTGAATTGGAACTGGACAAGCATCGCTTTCAATCCGAGATCGATCGGTTCGAAACGGAACATTTGACTCACTCACGGTCGGTCGACCGCCAAATCGATGAGCGGGAGAGATTTGTAAATGGTCAGCGGGTCAGTTTGCAATCACTTCGGAATCAACTTGTGGACATCGAGAGTTATGCCAGCGATTTGCGCGCACGCATCCAGGCATTGAACTCCCAGCCAAGGAACATCCCTGTCGAGACTCGTACCCACGATACACTTCAGCTGCATTACCAGCGACTCGATGAAATCGAGCATCAAATTCGCCGTTGGCGTCTGGTTCAAACCGATGTTCACAATGAGCGCGTGCGCCTGCGAGATGAAATGGCAATCGGCGATCGGCTCAGTTTGGAAGCGGACGAGCATCCTCTTCATGTCGCGCGAGAACTGATCGCTGGAATGGAAGGTAAAGTCGATACTACAGAATCGATCGCCCGCAAGCTGGTCGGTGGTTCCCATATGGACAAGACCGAAGCAGTGTTGAACTCGCAGCGCATTATGGACCTGTGCGGCCTGATGCGTGATGATCTTGATGCATTGTGTCAGGAGTTGGGTCGCCAATACAAGCATATTCGACACCGAACGGCGGTCGCAGAAATGAAACAACTGCGCCGTTGCTACCACGAGATGGATGAGAATATCAAACGGTTGGTGCGACGTCGCGAACAGGTGCTGGAGGAAATTCGTAAATTGGATCCGGCGGGTGTCGACGCGATCATTGAGAATGATGCACATTTTTGTGAGTGCGCTGAGCGTGAAGGGTACTATGAGGCACGTCGTCGCTTAATAGGATCCGTTCAGCAGGAAACCAATTTCATGACAACAGCTGTCGATACCTCGTTTGAGCAGCGCGAGTTCATGAATTGCGAAAATCGGCGACAATTACTGTTGGCTGAGATTGCTTCGGCCGAATTGCAATTGGCAAACGCGGAAGCTGAATTAGCTCGATTGAAAGCGGACAGCCCAAGTTGTTCCAAGAACGACATCGATCGAATTCGCACCGAACTGGACAAGGCAACCAACGAATGGTTGTCGGTCGACCTTCAAATCAAAGGTCTTATGGTTCGGATTGAAGAAGACCGTCGCCTGGCAAAACAAGTGCCAGATCCCTTCATGTCCGAAGCGAGCCAATACCTGTTACAACTGACGCAAGGGCGATTGCAGCAGCCAGCCATCGATCGACAACAGAACTTAACTGTAATTACGGCTGATGGTCAGCCTCGATCAATCCAAGAGATTGATCGTGGTCAACAGGACTTGGTTTGCTTCGCTTTGATTGCGACTGCGATTCGAGCATATGCTGATAAGGGAGTCTGGTTGCCTCTGGTTGTCGACCACTTGTTCGTCAATCTGGATGCGGCACAACGTGGAACCGTGTTGATGGTATTGACCGAATTGGCTCGGCAAGGTCACCAAGTCATTGCGTTGACGAACGATCACTCGATTTTGAAGCTGTCACTTCCACCCGATCGGTTGAACGGTGTGTCGATTCAAAGAATCGAGTTGGCATTCAATGAGTTACCCGATACTCATATTCTAAGGCCGATGGGTGATCCGATGCTGATCCCGCGCCCGGTCCCTCCGTATCCGCTCGACTCTGGATATGAGGGTCCCGCAACGCAGCCCACCTCGCCGAGAATTAGCAACACGACTGGATATGAACGGGTACCTACCTCGTCTTCGATTTCCATCGATGGTTCAAACGGAACTCGGCGAATTACGTTCGAAACACGACTGACAGACATCGATTTGGTCGAATCGATTTACATCACGCCTCTCGAATCCTGTGGAATTGCACGCCTGGTCGATTTACTTGCTCTCGATCCAAAAGAATTGCCCCCGGATGTTTTCCGACGTGGCTTTTTGGAGAACCAGATTGATCGCTGGCAAGCACAAGCATGGTTATTAATCTGCCTGCCGGAACTCAAGCCGCATGACGCCCGAATTCTAGTTGCTTGTGGAATTCACGAACCCGAACAACTGGATGCAATCGAAGGTAACGAGTTGTTTGACCGGATCAAAAGTTTTCTGGGCTCTGCGGACGGACGTCGTGCCGGTGTCAATTTAACGCGCTACGATCGAATCCGAATCGACGATTGGCAGCAATCATTGCGAAAACGCCGAACGAGCTGGTACCATCGAGATGGTTATAGTCGGTATCGCCATCGGCGTTTGCCGGAGTGGCCAACGCGAGTCACTTCTGAACATTTCAAAGGATCGACCGGGTCAGCACCGGTTCGTTGCGACGATGATCGATGCTCGACCGGGCAGGCGCCCAAGCCACGAACGGTCGGAAGATTGTCGGCAAAACGTACCTCAACGGATCAAACTTCGATCGAAATGACCTCAGAGTTGAAATTTCATTTGGAGACATCGGATGATATCTCAGCCGCTCCTTCGATTGGAGCTCGAACTGCCGAGCGATTTTACAAGATCGGCATCCAAACCGTAGCCGATTTTTTGAAGGGCAATTCCAAAGCCATCGCGGCCAAAATTAACTTCAAACGGATTTCCGAAGAAGTCATTCAAAATTGGCAACAGCAAACACGATTGATGGTACAGATTCCAAATATGCGCGTCCACGACGTCCAATTACTGGTCGCCTGCGGGTTCAACGACGCTTCCGAGATCGAACGCATGGAGCCGGCCAAGCTGTTTGGTATCATTAAACCATTCTCCGAATCCAAAGATGGCGAACGAATCCTGCGCAGCAATAAAAAACCTGACTTGAATGAAATCAAGGAATGGATTGAAGCGGCGCGTCACAAACGCACCCTACAAGCCGCATAGCAATTTTCGGGTGCCCGATGGCAGGCAGGCTTTATCGTCAAAGTGCAGGTGAGCTTCGTTATATCCCTGATCGATCAAGCCTCCGATTTACCGATCGTAAAGTTCTTCATAGTCGACCACTTCGCCACCAGAGTGCGTAAACATTCTTTGGAGAAGATCGAGTTTATCGTCAAGTTTTAAATGGTGAACTGCTCCATTAGCAGAGGCTATGTTGGTCCCAGACGGATACACTTTTTCCAGCCGTTCGATGATCGAACCGGCGGTAACATCGAAATCGATCGGCTCGGTCCAATTGACCGCTGCGGCTTGGTTCGCTTCCATGATCAATAGTGTTTGGCCCGTTCCGTCCCGAATACGCTCCAATGAACGTCCCCTTGGATTGAGCGCACCATATTGACCTTCATCGAGTCGTTCGAACACAGTACCCTCACCCGTTGGAACCACCATAGTTGTTTGTCCAGGTTCCAATTTTAGCGAAGGTGACTTGAACTCGTCAGGCATGCGATCTAAAAGTCGAATATTGTGCTCGCTATCCCACGGCTCATCCAGATGAAATTCGTTATACAGGTCTACGTGTCCCAGGTACGGCAAAATATGAACTCGCCAACTCAAGAGCGGGTTCCCTTCGTCATCGGCTGAATACGCTGCAGGAAGGGCTCGATACGCATCGTGAAAATTATGCATTGCGATGACCAGTTGCCGTAAATTATTGGCTCCAATAGCCCTTCTAGACTCGTAGGTATTGGCAATCGATGCGGGTAGGGAAATCCCCAGCCCAGCACCAAGTGTCACACCTAATGAACCGCCGGGAAAAGTTTGGCGGTGCAGCATCTCGAATCCTGTATCCGTTCGATAGATTGCATACGCATTAGGCATTAAACCGGCTGTCAACACCTCCGCCGAAGGCAGATCTTTCGGCTTCATCTCCGACCCAGGAAAAAGTGGCTCGTCTTCTGCCATGAATCCGCGGATCGCGGAATAGGCCAATGTCGTAATCTTGGCCACGTCCAAGCTCACAACCATCACCGGGCCCTGAGCCATGCCATTGGCGCGATCGAACATCAGATTGATGGGTTCACGCAATGCGATGTTGCTCGCGTCTTCATTATCCGATCGCCGGATATGTTGGCTGACTGAACTGCGACTGAACGACAATACCAATTCATCATTATTCAAGCACCAACTCGGCTCAAACGGCATCGGCATAAACTCATCCGCTTGCATTTTCAAAGTGTAAATCGTGTTGCCACCGCGTACCAATTGTTTGAGTTCGACACCCCACTCTTGAGCATTCGATTCGATAAAGTCGTTGATTTGATGGTAGGCATCTTGAAACACCATCTGCTGATTGATTTTAGCCGTGACTACCAATCCGCTAGTTGGGTCCATCAAGTTGACTGACCCGTAAAAATTGACCAATCCGTCGACGGAATCGATTAGCTCCTCTTTCACACTGACTCCAACCATGCGTTCAAACTCGGCAAACTGTTCTTCAAGTTCCTCACGTCCCCCCAGGGCCTCGGAAAACTCCATGATCAATTCATAGATCTGCTCAGGATTAAATCGATTGCTCACCGAAAACACGGCCTCCTCATCGATTCCGCCAAGCTCGGATGGTTGGATTGGTTGCTCGCCGACGATCGAAAAAATTCCTGTCGGATTGCCATCTTGAAAATCGACGAAAAGACGATTGAGATACCCATGTTGATCGAGTCCTCCCGTTATCGCTACAGTTTTTAAGTTATCGAATCCCATCGAACCCCTCATCATCAAAAAATCGGGTTCATCAATTTCATCTAACAACTGCAACCCTGCCTCAATATTAAGGTAGCTGAGGGAGGCCAGCCTCTCGATTGGGATCCGATGTCGAATCTGTTGAAGCCAGGCCGGCGAGTCAGTTTTCGAGTCCGCAAGCATTTGCCGCATCGACGGTACCCCGAGTGAAAACCAGAAATAGTTTTCGTGGAAGCCCCACACGAGTTCGGTTCTGAGCGGTTCCCAACTCAATGATTGAAACTGCAACCCTTCAATCTCAATCTGGCGGGGCGACAATTCCTCAGTTTCACCAATCAGGTTGACGAAAGCCTCAAACTTGTCGCGAATAAGTGGTTGAGTTTCACCGAGATGCATTACAAACCCACCTTCCAGATCAATTTCACCCTCGCGGAGTTCGAACTTGGTGACGAACAGGCTACACGATCGAGTTGTCATGGCATCGACAAATTCAGCCAAAAATTGGTATCCGGCTCGCCGCGGTGATCCTTCATCCGAAACTGAGTCGTCGTTGGCTAAGCGTTTGAGTTCCCGCTTGAGTAGCGTGTAAAACTGCTGAAGTTCTGGCTGCGCCATCCATACTTCAGTTGGATTGCCATTTGAATTGACCTCGGCAGCGCTGGCCCAAGTCGAAAAAAACAAGCACTCTTCCGGCGCGACCTGCGACATCATTGGGATTTCAGCCGCGGGAGGCATCGCCGTCGGAAACCCGAATCCGCCTCCGAACAGGAAGGGGAAGAACATCACCACTTCGAAGAATCCAAGACCCATGATTGACCTCGTTGAAAGTTATTGTTGAATTGGTTGGTTAATAAACGGCTGCGCGAGTGCCGACTTCAAAAAAACAGAAGTCGCCAACAATCGCCGACCGCGTCTGTCGTACATATCGCGACGACGGAGTGAGCTTGCACCGTCGTTGGCCAAACGACTATTTGTAATAACAAGTCCAGATGGCTCAGTCGAATCCTGAAGGTAACGCCGACCTTCATTGCGAGACTATTATTAGATACGATCGATATTGAATTTCAAGGGTCAACCACATCGTGAACCTTGGCCAAATATTAATATATCAATTTTCGAGAAATATCGTCGCCGATCATCACATCAGAGCGTTGTGGCGTTCCCGCGAATGCAGCCGGTCTTAATGAGTCAATGCCGACATTGATTCATCGACCGTTGTTTTCGAATCGACGAATCATGTCACAACCCTCAATGCCAAGAGTTTATTGTGGGAATAATCGATCAAAGGCGGCACGAACTTCTGCTCGTAGTTGCAGGGTTTGATCTTCGAGGTGTTGACTTGATGGACTATCCACAAGGTAGCTCAACTTGCGTAGCTCAGCGTCGTCGCTGGGCAAGTCATGAATTTTTGCCAAGTCCATCAGGCGCAGCCGCGATTCGATGAAACGCAGTTGCTGATAAGCAGCATCAAATAAATGCCAAATATTGGCGTCTAACAATCCGGCATTGCACAATTCAAGTCCCGCGGCCAATGTACCAGGTTGCAGAACATTAGGATATTGGCGGGCATGACGAAGTTGCAACATCTGAATAGCGAACTCGATATCGACGGTTCCACCGACGCCGCGCTTCAAATTCCTGGTTGAGGCGCCCTCTTGCCACTTCAATCGCATCGTCCGAATTTCGTCGGCCATCTCGGGTTTCCATGCCTCGGTTACAATGGCGTCGCCAACGAGGCGGCGAGCTTCGCGACGAGCTGGTGAGCTACCGGTAATCGGGCGCGCTTTGCATAAAGCTTGACGCTCCCACAATTGTCCACTCCCTCCCGAGAAGTACTTCGCAAACTCGCCAAACGAAATGGCGAGCGATCCACTTTTGCCAGTGGGTCGCAATCGGCTGTCTAGTTCATAAAGTCGGCCGTAAGGACCAGCGGATGTCATGCGTTTCGTGATGGCCGCCGCCAGCCGACCAAAAAATTCCTGATTACTTATTTCACGATCTGAAACATGATGCCGAGTTGTGCCGGTAGCCTGATACAGAAACATCACATCCAGATCACTATGATAATTCGGTTCCCTGCCTCCCAGTTTCCCGAGTGACAAGACAATCAGTTCACATGGTTTCCACTCGTCACCTGCCATGAATCCCGGTTTTCCATATCGATCGACAAACGCCTTCATTTCGAATTCAGTGATGGTTTGCAGGCAGACTTCGGCAATATCGGAAAGGGCAGCCTGTGTCTTAAAGATTGGATCGCGATTATTCAAGTCACGTATGCCGACACGGAGATGTTGAGACGCCTTAAAGGCGTGAATGATCAGATCGATCTCGCTGGCATTATGGATTAGCTCGCGCATGATCGTCCGTAACAATCTCCTGCTTGGCAGGTTTTGCATCAACAGTGAATCGAGTAGACCGTCGATCATGCCCGGATGGCTCACCAGAATATCACAGAGGTATCGACAGGCCGAGCACATTCGTACGAACAACTTGAGCATAGGGGAATGGTTGCTGAACAGTTCCCAGAGGATAGCCTTGCCGCCGATGTTCTGGCTGACCCGGTTGAGGGCAATCAAGGTTTGTTGCGGCTCCGGCGTTTGAGCAATCTCACGCAAGAGGGGTCTGGCAATGCTCGCCAAAAAATGTCGGCACCTCGCCTGTGGGAGAAAACTCACGTCCTCCTTGGCCAACGCTGAAAGGTGATGATAGGCGGCAACGTTGTCTTCAAAGCCATATTTGGCGAGCACTGAATCGACCCACGATGCGTCCGGGTACGGATCGAGTACAATGTCCACTTCATCGCAAACAGGTTCCAGTTGATCGGTCGGGAAAGCGTGTTGCAACACGTGATCGAGAATTTGCCGATTCGACCGAGTGACCTCATGCCATTGGTCTTCAAATTCTTGCAAGGGTGGTTTCTGTGCATTCGGTTGGTTCACGTCCGCATATCCCATGCGTAGTGCCAGACGCGTTTGTTCGGCTTCGTCGTGTGGAATTTGATGGGTTTGCAAGTCAAACATGATTTGCAATCGATGCTCCAAGCGCCGCAGCCAGCGGTAGTTACGATCAAGTATTTGATGTTCCAAGCTGGTCAACAAGCTAATGTCGAGCAATCGCCTTAATGCATCAAGCGTATTGGTTGTCTGCAGTGTGGGATGATTTCGGCCGTGCAATAGTTGCATAAACTGAACGACAAATTCGATATCCCGAATTCCACCCGTACCGGTTTTCACGTTTCTAGTAGGGTTCTTGACCCTGCTCTTGTTCGCGGTCGACTGGCGCTCGATCTTTCGCCTCAGTGATTGGATTCCTGCAATATCGGTATGTGACAAACGACTGGGATAGATCCATGTTTTGAGTTGCTCGATCCAATGCTTTCCGAAGCCAAGGTCACCGGCAGTTGGACGTACTTTGATGAACGCTTGTCGCTCCCAGTTGCGCCCTTTCATATCATAATAGGTAAGTGCAGCGTCAGCGGTGATGACAAGCGGCCCCTGATCACCGTCAGGTCGCAATCGCATGTCGACCCGATAGGCAGTACCCAGTCCTGTATTCTCGGAAATCAATTTGATCGTCTCGCTTGCCAGTCGTTGGAAGTACTCCTGATTGCTGATTCGTTTTGCGCCGGTTGTTCCGCCGTTGGATTCGTAAATCATCATCAAATCGATATCGCTTGAGTAATTGAGTTCGTTGCCCCCCAGTTTCCCGAGCGACAATATCACGAACCGACACCGCCGTCCCTCAATCAACGGCCATAGGTGTTTGGCTTGCAACATTTTTTCAGCGTATTGCAAAGCGGCTTGACAGATTCCGTCGGCCAAGTAGGAAATCTGCCTGGTTACGGTGATGATATCTTGTTGTGCGACAATGTCCCCGTAGGCGATCCGTAGAGTTTCACGCCGTTTGAATCGCCTTAGAATTCGCATCGCTGCGCTTGGGTTGCCAGCTTTTTGAACTTCATCACAAATCTCCCAGATCAACGTGTCGCGCGAGATCGGCTGCCCCGCTGAGAGCCTTAAGGCGTCATAGCTTTCCGGATCACTTACCAGAATATCGGCAAGGTATTGGCTACTTGAAAAAATCTTGAGCAGGATCGGCAACCCGGTCTTATCTCGTTGAAACAGCGAGGCCAGTGACAGAGGATTTCGAGCCGTGGCAAAAAATCGCTCAAGATTGTTGATGGATCGAGAAGGATCGCTTAATGTGGGAAGCAACAAATGTGTCTGTCGCGCCAGTTCGTCCAAAAGACTGAGGGGTACCCCTTGTTGTGCGATGTTGCGAAACACGTCGCGATATGGCTGGCATCGCTCGATACCATCCAACTCCCGTCGTTCCAGATCGGTGGCATGTTCGTTTAAAAGTTGAATGATGGCGGCAGTGGACATAGACTCGATTCAATTCATGCGGACTGGCCAATGGTCCCATGCCTGACATTGTACGAATCCAGCGGTGCGTTGCGTTCGCAACACCGCAAAGGATGGTCGATCTCATCCCACCCGGTATCTCCGATGATACCCGGGGACCGTTAATGCGATTACAAATCGGGAGCCGTCTACAAGGCTCGTCGATAGCGTCGACGTCCAGGCGAAGTGAGCCAGTCGATCGATTCAATTCCTTCAATTTCGACACGAATCAACGGTTTGCCAATACGTTTCTCGATCCCCTCTAGCAAGTTGCGCTCGACCGGAGTCACCAGCGTGAATGCGATCCCTTGTCGACCCATGCGACCCGTGCGTCCGACTCGATGGACATAATCGTCGCTCAGTTGTGGGATATCGAAATTGATAATGTGTGAAATATCGGAAACGTCGATTCCACGTCCAACAACGTCGGTAGCGACCAGGATCTTGGTTCCACCTTCACGGAAATTCTTCATCGTGCGGTCGCGTTGATTCTGCAACATGTCTCCATGAATCGTCGCAACACTGGAGCTGTCAAAATCACGTTCCAGTTTACGAAATAGTCGTTGCGTTCCCATCTTCGTGCGGCAAAAGACAATGGCCTGATGGGGATTCTCTCGTTGAAGCAATTTGAGCAGCAAGTCGTACTTTTGTTGTTCCGCAACTGAAAAGTAAAACTGTTCGATGGTTTCCGAGGCAAGCGACTTGGTCGAAAAATTGATGAGCTTGGGTCGGTACATATACTGCTTGGCAATTTGCAGGATCGGCGCTGGCAACGTGGCGCTGAGCAGCAACGTCTGGCGTTCCTTAGGACATTGCCGAAGAATCCTTTCGATGTCAGGACGGAAACCAATATCGAGCATGCGATCAGCCTCGTCCAATACTAACCAGGTTACCGACGATGGATTGAGCGTGCCGCGTTTCAGGTGATCGAGGATTCGACCGGGCGTACCGACAATGACATCTAACCCTTGTTTGAGTTGAATCATTTGAGTTCGCAATGAGTGTCCACCATAAATTGCAGCACATCGAAACGGCAGGTCCCCGCGCAGTTTTTCGAACTCCGTTTGCACTTGAACGGCCAATTCACGGGTTGGTACCAAAACCAACGCCTGCGGACCGTTGACGTCTGTTTCCGACTCCAGCAACTGCAAAATCGGCAGCACGAACGCTGCGGTTTTGCCGGTACCAGTCCGCGCCTGGCCAATCAAGTCAAATCCCTCCAATGCAAGTGGGATCAAACCTGCTTGAACCGGAGTTGGTTTTTCGTAACCCGCCTTTGCAACCGTTGCAAGCAGGTCTGGATCCAGGCCTAGTGTATCAAAAGATAATTTCTGTTTTCGTTTTTCAGTTTTCTTCGTCACGTTTGTTTGATTGTCCAAATTTGCTGTGGCTCCAGTCACGATCTTCTTCTTTTCTACTCTTGTATCAGGTAATTTTGCACACGAATTCTTCTGGCTACCCAGGGGACAGTGGAAAGTCCGTTGGGGTGCTTTGCTTGTGAGCTCCGAATCCCTGTTTTCCCAAGCAGGGAACTCTCTCCCAAGGTCGAAGCGACTAGCTTGATGACGTTCTTACAACCATCCTCATGGATCGCGCCCCCAGTTTTGAATGGAGTGCGGAACAGCAATAGGTATCTGTCGAAAACAGTCGGAGTGCCACTTGCCAATGATTGGTCGCCGTGGACCCTGAACGCCAAATATGCTTCTTTTAGCACACTGTATATTTCGTAGTAAGAGTAACCTGAATCGTGAAAATATTCAATGGCAAACGAGCGCGATCCAAATATTCGGGTGCATGAAGCTTAATGCGAGTTTGAAATTGGTCTGGTCATTTTTGGGGTGAAATTGGAAACTGAATGGCAGTCCTAGCGGGAAGCTGGGGGATTTAATGCCAACCAGGAAGGAAAGTATCATGTTCGGATCCGATCA
>JBGTDM010000135.1:0-24651 GCA_041748315.1 Pirellulaceae bacterium
ATAATCCGCTTCGTTGGTAAGTGGATCGACCACATTATTTTCCAAAATGGAACCGAAGCGAATCGCGCTGAATATCTCTGGTTCCTTTTCGGCGGAAAGGTTGATGCACTTGGCATAGCATCCTCCTTCGATGTTAAATACGCCGTTCTCTGTCCAACAATGTTCATCGTCCCCGATCAATTGCCGTTCGATATCGGCGGACAACGTGGTTTTTCCAGTTCCCGACAGGCCAAAAAATAACGAGACATCATGATCATGCCCTTCATTTGCCGAACAGTGCATGGAAAGCACGTTTTTCTTCGGCATCAGATAGTTCATGATTGTAAAGACACCCTTTTTCATTTCGCCAGCGTACTCAGTACCCAGAATGACCATTTCGCCAGCTTCAAAATTGATCGAGACCGAAGTCTCGCTTGTCACACCGTCGATCGACCGATCGGCCTTTTGCTGGCCAGCATTATAGATGACGTAATCCGGCTTCCCGAAAACCTTCAGCTCATCGGCGGTTGGGCGGATCAACATGTTGTGCATGAACAGCGCATGATAGGGGCGCGAGCAGATGATTCGCACCTTGATGCGATGATCCAAATCCCAACCGGCAAACCCATCGATCACGAACAACCGAGGGCAATGGTCCAAGAAGTCAACCGCGATTTCTCGAACGTGTCGGAATGACTCGTCAGAGAAAGGGATGTTAACGTCGCCCCACCAGACATCGGCATGAACGCTCGATTGATCGACAACGCGTTTGTCGGCTGGGCACCGGCCTGTTTTAGCACCAGAAAGCGTCGCCAGCGCACCTGAATTAGTAATTAACGCCTGATCGAATTCGACACCAAGTTGATAGATTTTTCCAATCGGCGGATTTCGGAAAACGTCCTCAGGGAAACTGCCGTCGAGAATAGAGTCGATTCGAGAAATGCTTGCGGTTGCCATGGATTTGTCTGGAAATAATTTGAGTGATATCGCTGTAAATCGAATGGAATGTTGAATACATTTGCGCTATGGTCAATTGGTTTCAGATGACGCTCAACCCAATGGGAAGCTCTCACGACAAGTGACCTGGCCCATTTTTCATTATAAACGGGAAATTTTTGCTTTGACTCGAACGCCAAATAGTGGATCAGCCCCCGTCAATTCAAGGGATGAATTGATCCCAACGCGATCCGTTACACCGAAAGTTTAACTGGTTGATCATCTAAATGTAAGCATATTTGAAAAAAAAGCG
Organism: Pirellulaceae bacterium; assembly: GCA_041748315.1. GTDB lineage: Bacteria > Planctomycetota > Planctomycetia > Pirellulales > Pirellulaceae > CALMEE01. The sequence goes on from JBGTDM010000135.1 coordinate 1,229, forward strand.
GTGAGGCCAGCGACTGCCCTCCCGCAAATAAATCGGCATCGCTTACGTATGGCCTTGCTTCCGAAGTCGCTTTGCCAGAGGTGAATCACGTCATTTTGCCGCACCGATCGATCTGCTCATCTCGGCTCATTGGGTCACCGTCACCCCGGTCGCTGAACCGGCATGGCAATGCGGGATGGCCCGCGTTTGGATATCAATCGCAAAGCAAGCGATATGATTCAAGTTAGAATTTGAACCAGCTCGGACCATTCGGGTCAAGTCAACAATATGAAACTTGCATTAACACCTGTACAGATGTGCGACTTTCTCGATAATGAACCGTGTGTTCAATTCGAGGCCAGAAGTTCTTACCCACGTTTTTCGGCGATTCGATAACCACTCCCCTATACGCCCTTATACGAATCGCGCGCGCGATGAGGCGACATCATACCAGCCAAATACCAGCCAACAAATGTTCGAGTCGCGTTGGGGGCGTTTGCACAAACTCGGCAGGATCGTTTGGCGTGTTGAGGCAACATGCTGCAGACACACCCTGCGAGAGACGTATTGCGAGTTCTTGGATTGAAATAATTTCGTGCTAATTTCCTTAAACTTAATTTAAACGGAAACATCCGTTCATGAGTAACAGATTGTCACCGGGTGCTCGATTTCGCGTGGCGTTAGAATCGGAAAGTCCTTTGCAAATCATCGGCACGATTAACGCATACTGTGCGTTAATGGCTGAGGCTCATGGCTTCCAGGCGATCTATTTGTCCGGGGCCGGAGTTGCCAATGCTTCGTTCGGTCTACCTGACCTTGGAATTACGACGATCAATGATGTTGCGACTGATATCCGTCGAATCACCGCGGCAACCGATCTTCCATTATTGGTTGATGCCGATACCGGTTGGGGGCATGCCTTGAATATCACTCGGATGGTTCGCGAGTTCATAAACGCCGGCGCAGCCGCAGTTCATATCGAAGACCAGGAAGCGTCTAAACGTTGCGGGCACCGCCCCAATAAGGCGATTGTGGACAAACAGGAAATGGCAGACCGAATTTTTGCTGCGGTGGAAGCGAAAACCGACGCAGATTTTGTTATCATGGCTCGCACAGATGCTTTGGCCAGCGAAGGCTTGGACGCGACTCTTGAACGTTGCCACGCCTACATTGAGGCTGGCGCGGATATGATCTTTGCCGAAGCAGTCACCGAAGCGGAACAGTATCGAACATTCACTTCTTCATTGTCGGTTCCATTGTTGGCCAACATGACGGAGTTCGGAAAATCGCCGTTGTTGTCCCTTGCGCAATTGCATGAACTGGGAGTTGCCATGGTGCTTTATCCGCTCAGTGCGTTTCGTGCAATGAATGCCGCAGCAGAACAAGTTTATCGGGCGATCCGAACACAGGGGACACAAGCCGATGTCGTCGATTTGATGCAGAACCGCGATCGACTATACGAAGTATTGCGTTACCATGAGTATGAACAACAGATGGACCGAATTATCGAACAGTCCAAATCCTGACCTCGCTTTACATGGTTGGCGGCAATTTGCAATGTCTGATCGCTAAAGCGGAATTCGTATCGACCTCGTTTAATTATTTGGATGACTCATCGGCAAGATCGGACTCATCTTTTTGTGAAATGGAGAACCAGTATGACCACAACTGAAACTAAACCAAAACAAAAAACGGGCGGACTAGCAGGTGTTGTTGCCGGCAAAACGGCAATTGCAACCGTGGGAAAAGCGGGGCAAGGCTTGAACTACCGTGGCTATTCAATTTTTGATTTGGCTGAGCATTCGACCTTTGAAGAGGTCGCCTATCTGTTGCTGAAAGGTGAGCTTCCAAATCAAGTCGAATTGAAATCCTTTATTCAGACCTTGCAGTCGAAACGAGCAATTCCCGTCGAACTACAACGCACGCTCGAAGCCATCCCCAAAAATGCTCACCCGATGGATGTCCTGCGCACCGGTTGCTCGATGCTCGGTTGCCTGGAACCGGAGGGATCATTCGACAATCAGCTTGCAATCGCCGAACAAATGCTGGCTTGTTTCCCGTCGATCCTGCTCTATTGGTATCGCTATTCACACGATGGTGTGCAAATTGATTTTGAATCGTCGCAAGCATCGAATGCAGGCTACTTCCTGGAGAAACTCCATGGCAAGGCTCCGGATGAAACGCACGTCCGAGCGATGGATGTTTCGCTGATTCTTTATGCCGAGCATGAATTTAACGCCTCAACGTTTACCGCGCGAACCTGCGCCGCGACATTGTCAGACATTCATTCTGCCGTTACCGGAGCGATCGGAACCTTGCGAGGTCCGCTGCATGGAGGCGCCAATGAAGCAGCCATGGAATTGATTGAGAAATTTTCAACGCCCGATGAAGCCGAAGCCGGGATTATGGAAATGCTTGCGAACAAAACATTGATCATGGGATTTGGACATCGGGTGTACACCGTCTCCGATCCACGCAATGAAGTTATCAAAGCATGGGCTGAAAAATTGAGCCATGCGGTTGGCGACAAGGTGCTGTACCCCATGTCCGAGCGAATTGCCGATGTGATGTGGCGTCAGAAAAAACTGTTTCCCAATCTCGATTTCTTTAGTGCGTCCGCTTACCATTTTATGGGAATCCCAACACCTATGTTCACTCCGATCTTCGTGCTGTCGCGAGTTACCGGTTGGGCCGCACACATCTTTGAGCAACGCGCAGACAATAAACTGATTCGCCCCGACGCGGAGTACGTTGGCCCGGAAGCTCGTGACTATGTCTCAATTGATAAGCGATAGCGTACTGAAAACGGGTCTGCTCACGAAGACTGGGTCACCGGGATCGTGCTCGTAGATTTCCAACGCCCTTGTTCCCATATGATTTAAAACGAGTTGTTGCATCATGGATAAAATCATCTCCGAAATCGCTGATTATGCGCTCGATTATCAACCGACGAGCGATTTGGCATACGACACCGCGCGTTGGTGTTTGATGGACAGTTTAGGCTGCGCGATGCTGGCACTCAAGTTTCCTGCCTGTACCAAGTTGCTGGGGCCGATTGTGCCTGGCGCAAACATGCGAGGTGGATGCCGCGTCCCGGGTACTCCCTCGGAACTTGATCCGGTTAAGGCTGCTTTCGATATCGGAACGTTGGTACGATGGCTGGATTTCAACGACACCTGGTTAGCGGCCGAATGGGGGCATCCTTCGGATAACCTGGGTGCGATTTTGGCGTGTGCCGATTACAATTGCCGAGTCAAAAAGCAGAGCGTTTCGGTTCGAGATGTGCTGACGGCGATGATCAAGGCTCACGAAATCCAAGGAGTTCTGGCACTCGACAATTCGTTTAACCGAGTTGGATTGGATCACGTGCTTTTAGTTCGTGTTGCGAGTGCAGCGGTCGCCACCAGCATGCTCGGCGGCAGTCACCAGCCAGTCAAAAACGCTGTCTCCAATGCTTGGATTGATGGCGGTGCGTTGCGAACCTATCGACATGCCCCAAATACCGGTTCTCGAAAAAGCTGGGCGGCTGGCGATGCAACCAGCCGAGCTGTGCGGTTGGCACTGATTGCCATCGCTGGCGAAATGGGATATGCGACGGCACTCTCCGCACCCAAATGGGGGTTTCAGGATGTTTTGTTTAACGGGAAAGAGATTCGTTTGGCGAGAGCGCTTGAGACCTACGTCATGGAAAATGTGCTGTTTAAGATTTCGTTCCCGGCCGAGTTTCATGCTCAAACAGCGGTCGAATGCGCCCTGCAATTGCATCCACTAGTCACCGGTCGCCTAGATGATATTGCGCGAGTCGAATTGGAAACGCAGGAACCTGGTGTCCGGATCATCGATAAATCCGGCCCGCTCAACAATTTTGCCGATCGCGACCATTGTCTTCAATACATGGCTGCCGTCGGATTGATTTTCGGCAAGCTGACTGCTGACCACTATTCCAATGAGATTGCCGCCGATCCACGGATCGATGCATTGCGCGGAAAAATGAATGTTTGCGAAAATGAGGCCTTCACTCGCGATTACTATGACCTGGAAAAACGAGCGATCCCCAACAGCATGCAAGTCTTTTTTGCAGATGGGAGCAGCACAGAGCGCGTGCAAATCGATTACCCGGTTGGTCACCGCTCCCGTCGAGACGAAGGGATTCCGCTGTTGCAACAAAAATTCCGTAACGCTGTTGAGGAAACTTATCCCGCGGGTATGCACGAGGCAATCCATGACGTGTTTGCGGATCCAAATCAATGCGACGCGATGCAGATTTCTGAATTTATCGATCGATTCGTGATTAACTCGCCGGCCTTGGACTCACTTCTAGTCTAGTGTTGCGTGATTCTCATAACAGTGATTCTCAACGCAAAGGCTAAGCTCGTCAACCAAGTCAAAGAGTTGGGCAATCGTTTTCAAACCCAACAGTTTGAAATGGCGATCGCTTATCCATTGGCAATCGCTTATCCGTCGTCCGTTTTCTTACGGCTTGGCCTGGAGCGACTTCGAGGCGGTTTGAGCTCCGTTTCGTCAATCCCAGTTTGATCGCCAGCTTCCGTCGCATTTTCTGGCAATGCTGCGGGAAGCTTTTCAATCGTATCAAATCCCTTAAACAGATTGAACGATGGCAACATCGAGCCAAGACCAGATGTAACCTGCCGTTCGATATCGATAAATCCGTGAACGACAAATTGTGAGTCTCTTTGATAGACATCCAGCGACATTCCTCGGAACCAACTCAGCGGCGGTGCCTGGAAGCCCACGGGAATCTGTGGGTCGCCGAATGATGGCCAACTGCTTGATCGCCAAAGGTGCCTTTGCGAATCCGTTTGGATTAACTCATAACTTCCCTTCAAGGGACAAATCAACTTGACGTCGAGAATTTCTTCAGCCGCCGCAAGACTCGAATCGATCGGGATTCCAAACTGCTGGCTGAGCATGTGGATAAACCGCACATTCGCCAGCGAGCTTTCCCAGCCCTGTTGATAATAGAATGAATTGATCCAACCTCGCAGATTCGAGTGGGCAATATCGCCGACACGCAACCGAAATTGGGCCGGACGTTCGGATGGTACGACGGCGAGGCTTGGACGAAGGTTCTCGAGTCGTCGACGATCAAAGGCCAACACTGAGAATTCTCCGTGTTGCATCCGCCACAGATCAAGCAATCTGGAATAGGTGAAGCCGTACTCGTCGGGGCGGCCTCCCAACGCCGGCAACGTATCAAGGTAACCTGGAGAAGGCCATGCACCCAAGTACCCGGGAATAGTTTTTAACACCTGAACGGTTTGCAGGAAGCCACTCGACTTTAACGGAGGGGGTGTCGGTGATACGTCGGCTTGAATGGCGGCGAACAACTGATGAGGCTCAGCAGACCTTTGCGGCAGTAAAGAAAAGCCTCGCAAACTCACTTGCGCAGCGACCAGGTCGTTGGGATCCATGGCAATTTCTGACTGCATCGGGGGTCCCAGGAACTGCTCCAACTTCTCCCATTGCCTTCCCCCAAACGGTGCCACGCGGGCATCAAATACAATTCGTTCGACTTTTTCGCCACGAGGTCGTTCAAGCTCGTAGCGCTTAAGCCCTCCGAAGATCGGGTTCATCATCCCCAACTCTGTTTGATAAAACTCGATTCGTTCTCCAAGCCAGGCGGACTCCTCGTGAGTGATCCAACTAATCTCAACATCGCTTATCGGAATAAAAAACCCGCGTCGGCCTCTCATGGAGTCTTGCCATACTCCATCGATAACGCTGATGGTGCTTCCGTCTGGCTGCACGCCAAACTCGGGAGGCAAGAAACCGTACGACTGCAAAGTCTCGATCGATTTCGAGTTGATGCCTTCGCTATCGGCAGCCCAACTCGCCATCTGCAACAGTTGAATGCTCGCCAAAGCTCGATTGCGCCGCGAAAGCTCGATCTGGTATTGAGGGCTTAAAATCGATTCCAGAAATCTTGAACTCAAATAGAAAAATACCGTATCCTGGCGAGACACGGGGAGTTCAGCCCGGGCGTATCGAAAAGGGGTGTGAAATGCCAATGAGCGATCTCCCGCCACGGCTTCAAAAAACCTCTCGACGATGGCGCGTGAGGTGGTCACTAAATGGAAATTATCTTTTACGGCGTAGAACGAACGGACCTGATTGTCGGGTGAGGCGAGCAAGGTAACTTCATGTCCAGAGACCTCCAATTTCTCCAAGGTGATCCCTTGCGATCCTTGACTACGGGCAAAGCGGTTTCGCCGGGAATGCATATTGGATTCGAACAAGCCGTTCTTACTCTCGAACAACACTCCAATTGAAGGCCCATCATCGAAATAGAAATCGCGTCCAATGATAGCGATGTCGGCCACCAGTTGACCGCCAAACATCTCGTCAATCTGGCTTGACTCCAATACCAACTGGTCAAAAATCTTGGTCTCGTTGGTTGGTTGATGTCCACGCATCGATACCATTCGAGCCAATTCACTACCATGCTCATCCATCAGTCGGTTCAACCAAACCTGATTGTCCCAAGTTCCGAAATGCAGGTAAAAACACTCCTCAGGAACGGCATGCGCCAGCATTTCAACCTCAATTCCATCGTCTAGCCGCAGGGCTGGCCAATCACCCCATTTAGGCCCGGCAGGAAGTGGAACCCTCGATGATTGGTCCTGGTCTCTATTCCCTGCGATACCCGGTGGTGATATTCCCTGCAAAATCGGACCCCTCATTTTCGATCGAGATGCCGACGAACCCTGCATCATCTGGCGAATCGCCTGGACACGAACTTGCTCGGCGTCAAAAACCAGGTCTGCTGTCTGTTGGAGTTGATTCTGATCGCGCAAGGAATCGAGGGGTGAGAATAACAAGCGGCGATTCAACCGATTCGCCAACATGGATGTCAAATAGACTTCGGCCATGGCTGGATATTCCCCCGCGTCAATTTGCCGTCGCATCTGCAAGTTGTACTGGGTCCACCACATATCTTGTGTCGCCTGAGCGAGCACCGGTCGATTTCCAACAACGTTGACGCGCGTTTCGATGCGAGACTCGGCATCGATGACGATATCGAGGGGGGTTTCCCCCCGAAATAAAAACCAAACGGTATGAATGCCTCCTTCGACGATCCCACTGTCGGCAAAAATCCGCGTTAGACCTTCCGAGAAGGCGGGATAATGCACACGCGAATTTTGTTCAGATATCCGTACTCCTCCTGTTTCCAATACGAGAGAATCCCGGCCCGCCCGAAACACAACCTTACCGACACCAAAGGGTTGGCCTGCATAAGCAACCGCACTGATGATGTCGGCTTCCGCTGGTCGTAAACGGGTAAACCTCTGTCCATAACTTGGTGCACAGTTCCACACCATGCTCGCCAAAACAACCAAGGCAAGTCCTGGCACCACTTTGATGCAGATCGAACGATTCATATTTTTCTACAATTGTTTTTGATAAGGGATTATTTTGCGTGAATGAGGTTCATCCCTCTATTTTCCGGATACAGGTCATTCAGGCAATAGCGTCAACGTTAAAGAGCCAACACGTTTACGTCACAGATGGCCAAATTGATCGAGATTTGCTTCGGTTCCGCCTAGATTTGTTTTTTGCGGATATCGGGGCGAATGCTGGCAAATCAAAATCCATTGAAATCGATTCGGGGAGTTGTCCAAAACAAAATTAATTCGGATAGGCCAGATCGCTGATGCGTTGTCATTGTCGTTGCTCACATGAAATTCAGCCAATGCACTTCCCGTCGATAGAAATTTGATATAATCGAGTTGACGACTTGATCTGGCAGGTAATTGCTGCCGGCGGCAGTTATTTGATCTTCGCTCCAACGTGTTCTTGAGGATTGTATTATGAAAAACAATTTTGAATCCGCACCGCTACAAGATTCCTACACACCAACCGTTGGTCGGCGAGAATTCCTTCAGGTCTCATCTGCCCTTCTAGTCGCAAGCGGGGCATCGCTTTCGCTTGGGTCGTGTTCTGCAAAGGAGCCCCGCTCTCCGTCGTCTGTCGAATTTGAATTGCCAAAACTTTCGTATGCCTACGATGCCCTTGAGCCAGTCATTGATGAGCAGACAATGACCATTCATCACACCAAGCATCACCAAGGCTATGTCAATAATTTAAACGCTGCGCTCGCCAACCGGGAAGAACTGGCCGGTCATTCAGTTGAAGAGTTGTTGAAATTACTGGATCGATTACCGGATGCAATTCAATCGGCCGTTCGAAATCATGGCGGCGGTCACGCCAATCACGATTTATTTTGGAAAACCATGCGTCCCGCACAGGATAACAATGCACCGGGAGGTCAAATCGCCACTGCATTGGATGCGACTTTCGGGTCATTCGAAAAGTTCCAGGAAGCATTTGCCAAGGCGGCGGCAGGTCAGTTTGGCAGCGGTTGGGCATGGCTCGTTTCAAGTACCTCGGGTTTAGAAATTGTCTCCACAGCCAATCAGGATAGCCCATTGTCGGCTGGAAAGACCCCCATTCTCGGAATCGATGTTTGGGAGCATGCCTACTATCTGAAGTATCAAAACCGACGTGCGGATTACATTGCGGCTTGGTGGCGTGTCGTGAACTGGGATCAGGTTGCGACCAATTTGAACGAAGTTTGACGGTTGCCAGTAATTTGTCATTCGTTGTTGAATTCGTTCGTTCGATTCCCCTGTTTTATTGTTCCGATTTGGAAACCGGATTGAACGAATCGCCAAATGAAAATTTGCCACGCGGTGACTATGATCCACTCGCTATTGACGACGCTGAGATCAAAACGATCGCACTGGTTGTCAAGGATATTAATCGATCACGTGAGTTTCCGCTGAAGGTATATTTACCGAATACCAAGGAGCCTGCGGCCGTCGTGATCCACAGTCATGGACTGGGAGGTAACAATCAAACTTCTCCATTTTTGGGAAAACATTGGGCTGCGAGAGGTTACCTGACAGTATTCGTTCAACATCCTGGAAGTGATGACACGGTATGGAAGAATACACCGCTGACGAAGCGTATGATGGTAATGCGAAAAGCGGCGAGTGGGCAAAATCTGGACTTGCGAGCCGGAGATATTAAGGCATTGATCGATCAGTTGGTAGACTGGAATCAGGAGGATGCTCATCCTTTGTATGAGCGAATGAATCTCGAACAGATTGGGATGTCGGGGCATTCGTTCGGTGCCCTTACAACCCAATATGTCAGCGGTCAAACCGTGCTGGGAACGCAACGCTATACCGACCGAAGAATTCGAGCAGCGATTCCGATGAGCCCAAGTTCTCCACGTGTCGGTGATGCCTCGCCTGCATTCGTTGATGTATCGATCCCTTGGATGTGCATGACAGGGACACTCGATGTGGCACCAATCGGCAATGCCGACATCGCATCACGATTGGGCGTTTACAAAGCATTGCCACCCAAAAACAAATACGGTCTTGTCCTGTTCGAAGCTGAGCACTCGGTGTTTACTGAAAATAAACTTCCTGGTGATCGAAAACCAAGAAACCCCAATCATCACCGCGCGATTCTGGCATTAAGCACCGCCTTTTGGGATACGTATCTCCGTGGCGATAAAAGCGCCCAAGCTTGGCTTGATGGCGACGGGGCCAAAAAATCCTCGAGTCCAACGACCAATGGCAAGCCAAATAAGTGAAGTTGGTACGAACTAGAAATCGACCTGTAACGCCGAGCGTGTTGCCGTCGACCTGCTGTGATTATAGGTCAATCTGTTATTCACTTGTTTTGCCTTGCTCCAGATAACGATCACAGAATTCTAAGATGGCTTGGTAGCCACGCAGTTGGTTGGCCTTCTTCTGGAATCCATGTCCCTCGTCATCAAAAATGATGTATTCCACAGGGACGCCGTTTCTGCGGACCGCTTCGACCATATCGTCTGACTCGACTTGAAGGACACGAGGGTCATTTGCGCCTTGGAGAACCAATAAGGGCTTTTTGATGTTACTGGCATGGAACAATGGCGAAATGCTCGTCAGATACTCAATATCATCGAAATCGCCCATCTCGACTTCAAGTGATTTCCGCTGAGCTTCCCACCAGGGTGGAATGCTATTCAAGGTGCGGACCCAATTGGTCACACCAAACAGATTGATTCCCACGTCAAACTCGTCGGGTCGAAAGGCTAAAGCAGCACAAACCATATACCCTCCGTAGCTTCCCCCAATAATTCCGATTCGATCTCCATCAACGTAACCGGTATCGATCAACATCTTCTTGCTGGCCACACAATCGTCCAAGTCTCCTTCGCCATGTTTACGATCGTCCAACTGTTGAAAACTCCGGCCATAACCGCTGCTCCCCCGGTTATTGATGGCGTACACGACATATCCATGGTTAACGAGGAATTGAATCAAATCTCGGTAGCCAAGTGTCGACTGTCCGCCGGGTCCACCATGAACCCAAACCAATGCTGGCGCCTTGTCGTTCGCACTCGCTTGATGAGGCTTGTACAGAATCCCTGGAATTTCAATGCCATCGAACGAATCAAATCTTACCACATCGCCATTTACGAGATGTTCGGCATCGATTTCGCGATTCAATGATCGAGTAAGCTGCTTGGGCGTCGAGGGACCAAAGTCATAATACATCAGATCTCGTGGCATCTTTCCACTCGTCGCGTACATGGCAATGCAGGATTCGTCTGAGGCAATCGTTACACTGGTAACACTCGCGCCAGGAATGGATGGAAGTTCAATCGAGCGCATGCCGCTGTACTCATAGAACTTGAAAACCGCCCGCGAATCCTCATTAATTCCAATACCCAGATACTTCCCTCGCTTGCTAAAAGCCGCACCGACGACATCCCAATCTGGCTTCATCACCGTTTCAAATTGAGCTGTTTGCAGATCATATTTGATCAGATATTTGAATTCGTGATCCTGGTCGGTCGTCATCAGCAAGTACTTGCCATCAGGTGAAAAGTCAGCGGATGAGAAATTGATATCACCATCATGGGGTGTCAAATGGCGTGTCGATTGATCGGACAAGTTGTAAAGGTAGACGTCGCTATTGTCGCGAGTATCAATTTTATTTAGCGCAATCAAGTTTCCGTCAGGTGAAACGGGACCCGGGAAGAAACCATCGTCATTCTGAAAAACCAATTCTCGTGATAAGTCGTCAACACGGTAACGATACACGTCGAAGTATCGTTGGTCTCGTTCGTTCGTGTGAAGATAAAAATACTTATCATCCCGAGACCAATTTGCAAACTGTGCCTTCAAATTCTCGCCTGGCGTCAAATCCTGCACGGTTCCATCAGGCGTTCGCACAAAAATATGATTGAGTTCATTTCCCCCTTGATCCGCCGAGTACAGAAATCGTTCGTCGTTGGGAAAATAACCAATCGCCAAGATCGAGTCAGTCATCGATTGGGTGAGCCTGGTTTTATCACCGGTTTCGATAGTGATTGAATAGGCATTGAAAACTCCCGACTCGTCACTGCTCACCAGAATCTTTGTATTGTCAGGCGAGAACGATGCGCCTCGGTAGTTGATCGTTTCCAAAAACTGTTCGATTGTGTACTTGGGAACCTCGTGAGATTGAGTCTGGCTGATCGCCAAACTGGCGTTTGTTGACGTACAAATCACAATGCAGATCGACGATCGTAAAATCAAGTCCAACGTAGTCATCGGTCAACTCCTGATGATATAAAGAACTGGAACAGACGCACGCAATCATACAAACAGAAGCGCATCGAAGGAATCAGAGGTGGTCCCATATAAAAACGACCGTATCGGGCTCATCAACGGTTAAGTGGCGGGACGTGGCAGATTTTACCAACGTTGCCCGTTGATGGCTTATGCATCTGACTTGGTTGACGAACTGGATTTATCAGCGGAAGTATTACTCGAATCGGTTCCCTTAGGTTTTGGAGTTGCGGACGCTGCCGTGGACGATTCACTTGACGATTTGCCGCCGGATTCGGAGTTGCCGCTATCCGATTGTTTGTCTGCGGCCTCGGCCCCTTTCTTGTACGATTCACTCCGATAATCGGTTTGATAGAAGCCAGAACCCTTGAACACCACCGCTGCGCCAGTTCCAAACAGGCGGCGAAGTTTCAACTTGCCACAAACTGGACATTTTCTCAATGGTTTATCATTGATGCTTTGAAAATGTTCGAATTCATGATCGCAGGCTGAGCATTGATAGTCGTAGGTTGGCATTGATTTCCTCGTTATTTATCGGTGGCAACAAAGACCTTGGCGGGACGAGCCACTCGGTCGTGCACTTGATAACCCTTTTGGATTTCCTGGACTATGGTGCCGGGTGCGACCTCATCGGTCACCACCATTTGTATCGACTCGTGCAAATTTGGATCGAAGGGCTGACCCACGACCTCCATTGGAATGCAACCATTTTCAACCAAAACACCGTTAAGTTGTTCCGCAACAAGTTTAACACCTTGCGTTAAATCGTCGACGCTTGATTGTTTAGACAGGCTGATCGCTCGATTAAGGTTGTCCAACACATCAACCAGTTCGCGTACCAATGGGACTTTTGCGTATTTGAGCTGCTCTTCAATTTCACGTCGTGTTCGCTTGCGAAAATTATCAAGCTCTGCATGGGCACGCAAAACTTGGTCTTGTGCTTCGGCAAGCTCATTGCGCAGAGATTCGATGGAACCTACAACGGAGTCGCTGACATCCGCATCCTGCGGGCTCGCGGTTCCGCCATTGGATTCAGTAGAATTCGGCTGAGTTGTGCCGACAGGCAATGTTTCCTCTTCGAAAGGGGAAGCCGGATGGTCGTCTGGTATTTTTTTGGACATGGTCACTCAAAAAGGCTTCAGTTCAATCATGCATGCAATGAGCATACATCTGGGCAAAATCAGAAACGGACTGACGTCCACTCCATGTACAGTTGTAATGATAGCTATCTAGTATAGCGTCGGTTATAGCGTCGGTTGTTTTTATGTAGTTGTTGTTAGGGTTCTCTACAGGACGTAAACCCGCAGTGCATTTCATGTTTTCGATTCGCAAAAAGCGAAGTATTCCTTGATTTTGTCAAGGAACGATTTGCGTTGAGGCGAAACATTCTTATGTTCCAATTCGGCAAGTTCCCGGAGGAGTTCCTCCTGACGACCCGCGACTTTTTTCGGCGTTTCGATGTTGGTCTGTACCAATAGGTCACCTGGGCGCCGACCATGCGGATCGGGCATGCCCCGGTTGGCAATTCGAAACACTTCGCCCGACTGCGTACCGCGGGGAACATGTAGCGACTCCGGTCCGTCGAGAGTGGGAACCTCGATGTCTGCTCCCAGTGCCGCCTGAGTATAGGCGATGGGGAGTTGAATAATAAGATTTTGGCCATCACGATGAAAAATCGGATGCGGCATCACGTCGATAAAACAATAACAATCCCCGGGGGGGCCACCATCTGGGCTTGGTTCTCCTTCGCCACGGATTCGAACGCGTGTTCCATCGTCGACACCGGCTGGAACCGCGACCTCCAAGCTGACTTGTTTTGCAACATAACCGCGCCCTCGACAATCATTGCACGGATACGGGATCGACTGTCCACGTCCGCCGCAATGCGGGCACGTGGTTTGAACTCTTAAGATCCCGGCGGATTGCAGGACCTGTCCTCTCCCGCCACAGGTCGTACAAGGTTCGGGAGACGTTCCGGGTTGGGCACCAGTCGTGTTGCAACCTTGACAGCCTTCACTCCGTTTGAACGAGACGTTTTTGAGGGTGCCACGAGCGGCTTGTTCGAGCGTGAGCGTCAAATCGACACGAATATCATTCCCTTTACGGACTCGACGACCACCGTTTCGACCTCCGAAGATATCGCCAAACATGCCGCCACCGAAAAACTCGGAGAAAGCACTGAAGATATCTTCAGCAGAACTGAAACCCGCACCCATTCCTTCCAACCCCGCATGGCCAAATTGATCATAGCGGGATCGTTTATGGTCGTCGCTTAGCACTTCGTAAGCTTCGGCGGCTTCCTTGAACTTACGACTGGCATCTTCATCACCAGCGTTCGTATCGGGATGGTATTTGGCAGCGAGTTTACGATACGCGCGCGCGATCTCACTATGTGCCGCGGATCGCGATACTCCTAGGACTTCGTAATAGTCGCGTTTATCTGCCATGATCCAGTAATGCCGAATTAAAAAAATAGGCCACCCGAAACCGGGCGGCCCCAACTTTATGGAAACTGAGTCGACGTCAGCCGACATCAGGTTAGACTCAAAACAGAGCCAAGTGGAATTCCAGTTTTAACGACAACTCTAGGTTTCACTTAAGGTTGCCATCTAACCCCGGACCGTAATTTCCCGATTCTTAGGAGATTACACCTTCAGCTCGAGCCTTTTTCTTGTCATCTTCGTCATAGTTGGACACCATTGCGTCGGTTGTCAACAGCAATCCAGCGATACTCGCCGCATTGACCAAGGCAGTTCGTACGACTTTCACGGGATCAATGACGCCCGCTTTATACATGTCGACGTACTCACCTCGATTCGCATCGAACCCTGTATTCGTGGGCTTGTTAGCCACTTCATCTGCGACGACCGAACCATCGATCCCGCCGTTGTCAGCGATCTGGCGGATCGGAGCATCAAGCACGTTCATAATGATGTCGACGCCGATTTTCTCATCGCCTTTGGCACTACTTCGGATCGCATCAACAGCTTGTCGGCAACGCAACAGTGCAACGCCACCTCCGGGCAAAACACCTTCTTCAACCGCTGCGCGCGTCGCATGCAAAGCGTCTTCCACACGAGCCTTCTTCTGTTTCATTTCCGATTCAGTCTCAGCACCGACTTTGACCACGGCAACACCACCGGACAATTTGGCCAGGCGCTCTTGCAGCTTTTCGCGATCATAATCGCTATCGGATTGTTCAATTTGTTTGCGAATCACGTCAATCCGAGCATTGACATCTTTTCGCGAACCAGCGCCTTCGATGATCGTGGTATTGTTCTTATCGACGGAAATCTTCTTGGCCTTACCTAAATGGCTTAGCTCAAGTTTTTCCAAACTGATGCCCAATTCCTCGCTAATAAGCGTTCCCCCGGTGAGGACTGCGATGTCACCCAACAGCGCTTTACGACGATCGCCAAAACCTGGAGCCTTGACTGCACACACGTTTAAAGTGCCACGCAACTTATTGACCACCAACAGCGTCAAGGCCTCGGCATCGACATCCTCGGCAATGATCAACAGCGGTTTACCAGCTTGTCCGGTTTTTTCCAAAATGGGCACTAAATCACGAATGTTGCTGATTTTCTTTTCGAAAATAAATAGATAAGCGTTTTCCAATTCGCAGCTCATCATATTCGGATTGTTGATAAAGTAGGGGGAGATAAACCCCTTATCGAATTGCATCCCATCGACATAATCAACTTCGGTCGTTCGCGTCCGACCTTCCTCGACGGTGATCACACCATCTTTGCCGACTCGCTCTAACGCTTCCGCCAGTAACTTGCCGATTTCCATGTCGTTGTTGGCACTGATCGCTCCGACGCTGGCGATCTCCTCCTGCTTTGAAACCGGTTTCGCCATCTCGCCCAATTTGGCCGAGACTGCTTTTACGGCTTTATCGATTCCTCGACGAATAGCCATCGGGTTGCTGCCGGCCACGACGTTGCGAATCCCTTCACGGAAAATCGCTCGCGCCAAGACCGTCGCGGTCGTCGTCCCATCTCCAGCCAAATCTGAAGTCTTCTGCGCGACCTCCGAAACCAGCTTGGCACCCATATTCTCGAATCGGTCTTCCAATTCAATTTCCTTGGCCACGCTCACGCCGTCCTTGGTGACCGTTGGGCCACCGAACGATTTGTTAATGATGACATTGCGCCCCGTCGGCCCCATTGTCATCGCAACGGCATCGGCCAACTTGTCGATCCCTTTCAGCATTCGCTGTCGAGCTTGATCATCGAAAAGCAATTGTTTTGCCACAGTATTTCTCCATTGGTCCGCGACGTCAAACAATTCCTGTTGCGCCGCAAAATGTATTGTAAATGTTGTGTTTGTTTTGATTCAGTTCAACCTGACCTGACGCGTGCTAACGCTCTACTGCGTTAACATAGGGATGGCCCGCCACAAAATATCGTTGCAACGAAATGCCGTCTGATGGTCGCTCACGACCCAACGGGTTCGTTGAAACTATACAACTTTTGCGAGGATGTCGCTCTCTCTCAAAATCTTGATTTCCAAGCCATCGATTTCAAGCTCGGTTCCGCCGTACTTGCCAAAGATCACTTCATCGCCAACCGCGACCGATAATTCACCTCGATCACCACTCTCCAACAACTTTCCCGGCCCAACCGCAAGCACCTTGCCGCGTTGTTGTTTTTCACGAGCCGAGTCGGGAAGCACAATACCTCCAGCTGTCGTTTGCTCCGACTCAAGTGGTTCCACCACAACGCGGTCATCCAATGGATTAATCTTGATTTTTGCCATGCTTAATTTCCTCACGATTGTTTTACTGTCTTGTCTGATGTTAATTAAAAAACGATGTTCAATATCGACGTAGGACTAGGTGCCGGCCCCGGGACATTTAACCCAGGCAAACCGAATTGCTTACATCATTCCCATGCCGCCCATGCCACCCATGCCACCCATGCCACCCATGCCGCCCATGCCCATATCACCACCCATACCGTGGTCATGGTCATGACCCTGCTCCTCTTCCTGTTTGGGAATTTCTGTGATCAGAGATTCGGTCGTGAGCAACAAACAAGCCACGCTGGCTGCATTTTGCAAGGCAACTCGAACGACTTTAGCTGGATCGATGACGCCATCCGCGATCATGTCGCAGTATTCACCGGTATGAGCATTGAAACCTTCAGAAGCGCCCTTCATTTGGCGAACCCGATTGACGACAATAGCTCCGTCAAATCCAGCATTTTCTGCGATTGAACGTAGAGGGTGGTCGAGCACTTTCTTTACGATCTGAACGCCTTGAGCTTCGTCCCCTTCCAAGGTGAGCTTGTCAAGTGCCTTGGCAGAACGAATCAGGGCGATTCCGCCACCGGGAACGACGCCTTCTTCCAAAGCTGCGGCTGTGGCGCTTTTGGCATCGACCAACAGGTCTTTGCGTTCTTTCATTTCGGTTTCGGTTGCGGCACCGACGTTGATTTGCGCGACGCCACCGGCTAATTTGGCCAATCGTTCTTGCAACTTTTCACGATCGTAGTCACTGTCCGTGTTTTCGATTTCGTTGCGAATTCGGTCAGCGCGCCCCAAGATCGCTTCCTTTTTACCGGCGCCACCAATGATCAGGGTATTTTCCGACGTCACACGGACCTTTTTGGCTTTCCCCAAGTCGGTCATTTGTACCCCCTCGAGCTCGATTCCCAAATCCTTGAAGATCGGTTGCCCTCCGGTCAGAATCGCGATGTCTTCCATGATGGCTTTACGGCGGTCTCCGTAGCCTGGCGCCTTCACGGCGACAACCTGTAAAATGCCTCGCAATTTATTGACGACTAATGTTGCCAACGCTTCACCTTCGACATCTTCAGCGATGATCAACAGCGGTTTTTTGGCTTTGCTGACCGCTTCGAGCATTGGGATCAACGGCTTATTGGAAGAAATTTTTTCCTCAAAAATCAACACTAAGCAATCGGCCAGTTCGACGCTGACGTCTTCCTGATTATTCACGAAATGCGGGGAGAGAAATCCAAGATCAAACTGCATTCACTCAACGACTTCGACGGTCGTCTCATTACTTCGACCTTCCTCGACGGTGATGACACCATCTTTACCAACCTTCATGAAGGCATCTGCCAAGACCGCTCCGATTGAAGGATCGTTGTTTCCGGCAATTGTGGCAATTTGTTGAATTTCCTTTTTACTTTTGGAATCAACCGGCTTCGCCTGTTTTTTGATACTCGCTGCAACCGCTTCAACAGCTTTATTGATTCCGCGAGAAAGCGCCATTGGATCAAAGCCGGCAGCAATCATCTTCAATCCTTCTCGGAAGATCGCTTCGGCGAGAATTGTTGCGGTCGTCGTGCCATCACCAGCGACTTCATTTGTTTTGCTGGCCGCTTCTTTAACTAACAGTACGCCTAAATTCTCATTCGGATCATCCAATTCGATGTCTTCCGCAACCGTCACGCCATCTTTCGTAATTTTTGGTGAGCCCCAACCTTTGTCGAGAACCGCATTCCGGCCGCGAGGCCCAAGCGTACTTCGAACCGCTCTAGCCAACTTAGAAACACCAGACAATAAAGGCGCGCGCGCCGCCTCGTCGAAAACCATTTTCTTTGCCACGTTAGAAACCTCCTCCAAGCGTGTATTATTTGAAAGTAACTTTGCGTTCTAATCCAACAAAAACAGGCCAATTTAACATGGAATTGATCTGTCCCGTTCAACCGCAATTGAATCTCACCACCATCGAATCTCGCCACCCCTGAATCTGATTACGAGAAACTGGGACTTAATAGATTGACCAGAAATACAACCGAGCCGAATCAGAATTTATCGACCCGTGAGTCAAGTCACAGTTGTTTCATGGGAATTTACCGACAGACAAACGGACATTTCGTCAGTTGATCCACAGGAACGCCGTTAAGGAATGCAATCTTTGTGCCAAACGTTGAAAGCGCCATTTATACGACTTTCATCACCGCTTTTCGAATCGCCAGGCAGCTTCAAGACACATTGACCTATAATTCTCACCCAATCACCCCACTAAAATGACAGATTGGCAGGCGACGATCGATTCGACGAGCAAGCGCAATTGACTTCATGACGCAACGCCTCCAATCATTGGCAGCCCATGGCCACACCTATTCTTCGCGCGTCGAATTCTGTTACCCTCTGTCCAAGCGAGAAGGACGCGCTCCAAGCACTGATGAATCCGCTAAATCACGTCTCGCAACTTCATCGCAGGTGGCTGAAAATCGGCCATGTTAATGACCACTTGGCGCCAATTCGCGGGCGCCCCTGGAGTGATTCTGCCAAGCATCCTGGGCGCAAAGGTCCCGGTCAAACCGGGAAGACTGGATGGCATTTGATCCATGGACATCAACCCTAGCACGGCTGGCACGGTCGCTGCCAACGAGCCACAATCGAATTGCTGCCGCACGTCCGCAAACTCCCAACGGTTGTCTGGCGAATCCAACAGGACGAGCTGTTTTAGCAAATCCTCAGTGGGTCGAGGAGCAAATAGATAGATCCTGGGGCTCTTTTCGGAGTATGCCACATCCGAGTATTGCCTGACTGTTTGATGGGCTTGCCCAGCGCCATCACTCCACTTTTCGATTTGGCGACGCACAACTCTTGCGAGTTCCCAGAATTGAACAGGCGGGTCTGCGCTAGCATCGATCGGGCTTTGCGAATCGGCCGAATCGACGTCCCTTGCATCGCCCTGAGACCCTTTCGGAACAGACGCTGAAAGGCCGGGTGCGTTTTCGTGAAACCATTCCGAGGGTTCAATCTCAACTCCGTCACCAGCGAGCCAGCGAGCTAACGAATCGCTAAACTCAATCTCCCGATATTGAACCTGTGGGAATTCATCATCAAGCCCATCCGAAGCAGGAAGATAGGCTAACCGACAAGACTTCCCCATCCACAAAACGATTCTTGGCTGAACGGCAATTTTTGGATCACGATCAGCAAACAGCAGCCATAATGCGACCAGATCGACCGGATCGCCATTACCGCCATAGGCGACATCCCGGGCCGGAAACGCATCGATCACGGTCAAACCGGATTTGGCCGCGACATATTCGGGATCGATCATCGCTTGAAAAGCGCGGTTTCCGTCGAACTCTCGAATCCAAATCCCCGGTTCTTGAATTCCAATCGTCAATAGCCGACTCTTGGCCTTGCCAGAAAGAGCAATCACGCGACTCGCTGCGACCGCCAGGACCTCGCTCAAGTCCGTTTGAACCTGACGGAGTTTCGACAACGTCAAATCCCCCTCCTCCTGAGTCAAGCGTAAACATTGATTGACTAACGACTCTGGGGTCTCCTGGCGGCGGTACTCGGTCCATTGATGTCTCAACGACTTTCCACAACCCTTGCAGAGCACGATCGCGGCGTCGACAAATTGAAACCGATGATCGAGCGACAAACCGATAGCCAACCGTTGATGCCATATCTCCTGGTATCGGTTTAGCAGTTGTTTCGGAGCCGTGGGATCGTAGTCGTTCATTTCATGCGCGCCCCCTGCGCATGATTCGACCTGAATCGAGTTCCTTGAACAGTGTGCATGGTATGTTCCATCGCACTTCCGGAGTGCGAATCAAAGCATCATGCGGCAATGCGAAGCTGAACTTGCGGAACCGGGTTGCGAATTCCCTCAACGAACTCGTCGAAGATCCGACAATCCATCGCCGATGCTGCACGGCTCTCCGGGTGGAATTGGGTGCCGATGGCGAACCAATCGTCTCGATTGCTCTCGATCGCTTCGATCACGCCATCGGGACAACGTGCGGTGACTTCAAAATCGAGCGCGACATCATCGATCGCCATGTGATGACGACTGGCAACACGAATTTCGCCCTCGCCATAAACTCGTTCCATCAGTGAACCAGGGGTCACGATTAAACTGTGTCGATGACCGGGATCCTGAAGGTCTTTATGCGGAATCGCATTTGGCAGATCCTCTGGAATGTGCAAGAACAACGTCCCACCTTGCGTGACGTTTAACAACTGCATTCCGACACCAATTCCGAAAACCGGCAAACGACGTGCTGCGACCAATCGCATCAGCATCCGATCAAAGATTTCGCGGCGAGGATCGAGTGGTTTCACGGTCGGGTGCAACATAAAACCATCGCGGCGCGGGTCCAAATCGGCACCGCCGACAAACAAAAATCCATCCAATCGATCCAGCAACTGATTCAGATCGTGTTCGTTGTCGGTAGGAGGAACGACAACGGTGATTGCACCAGCTTGTTGAAGGCTGTCGTAGTAACCAGCCGTTATCGCTGAAAAAGCAGGTTGGTTTTGTTGAGCACTACGATAGTCAGCATTGATACCGATGATTGGTTTGAACGTCATAGCTTTCCCTCTTGGTTTATGCCTCATCTTGAGTCAAAATAAAAATTTACGCGAGGGATGATTGGGGGAGCAATCTCGGTTTTCTCGAACGACGTTCCCTGTCGTGCTATGCACGGGCGACCCCCGAATCCTGAATCATATCTTGATCATCGGGAAAGGTCTGATTATTCTGCGGTCCGTCTGTTCGTTTGGTCCTCAAACGTCTCCCATCATCTTGATGCGAGTTTTGTCGTGAATCCCTGTCCGACAACGGTTGCTGGCCAGGATGACTCGCGAACGAGATCGGAGATTAACGACCTGAGAGGCTCGCCACAAGCAAACCACTACATCTTGGTCAATTTTTCTGAAACCCAGCGCCATAGTGTGCAAGCAAGCTAGCAATTATGTTGAGTCAGGACGCGCGGCTTGTTTTTAAACCCGATTTCTAGTCACAACTTCTTCCATCCACAGACCGTTCATGCTCAGCTTCCAATACCAAAACGTGTGCGTCGAGTCTCTCGGGTATTCCCTTCCCGAAACAATCGTTTCATCCACGGAAATTGAAACCCGCCTGGCGCCGATTTATGAACGATTAAAATTGCCCCAGGGAAGATTAGAATTGATGACCGGAATCAAGGAACGAAGATTTTGGAGAGCGAACTGGCGTCCCAGTCAGTCGAGTATTCAAAGTTGCGACCTGGCATTACAGTCCGCTGAATTTGATCGGTCGCGCGTCGGCTGCTTGATACACGGTTCGGTCTGTCGCGACTTCCTCGAACCAGCAACGGCCTCGGGCGTACATCACGGCCTCGAACTAAACCCCCGTTGCCTGATCTATGATGTTTCAAATGCTTGCCTGGGTGTTTTGAATGGAATCCTGCAAGCGGCGAATATGATCGAACTCGGGCAGATTGAAGCGGCTTTGATTGTCGGCAGCGAAGGAGGGGGACAACTCGTCGACACTACGATTGACTACCTCAACCACCATCCCGAGGTGAACCGAAAATCGATCAAGCCTGCAATCGCTTCGCTGACGATCGGCTCAGCCTCGTGTGCCGTGTTACTCACCCACGCTTCGCTGAGCCGAACTCAAAATCGGATGACCCATGCGACGGTGCTGGCCAATACCGCCTTTCACCACCTGTGCCAGAGCGACGAGGATCAAGCGGGATCTGGTATGAGCCCGTTAATGGACACGGATTCAGAAGAACTCTTGAAACAGGGAGTCGCATCGGGACGGATCAACTTCGAGGAGTTTTTGCGAAACACGAGTTGGACGCATGATCTGATCGATCAAACGATCTGCCATCAGGTTGGCGTTGCCCATCAGAAATTGATGTTGGAATCACTGCAACTCCCAAGAGACAGAGATTTCTCGACCTACCCGTGGTTGGGCAATACCGGTGCGGCTGCGCTGCCAATCACGATGGCAATTGCCGCTGAGGAAAATGTTATTCCGGCAAACGCCAATGTCGCCCTATTGGGGATCGGCTCCGGAATCAATTGTATCTCAATCGCGTTGAACTGGCGTGAAACACCCGTCAGCGGCATCACCAACGGTTGATTCAACGCCGCAACGCGAAGCGAGATGTGGCTAACTACATTCATCAGTTAACGATCGCTATCTGAGTCCTCGTCAAGTTCGTCGTCGATGTATTGATATTCGATCTCGTAGTCCTCACCGTCTTCGAGTTCATCCTCTTCGACGTATTCATATTCGTATTCGTATTCCTCGTCGTCGGTTTCCTCGTCGATTGCTTCGTCAGCAACGTCGTCGTCTTCTTCATCAGATTCCTCGTCGACCTCTTCGTCAAGCCATTCTTCGTCGTCAAGAATCTCATCGGCGGTCGAGTGCTGTCCGACCAAACGAACTTGCTCGACGATCTCTCCTTCAGGATCGGTGTCTGATGCGGCCGTTGCCCTTACAACTCGCGGCCGAACGCTGGGTTCACTGTCTTCTAAATCCGATTCATCTGCTTCGTCATCCGGATCCATTCGACGGATCGATGGTTCGGACGGGTGATAACGCAAATTCATAGCGGGCTTGGAAATTTCAGGAATCAGCGGCGTTGGCCGCTTCGGTTTTGTGCTCAGCGATGGATTGGATGGATGGCTTCCTTCTCGGATAGGTCCATTATTCTGAGGATTGTTGGCTTCGCGACGATCGTCGCTTTCGCGATTTTTGATCCGCTCCCACTGGAGCATATCGATCAGGACTTCTCGAGACTTGCTCCCATTGTACGATCCAACGATTCCATCCTCTTCCATGAAGTCGATCAAGCGCGCTGCTCGTCCATAGCCGATTCCCAGATTTTTTTGCAGTAGCGAGATACTCCCTCGTTCTCCCTGAATGACGGTCTCGACCGCCTGGTGATACAATTCGTCCCTCAGTTCAACACTGCGAACGGATCCAGGATTCTCCGAGTCGTCTTCGATTCGAAGATTGATCAATTCATTGACGAAGTTCTGTTCGGTGGTACTGACGGCATCGGTAATGGCTTGAATCTCGTCATC
>JBGTDM010000136.1:0-5664 GCA_041748315.1 Pirellulaceae bacterium
GCCGCTCATGCAATCGCCGATCGAATCGAACGACAGGAAATCGAGCGAGGAACCATTCACATCTCCACCGATTCCGACGACGCTCAGTTGATCATTCGCATCAGGGACAATGGTGGCGGAATTCCTGCCAACATTTTCCACCGCGTCTTTGAACCGTTTTTTACAACCAAACCTGTTGGCAAGGGAACAGGGCAGGGACTATCGATCGCTCACAGCGTCATTGAACACAAACACGCTGGAACGCTTCGTGTTGAAGTTGACGAGGGCGAAGGGACCACGTTGGTCATCACAATACCCACAGTCCAAAACACCAGGGAATTAACGGCAGCCGGATCGGAGGCACGAACTCTCGAGATGGACGTTACTTATTGAAATGAAAGATTTTTCGTCGATGACGATCTTGACCCCGTGGACAGGGTTCGCTGAGGCTGGCAATGATCGACGGAGTTGAAGGTCAAGTCCGAATGTCGCAACCACTGAATGAACGATAAACCACCGTTCGATCTACAGTGAGCTTCCTAACTCATGCAATGATTTCAACGTGGGAAAGCCTGATTGCATTTCGAGGCATATTCGCTGCCCGTCGCATTGGACAACAACGGGTCAATACTCTCAAACGCGTTTACTGAGCAACATACAACCACCGCGAAGAGACACGAGGTAACGATTCAGTTCATCAGTGGATCGTTAAACGAAGCCGTGTCGATCCTTCCCAAATTCAGTATATTTCGGCCATGTTGATCACAGAGTTCCTTCCAAACAGTCTCGGTCGACTCAAATATATGTTCGAAAGTCGCATCGATCACGAACCACCCTCCCGCCTCGATTTCAGATTCCAATTGTCCCGGACCCCAACCAGAATGGCCAGTGAAGACTTTGAACGGCGGCTGGTTCTCGGAGACCAACGTCTCCAGATACTCGCGGTTAATTGTGAAGAAAACACCCGGAAGAACGCTTTCATCCGCGAGCGACATACGCGTTGTCAACGCGATTAAAGGCCCCTCGACGGGACCTCCCACATAGATCGGTTCAGTCAACTCAATGGAATCCCCAAACATTGCCGACCAGACTCGGTCGACTGATATGGGCGATGGTCGGTTTAATATCAAACCTAAAGCGCCATCCTGATTATGCCGCAAAATCAACACGACCGAGCGAAAGAAATTTTCGTCCGGAAGTTGGGGCACGGCAATCAGCAGTTTTCCATTAAGCGTTTCCAAGAGACACCGGCGAACAAGAAATCAAAGCTTGGTTTAACCTTGGCCAATTCAGGTGGTGCAATTCAAAACAAACACGGAATGCCTAATCTGAAGCTGAATCAGCCAATCACGACGATTGACCCCGCCGCGATCCCACAGGAATGCATTACCACTCAGTTCTAAACAAGAATTCCAAAACGTTTTGGCCGAGCGCATGTTGACCGCTCGCAAATGGACCTGTAACGCCAACGACACCAAATTCTAACACTGAAATCAACATCCATCAATTTCCGACCGATCACCGAAAACAAGGAGCTCGATCGACCGGCGACTTAAACGGACCTCGAGTCTGGTCGTGGACGCTACTCGGTGCCAGCTTCTGCGCCACCAGACTCAACGCTTGGTTCGACTTCGGGTTCGACGACTGGTTCATCCGCTTGCGGAAGTCCTACGGGTATTTTCAGTGATTCAATCTGATTTTGATATGAAGTGATATCCGCCTCGGTGTTACTAAGCTCCGTGCGAGCCTGATCAAATCGCGATTGTGCTTCCGTCAATTGTTGCTGGGCAGCGGCAACGCCCTGTTGTTTTGACGTGGCAAGCGTTTCAGACTCATTAAGCTTGGCAACCAGGTCGATCAGTTGTTGCTTGAAGGCGACCTCGTTGCGCCAGAACTCTACGAGTTGTACCGCTTGTTGATGGGACGTCGTGACCGATTCCAACTGGGCGGAGGCGGCTTGAAGGCTTTGTTTAGCGGGTTCCAATTGCTCATTCAGCACAGCTATTTTTTGATCAAACTCGGCAAGACCCGCTTGGGCGGTTGTGATTTCCGCGTTGGATTCCGAGGCGATCTTGTTCGCCTCGCTTACTTTACTCGCTGCTTCATCGGATTTGGTTTTGAGTTCGTTCATTTTGGCTTTCATCGATTCCAGTTCAGTATTCAAACCGACAACGTTTTGATGTAAGCTTGCATCTTCCGGCAATTTACTTGCAGCCTCACGCAGTTTGGCAAGCGAGTCTTCAACCATCGGAATCGCATCCTGGGTTTGAATCATTGGCTCAGTAGCAGACATTCGAGCAACCTCCGCATCTGCGGCCTGCGCGTTTGCTGCGGCCAACTTGATCTGAAGTTGCTCGAGATTTTTCGCAGTTGTCTGTCGTTGATTGTTCAATTCCGCCAGTGAAGCTTCGATCTGGTCATGCGCAACTTTAGCGGCTTGATGCTGCTGATTCGATTGTTCTAATGCCGCCTGCCGTTCAGATAAAACTCGTTCCGCGTCACTGACCTGTTGTTCTAGCGATTTGGGCGCCGTCGTCAGATCAGCGATCCATGTTGCATTCTCGGTTTCCCACATTGCGACTTTCCCGCCAAACGCTCCAGCGACCACGTGATTGGTTTCGTTACAGATACTGACATCCGTTGGAATATCTGGCAGTGCCGGAAAGGACTTCAGCGCCGTGCCTTGTTGATCCCATAGTTTGGTCACGTTATCGCGGCCGCAGCTCACCAATCGACCATCCATGGCAAACTCGACGCCAAGTGTTCCAACTCCGTGAGCGTTCCAAGACCGGACCTGGCTACCTCCATTAAGTTCCCATAATCGAATAGTCGTGTCCTCGCTTCCCGAAGCGACGATATTGGAATCGCTTCGCCAAGAGATCGCGGTGATTGCTTTGGTGTGTCCAGTAAGGGTCATATAGCTCCGACCCGTCATCGCCTCCCAGGTTTCCACGCCGCCGTTGCGATCTCCGGTAGCCAGGAGCGCGCCATCCGGACTGAACTCGATGGCGGTGACCCATTCCGTATGTTTGGACATTTCGAAAAGCAACTCACCGCTATCCGTTGCATAAACGCGGACAACACGTTGCGGTCCACCGAGTGCGACCATCGAGTGATCGGGGCTGATGTCGCAGGCGAGTACGGCATCCAACTCATTCCCCACGGTGGTGACAGGTTCACCTTTGACAACGTTCCAGATCAATACGTTGCCCGAAAGCCCGGCTTTGCCTCCACCAATCGCTAACCACTGTCCATTCCTGCTAAATCGTAACGAGTTGACTTGTCCGTCGTGATATGGAATGACTCCAACGAGTTGCTGCGTCTGCAGATGATAGAGTAATACCTGCTTCTGACCTCCCAGTGCGACGATGGGTGCCCAAGGACTGATTGCTATCGAGTCTGCATTGGGTGGAGCCGTCGGTTGAATCAACGGTTCCAGAATTGTGCGAGCCGGCAGCGGCACGACACTCGGCTTTGCCATTGGATTTTCGACAGCGGCCATACCGACTTTTTTCTTCTTGATAACCGCCGTGCTCCCCATGTTTTCGAGCGCACCACCTTCGATCCATCGAGCAATCAACGCGATTTCAGCATCCGGAATTTTCTGATTACCAGGCGGCATCACTGGCTCTTCTTGATGCGTTACCAGTGAATACATATAGCTGAAATCCAGATCACCCGGTTCGATCACGGCACCACTGCCGCCCCCCTGCATCAGTGTGATATAGGTGGTCACATCCAAATCCCCATTACGTCGATCCGGACTATGGCAACTCGAGCAGCGCTGCCGCAACAAAGGTTGGATATGATCATCAAAAGTGACTTTGTCCTCATTGGCTTCCTGACCACTTATTGAAGCTGCCGTCAGAAATGCCGACATCACCAGCCACGACGACCAGCCTAGAACAACCAGAAATCGATTGAGTTTTCGCCTAATCAACATAACAAGTCAAATACATTCAAAACTAATGATTAAAAACAAACTCGCGAGAATTGAGCAACGCCCAGAAGATATCTTCTAATGCGGTTTTCTTGTCTTCCTGGGCCTCGATCATTTGGCTTAACTCTACCCATTCTTCTTCGAACGGTTCGCGACCAAAACATCGCAAGTAGAGTATGGTTGTTATCTCTTCGGGAGACTTTTCCTGTTCGATCAACTTTGCAACGACGCCCCCCTGTTTAATCTTCTCATGAACGCTATCACCGTTGATCAGATGAAGTGCCTGCGACAGATTCGGCTCCATTTGGACTTCACAGGAGCAAACGCTCGTTCGCTGAGCACGACCGAACGTTGTTAAAAAGTAGCTTGAAGTGTTGCCATCCGCAATTTGTACCGCTCGTGCGCCAAGTGGCAATCCCGGAAATTTGTTGCGAGTTTCAGTGACGGTGGAAATCACGTCCAATAGCACTTCAGCACGAATACGTCGGAGCAGGGCGTGGGAAAAATTTGACAAATCAGTTTCATTGGTCGCATTGGTCTGCGAGCTCAATTGGTAGGTGCGCGAGTTGCATATGTCACGGACCATTTTTTTGAAATCAAAATCGTATTCCGCGAATTTATCGCCTAACACATCAAGCAACTCCCCGTTTGAAGGCGGATTACTGACACGTACATCATCGACCTCCTCCACGATGCCTCGTCCAAAAAAATGGCTCCACAGGATATTGGCGAGATTCTTGGAAAAGTAAGGGTTCTCCTTGGAACCGATCCATTCGGCTAACACCGCTCGTCGGTCCTTGCCTTGTACATCCGGGTGCTCCCCTCCTAGAAACTTGGGAGTCATATTGGCTCCGGTCACCGGATTGCTCATTTCGCCAGAGGAATTATTGAAAACAATGGTCTCTCGCGGATCGTCGCCGGTTTTGCGGCCGATTTGAGTGAAGAATGCCGCGAACGAGTAATAGTCGTCCATCGTCCATCGGTCGAAAGGATGATTATGACATTGGGCGCATTGCAACCGCATTCCCAGAAACACCTGGGCCACATTTTCCGTGATTTTTAGTGTATCCCGCTCGTTTTGATAATAGTTGGTGGCCGGATTCGTAAAGTTCCCCCCGTCAGATGCCAGCAAATCCTGGATCAGGACGTCGATCGGAACGTTGTCCGCAATTTTATCCTGTAACCAGTTGTAATAGAGCAATGCTGCCTTATAGCTTACCGCTTGCGAGGAACGAATCTGCAACAGCTCGGACCATTTCATCACCCAGATCTCGACGAACTCTTTGCGTTCGAGCAACTCATCAATCAATCGACTGCGTTTATCAGGATCTTCGTCGGCCACAAATTCAATAACTTGTTCTGGAGTTGGAATCGTACCGCAAATATCAATGCTCACTCGCCGAATAAACGTCTGATCGGAGCACAACTCTGATGGCTGAACTCGTAGCGCCTGAAGTTTGCGATGAATGATTTCATCGATGTAGTTATGTTCAGGAACTTCCTCCCAGACGAACTCCAAACCCT
The DNA here is from genome assembly GCA_041748315.1 of Pirellulaceae bacterium. Classification (GTDB taxonomy): domain Bacteria; phylum Planctomycetota; class Planctomycetia; order Pirellulales; family Pirellulaceae; genus CALMEE01. The sequence goes on from JBGTDM010000136.1 coordinate 5,444, forward strand.
TGGGTAATGTGATCACGGGTATGCCCACCGTATGCGTTTCAAAACGGCCCATCACAAAAGCTTCACCGCGCGCACCCGCCGAGATCATGCCGGATTGGGAAACCTTGGCCGAGTTGTCGTTACTACTGGAAAAGTACACGAGTGACGTGACATCGCGGCTCGTGCCATCTGAATAAATTGCGCGTGCCGCCAATTGTTGCTGGGCTCCTTCACCGTCCAGT
>JBGTDM010000137.1:0-10969 GCA_041748315.1 Pirellulaceae bacterium
AGCGATGTGAATCTTCTACTCCTTAAGTCCGATGAAGGAAAGTCCGAAGAAGGAGCTCGTCGTTTGATTCGTACGAAACCTCGAAATCGTGTCGTACAATCGCAGTTTATCAAAACGCTGGTGAAGTATCTACACGGCGGACCACGAAATGCCCTCTGTGCCAATAGAGTTGATCTAGTTTGGCAGAGTATTTGTGTCCTCTGCCATGACGTTCAAGTATCGACGATAGGCGAAAATCGGATCCCACTGCTTCCCCCTAATCTCGTCAAGAATACCAGCTTGAACAAGGGATTCAAGCGCTTTGTTTGTGGTTGGCTTGGTACTCCCGATCAACTGCAGCGCCTTAGCGGTTGTATTCATGGGTTGCTCGGGAAGTCGGTTGACCCGGGCATTCATGACGCCTCGAGACAGATTCTCTTCATCGATCATGAAACTCCGAACGGCTTTGAGGCAGAGCCGTCCAACATCGCGCACCCGAGTCTTTCCGTACAGCCGCCGAAGGGGACGCAGTGCATACTTCATGTCGCCGTAATCCTGGGTCGGCTTCCCGTGTATAACGGAGTCCTGTTCGGCAAACTTCAGGTAAGCCAGAATGAGCGCGTTGACGGTCATCTGTTGGTGGATTTGACCGGAGGGCGCATTGGCGGCCCGGGGCGTCTCGGCTTGATGTACCCTCCATTCGGCGATAAGCCGCTCGTTACTCGCCGTAGCTCTCCGGCGACGCATACGGACAAGGCAAAGATCTTGGCCATCGATGCTGACGATGGCCTGCTTAAAGGACTTGTGGCGGCAATACGACGGCACCTTGGCTGACTTGCGTGGCGCCTTTTTGCAAATCATTTCTCGGTAAATTACGGAGGAACCACAACTTCAAAGGCTGCACTGCCTCGACCGGCAGGGTAAGACTAGCGTTCGGCAGGACTTACCTCAGTACACCCGACTGGATTCGAACCAGTAACCTTCGGTTCCGTAGACCGATGCTCTATCCAATTGAGCTACGGGTGCGATTCTTCGATGGTTCCATTGTCCGAAATTTTGAGAGTTTGACAAGACCTGTCATCGCGAATAAACGACGTCATGTTTTTGAGAAGAGTCGAAGATGTCAATTTCGACAAAATCGTGGCAAAATTGGTTCGGGAGATTTCCGCAGCGCCCACTGTCACAATATAGTTGAGACATTCCGCCGAGCCAATCTGATTCTGTGTGCCATCGTAAGCGTTTTGTCAGAAGAGGAAGTACTCCACTGGATAGCCTCGATCGATCGAGTCAATTAAGTCTCACGATTTGGAATTCTTCCAGATGAAGAGGCGTTGGATTTCAGGCAGTCCGGTAGTACCGATCTCGATGTCGTCCATTAGTTTCGACATCGACTAATTCTACAGCGCCAGGTATGTACGTCAGCCTTTCCAGGCTGACCCAATCCTCCCGGTTTGGCACAAACCAGGTAAACGGCGTCAGCCTGGAAAGGCTGGCCTACAGCTTTGCATCGAGCCGGCGCTGTAGGACTAATCGACCTATTTGAAGAGTGTATCGCTCATGTTGATCTATTCCTGTAGTTCCCCCGCAATTGCCGTGAACTGGTTCAGGGCCGTTTGCAAAATCGCACACACGGTCGTCGGTCGTCGGCTGCACGCAATCGACAACCGCTCGAATGAGTTCACGAGGGGTGAAGTATTGCCCAGCACCCTTGGGCGATTCGGCGGCGCTCTTTGCCAGCAGCCCTTCGTAAACGTCGCCCTTCACGTCGGCCTGCGTCGACGACCATTGCTCGGTGTCGATCAGGTCCACGATTAGTCAGCGCAGCAGAGCCGGGTTTTGAATCTCCGGTCGGGCCTTCTTGAAGACTTCGCGCTTCTTGCCAAGTTCTTCCAGGATGTGACGGTAATGAACTTCCAGTTCATCCCCCTCCCGCTTGAGTGCGGCGACCCCGGCATCGAGGTCGGAGAAAAGTTCCTCGATCTTGGCAACGATGCGGCGCTGTTAGTTTAGGGGTGCAACTCGGACAGGTCGTGGCAGAAAACGCCCGTGCGTCAGGTTCAAACCGCTGTCGCTAATTCCGGTCTTCATCCGGTCGATTGCATTTTGCACGTCTTTCGAACGAAGAAACGCCTCCAAATAGGCGGCGCTCATTTGACGTTCGTCAACTCGAAATCGGTACATTTTTCCTGAAAGGATTAATCAAGGACGAGTTGTCCGCACGAGGCACGGCACGCCGCACAGATTACGTGGTCCAGCACAGGTCAGAAGTATGTCCCCGTCTCGAACTTCCAGGTGTTCTCTCGGCTTCAATGAATCCGGGCGCCGTTTGTTCTGCTCTTGAAGAAAGTTGCCGTCTTGAATTGCCGTTGTCGTGAGGACGGCCCACGGATCGTCTGACGGAGATGGCTCCTTTTCGCATTGAGGACTCCAACCGTGATGCAAGATTCGTCCATCGTCGAGACGACTAAGCAAATCACGAATCGGAACTTCAACCCACCCCTTCGGCAATCCATTGTTCTCGCTCATGCAGGTAACCTTTCATTCAATTCTTCGAGAATGACAGGAAGACGATTACCAAAGGGTTGGTACGCACTGCCCTGCCTGCCCATCTGTGCGAACGGGGAGTCTGTTTGTAGTTCCGCCTTCAGGCGGAATTCCCTCTGGGGTGAATTGGGAGTGAGCCGCCTAAAGGCGGTACTACGAACAAGCCACCTAAAGGCGGTACTACGAGCTTCTCGAATACGAGCGAGCCTACACATCCAATTTGTCTCCGTAGTTCAAGACGGGATACTCACGCCATAATTCCACCAGCCAGTCACGTCCCTTGTTCTTCAAGTACCAGTGAATACTGGAGTACGGCCAATCTTCCCATTTCTCAACGAAGCCGTGCTTGACGGGGTTGTCGTGGATGTAATTGATCGTCGTGTAGTAATGACGTTCGCTTCGCATGCACCGGTCCTGACAGCGATACCACACTTTGCGACCGCGTGTTCCGTCCTGCTGGTTCAGCTCAAACGAAGTATGGCCGTGAAGCTGGCCCTGTCGGCGACAGAATTCGCGGATATCGCCAATTCTGACCAGAATGTGGTAATGGTTCGACAACACCACCCAAGCCGTACAATCCGCTGCCTGATCGCGCATGTGGGAGAGCAGTTGCTGTTCGAACCATCCGATTCGCGTCGCGCTGTTGAGAACGTGAGCATGCTCGAAGCAGGTACCGGTGATGATGCGGAAACGCCCCGGTTCGTCCAGATGTGGAGGGCTGTGCCACGGCAAGCCTCGTTGGATTCGATTGGCAACGGCTGCCTTCCGTTGTTCTGGTGTCCATTCTCGGTAGTCATACATTGTTTCGTCCTCCATTCGTAGTTTCGCCTTCAGGCATTTAAAGCGGTATTCATTATCTCAAAAGACCGCCTGGATTTCAAAGACTGCTCAAAATACAAGGACCGCCTAAAGGAGGTACTACGAACGAGCCACCTGAAGGCGGAACTACGAACGAACCACCTGAAGGTGGGACGACAAACGGACCGCCTAAAGGCGGTACTACGAACACTCATGCTGACAACCATTCATTCAATTCATCGAGGATGACAGGAAGACGGTCGCCGAAGAGTTCATGGGCTCTGCCAAGTCCTCCAAGCTGGTTGAAGGGTGCGAACTCGAAATCGTCTGCGTCGATGCTGAGGCTGCTGGCGATGTGGCCCTTGATCGCATCGAGCCGTTGCCGTTGTGCAGGTGTGAAGGTGACGCCTGCGGCTTGCTGCTCGCCGATCCACCGTTGATAACGCTCTTCGACGGTCGTGCCGACCGGCACCAGCGGTTGGTTCGGGTCGATGAAATCGAACGTCTCGATGGGAATTCGTTCGTTTTAGACGACCGGCACCGGCTCTTTGACCAAAGGCCATGCCCGACACGAACAGCGAGCTTTCTTCGTTGGCCTCGTCGTAATCTTCCTCGTCCTTGAGCATCGAATAGAGTCACTGGATGGTGGTGATGACGACCTTGCTGTTCGGGTGTCATGGCTAAGTTCTCTATATCAGGCGATGCCTGTTGTCTACCGAGTGCAAACATCCTACGAAATTGGCAGGCGGGCAGCAACCATTAACGGTTCACCAGGCGCGACAGGAAAAATTCATTTGGAGAACGAGTGCGGGAGCTTCGACACGCCAAGGGATGGAGCCTGAATGATCTCGCTGGAAAAGTCGGCGTCGGGTTCACTTTCCTAAGTCGAGTCGAGACCGGACGGCTTAATTTCGGCGACTATCCAAGCGATGCGTTGATCCATTTACTGGCCGACGGTTTGGGACGATTCACCTTTAGGAAAGTACCGGGGGCAGCCAAAGCAACACGGCAAGGTTAATAAAACGCCGCATATGCTGATTATCGCCGAGGCATGAAATTGAGGGCTGTTGCGACGCGAGCGGAATATCGTAGTCTTTAATCGAGCCGGACGATCTCGTTGCCAGCGCGGGTGCCGAGCGCGCGCCAGGTGTTCAGGTCGATGGTGTCGGCGATCGTTCTTACCGATCCGTCCAGCATCGCGGCGTTGACTAGGCCCGGATGGTAACTGCGGGCCGTGACGGCCGAGTAGGTCACGCGGCTGATGTGAGTCCCCTCGCGGTAGGAGACGTAATCGATGTCAAAAACTTGCCCGTTGTGTTCGTAGGGCACGCGGGTGTTAGGCGTGAAAGTGGTGGTGAAACCACTTTGCTGCGACAGGCCGTCCGCCCATTCGGTTTGCCCGGTATTGTCCATTAGCTGCGGGCCCATCAGCGTGTTCTGCGGCGATGCGGTGAGCGAAGAGACGAACGAGGGGGAGTTGGGCACGGTCGGACCGGGGTCCTGGTCGGAGTTTCGCAAGTAGGAGGTATAGGCTTTGACCTCGCTCAGCATCAACGTATGACTGGTTCCATCACGGAAGTTTCGGGTGGTGAATCGGCTGTTGACGTGGAACGCGCCATCACCCGTCGAGCCATCGGCCGGGTCCCAGATTTTCCAAGTCCCCATGTTGGCGGCGTAGTTGGCGGGATAGTCGCGGGGAACCCCGGCCGCAGTGACTCGCACCACGTCGTTCACCTCGCTGGGGCAGAGAAACGTCGCCACGCGGGTCGACGCCACGTCCGGTTGCGTATTGTAGGGCTGACTGAAGTCGATCACGTTCCCCAAATTCTCTTGTTCGATGTAACGTAAAATCCGCGCCCGGTACGACCATTGGTCCGGAACGGGCGTGTCGACTTGGGGCACGGCGGAATAGCTGCGGGGGAAAACTCGATGTGCGGACTGAAAAATGTGAACCGACAGTGCCATCTGCTTCAGGTTGTTTTGGCAGCTTGAGCGCCTCGCCGCTTCCCGCACCATCTGCACGGCTGGAAGCAGTATCGCCATCAAGATTCCGATGATGGCGATGACCACCAATAACTCAACCAAAGTAAACCCCGGAGTGAATCGTTTGGCATGTAAGCTGTGTTCGAATTTCATCATTTGACTCCTGACCCGTTAAACCCTGAGTCCGTTGAACGCGATAAGTGTTTTGCCGCGGCCAAATTGTAGCAGTGGCTACAACTAAATGTAGCCGGTGCTACAGTGGGGGTCAAGCGGGTTCGATCGGCGGTCGCTGAAATAGCAAGCAGGGAGCCGAATTCGCAGGATTCAGCCGGGCCATCGTTGGAGGCAACCAGGGAAGCACTGACAGAAGAAGCTCGAAAACCGGCAAAAACCTACTGAATTCTTGCAAATGCAACTACCGTGTCGAACTGAATTTTTGCAAATTCAGCTACCGGTCGTTAAGACCCCGTTACCGCTGGGGGTTTTCAGAGTAAACACTGGGCAGGGGGTCTTGCCGTCCACCGTCTTGGCCACGCTCCCCAACAATAAGCGTCTCAAACCGGTGTGCCCGTGCGTGCTCATCACAATCAAGTCGCCTTGATGTTGCCTCGCGTAGTCCACAATCGCAGAGGCGGGATTATCGGAAACTACCACGCGGCTGGAGGCCCAGCTCTTCGGCGAGAGAAGAGATCAGGATATTGTCTTTGAGATGCCGCCGGACGATCTCGGCCTTCTGTTGCGCAGTGAATTTTCTTCGATTTCTGGACATGGAATACCTCCGGGGATTGGATTATGTTAACCCAAATCAGGAAATTCCAAATCCATCAGAGGCAAGACAACACCAATCCGGATAATTCCCTTCTAAGGCAAACGCGAAGAAGACAGCAACGAAGAATATCAGCGATGTCACAACGGCAGCGAGCCAAAACCAATGGCAAAACCACGGTTTGTTTGTCCTGCAAATTCGTGAACAATTCTGCACTTTCATTTTGCCTATTTGACGTAACGTCGACCGGTGACGTGGCGCTAGTTGGAAAGATTGGCGATTTCGGGAAAGCGAGTACGTTCATGCGGCGTTCGAATTCGAATTTCCCGCTGTTGTTCACCGATAATCTCGATGTCAATTTGCAGATCACATCCCTGGTTGACACTTGGGAACCGATCGGCCCACTCGATGATTGCAATGCCATCGCAATCGACCCATTGTTCAATTCCGAGTTCGATCAATTCGTCTTCGTCAGCAACTCGGTATAAATCGATATGATAAATCGACCAGTCTCGCCCGACATGTTCCTGGCAAATCGTGAACGTGGGACTACAAATCATGCTGGGATCCACGCCCAGGGTTGCAATTAGCTCTCTAGCTAGTAATGTCTTTCCGGCACCCAAGGTTCCATTCAATGCGATGGCGACTGGACCGATGATTAGGCCAGCAATGCGTTTACCCAAGCTTGAAGTCACGTCGGGATGATTCGATTCAAATACAATTTCAAACATGGCGATGATCAACGGTGGTCAGGCCAGCAATGGCGATTGCGGCGACTTGGATTGTTTCCGTATTCAGCAATTCACTCAGAACCCAGACACCCGCCAAATTAGTAGTTATTTGCGCCATAACAAAGTGTCATGCCGCTTCTTTCCCAAATGAGTTCGCCATCTTCGGTTAACAAAGACGCCGTTGTATTGCTGGTGACCAAGATACTCCCATTCCCCAGAATACGTGCTGCCGTGCATTTTGGTTTACATTCGAACTCGCGAACGATGTGTCCGTTCAAGTCAAATTCAATCGCTGCTTGTTGTTCATTGCAACTGACCAAGGTCATTCCGTCCGAACTTCGAAATGCCGTGAGGGGTTGACCCTCCACCGTCACCTCCCAAACCACGTGACCCTCAGTATCGATTTCAACCACTTTTCGATCTGCAATCAGCGTTGCCAATGTATTCCCTGTGTCGAGTCGCTGAACATCGACGACCCGACCTTCCAAGGTCGCTGACCAAGCGAGTTCACCTTCTGGCGTATATTCTAACACCTGGTTAGTCGATGATGATGCGACCAGTGTATTGCCGTTGTCAAGGCGATGAATGCCCATTGCATTACCGGGAACATCGTCGATTCGCCATACCTCTTCACCATCATGGTCAAATTCAATGATTGCACTTGGGCTGTAAGTGGAAACGACACGATGCCCATTCGCAAGGCCTTGCACTCCCCATGGTCTCGTCACACCATGCCTCCAGACTTCCTCGCCAAGCCAATTGTATTCAATCAATTCGTTTGCACTGTAATCGCTAATCAATATCCGACCAATTTCATGTCGTTGATCGACGATTGGGATGTTCAAATCCTGTTGAGATCCAGGACCAGTTGCCCACTCTAGCCATAAGTCGGCACTTTCCGTACGCGACGCCTTATCGGCATACGCGACGAATCCGAAGTCCTGTCCGGTCACAGACTTTAACATCCGGTTGCTTTCGGCCCGCACGTTGATTTCGTCGGATGTCAACAGCTGAATTAATTTACGAAGTGCGTTTCGGTCACCTATATTCATCAGCTCGCGTGCCGCACTCAGCTGAACGATCAAGGAGTCATCGTCCAATAAAGGGCTGAGATCCTCTGGCAACCTGTCAGGCGTCAAATTTGCTAGTACCGCGATGGCAAATAGTTTTTGTTTCGTATTCGTCGATGTCAGCATGGCCTGCGTGAAAGCCAAATCATCCATCGTGGCCGTTTCTACGACCGCAGAACTCAATGCGCTGAAGGTGATTCGATCATCACTTGTACCGGCATCGACAATCAACGTGACCTGAAACAATTCCTGTGTCAGCCCCTCGATTTTTTTGTTGCGAACGACGGTTGAAATCGCTTCGACCAATCCGCCGATAGAATCTGAACGCTTTGGGTGTCGCAACCTTTCTAACAACTGGGAAGCGCGAAATCGAACCTCGGGGTCGGTTGAATTTATTGCCGCCTGAACTTCCTCGATCGGCAGACGGTGCATTAAACGCAACTTTTGATAGGCCTGTAGTCGTTCCTGGAAGTTATCACTACCAAGTTCACGAATGAGCCGTCTAGCTTCCTCCAATCGCCTGGCGACATCGGGGTGGTCAGGATGCAAGGATGTCAAAAAGTGTGAAATTGAAGGACGTGTTGGTTCAATCTCGTTTTGCGCCAGTAACTCGAGCGCAGCGTTAAGCTTACGACTTTCTGGAGAATCCAGGGTCGACGTCGTTGGCGCCGGCTCATTTTCTTCAATTTCAACTTCATTGATGACTTGTGCGTACAAAGGATGGCAAGCCAACCAGTTGAAACCAAGAACCGCAAACCACAGGGCGGCCAAGTGATGAACGAAGATTTTCGGCATGATACACAATATATGGGATGAGCGAGTGCCTTGGCGGCAAGCTTTTTAGCTGAGGGGTCATATCTATTCTAACAACTTGATCGAGATCTGAAAAACGACAAACGCCAACCAACAGGCGGAAACGATGCTGGAAATCGGCAAGCCGCAGTCCAAAACTTGACTTTACGAGTTAATCGATCTTCCAAAAATTGTTTGCGCCGACCGCACACGGCATTAATGCAGGTAGCCTTGTGGCAGTAATTTGTTAAGCGTCCCAGTTTCGTCGACGATCCAGCAGTTTGCACCATCGTCGAAATCTCCACGAAATTGGCCGATATCGGTCAACTGCGTATCGAGCTTGTGATCGGCAAGGAGTTGACTAGCGATGTTGGGTGGAACGGCCAGAATCAATTCGTAATCCTCGCCATGGCTCAGTGCAGCATTGAGCCGGGCTAATGGACTCAGTTCAGCGACGTCGCCGCTGATTGGGATTCGCGTCCCCGCCAATTCAAAACCGAGTTGGCTTGCGGCCGCCATCCGATGCAAGTCAATCGATAGACCATCGCTGACGTCCGTGGCGGCATTAATCTGATAGTTTTCATTCAGGTATTGAGCCAATTTACATCTTGGAACGAACGCGTGATGTCGCCGCAGACGACTTCCACCAAAACTACCACTGACGACGATGCGATCACCCGATTGAGCTGAATCCATTCGCCAGACGCCATGCTTATTTGCGAGACCGATTGCAGTGACGGAAATAATCAGTTCGGTCGACCCCACATTGGTATCGCCGCCGATGATGACCAAACCGAACTCTGCGATTAATTGGCCCATTCCGCCATAAATCCGTTTGGCGTGATCCAAATTCATCCGTGGAGGGAGGCACAGTGTGACCAGAAATCCCCATGGTTGCGCCGCCATCGCTGCTAAATCACTTAGATTTGCGGCGAGCGCTTTGCGGCCGATTTGCTCCAATGTCAAGTTCCGATCAAAATGCACGTTCTCAATGATTGCGTCGGAAGTGACTACGATCGCTCGCTTTTCAACACCAATCAGAGCGGCGTCATCGCCGATACCGATTAGCAGTTGGGGGGACTTGTCCGCATCCGCTTGCTGTCCCCGCTGTTTCGTTGATGTTTCACGACCGAAGTTCCTATGGGTTCCATAGGTTTGCTTCAACCAATCGATAAGTTCAATTTCCATTGCCTTGAGAAGATAATCAAAGGGGTGCTGCGACAGTTAACGTTTGAGGCGAGCTGCAGGAAAACCGTTGGATCAATGCGAGGTCCCGTTATCGATTTCTTCAGTTCGGGCCGCGAGTTTAATCCTACAGCGCCGGCTCGATGCAAAGCTGTAGGCCAGCCTTTCCAGGCGGATACCGTTTACCTGATATGTGCCAAACCGGGAGGATTGGGTCAGCCTGGAAAGGCTGACGTACATACCTTGCGCTGTAGGTTTAAGGGATCGGCCCGGCGGGATGGGGCGTTTCGAAACGTATTGTACCGTTTTGGGAGCGTCGATAGCAACAAAAAAACCCCTTGAGATTATTGACCTCAAGGGGTTCATAAATAACCCGGCGATACCTACTTTCGCACTTGCAGTACTATCATCGGCTCGAAATGCTTAACTTCTGTGTTCGGGAAGGGAACAGGTGTGACCATTTCGATGTGGTCGCCGGAAAAAATGAAGCCGACCTATTCGCTCGACTTCACTTGTTCGACCATTGGATGGCCGCCGTGAATTGCTCACGGCGACCTTCAAGTATTTTGAATTCGCGGAATCCGTTATTTGAGCGTTAAACCTGCATTGAACTGGAATCCACCAAGTCAATGAGTTAACCATTACCAACAAACTCTAGTTCTTTAGCGAAGATTGATGGCGACGATGCGCGATCAATTTGCTGCGGAGCTTTGAATTTATGTGGTCAAGTTTTAGTCCGTTAGTATCAGTTAGCTGAACGCATTACTGCGCTTACACATCTGACCTATCAACCTCGTCGTCTTCGAGGGGACTACAGTCCGTAAAGGACTACGAAACCTAATCTCAGGGAGGGCTTCACGCTTAGATGCTTTCAGCGTTTATCCTTTCCGAAGTTAGCTATCCAGCCGTGCCACTAGCGTGACAACTGGTACACCAGAGCTTCGTCCTTCTAAATCCTCTCGTACTAAAGAAGAACCCCTTCAAGTTTCGAACGCCCACGGCAGATAGGGACCGACCTGTCTCACGACGGTCTGAACCCAGCTCACGTACCACTTTCATTGGCGAACAGCCAAACCCTTGGGAGCTTCTTCACCCCCAGGATGTGATGAGCCGACATCGAG
>JBGTDM010000138.1:0-17285 GCA_041748315.1 Pirellulaceae bacterium
TCCAGTGATGCGTGTGTTAGTCCCTCCTGAGCGTACGATCGTGCCAGTTCCGTTTATCGATATTGCTCCTCCCGAAAAAACCAGTTGCGTGATTGCTCCGGAACCGGAAAGGCTTACCACACGGTCTTTGTTGATGACTCCCGCTCCAGCCTCACCGTTCTGGATTATCGTTACGGTTCGTGTATTGAGTATGTTTAACAGGTCTCCCGAAGAAATATTCAGTGGGTTGATCGTGGCATTTGTATTCAGGTCGATGGCTGAGTTCCCAACATTACCATTGTCGATAAAAACGTTCCAATTCGTCCCTCCATTTCCATTATGGGGCACGAATTCCCCACTCCAGTTTATTGTGTCAGTCCACAAACCCGCCCCGCCGCTCCAGATTGTGTCGGTCTGGGAAAATCCGATGGACGTTCCCCCCAGAAAGATAATGGCAAATGTCAACGACAGTGTCCTGTGAAAGCAGGACATAAAAAGCTTGGGCGACAAACTCATGTTTCAACTCCAAGGTGTAAATTGGGTAAGGGGTCTACAGAAGAAATCGACAACGGACAAGTGAATCCCGTTGATGTACCGGAGTACGGCTTACAGGCTTAGGCGAAACCGATCGCCGAAGCGATTAAGCCTTTTTTGAAATTTTTTTGGTTTTTTTGCATACTTCGCCGCGGCTTTGGAAACGACGTTAAGAAGTCAACCGCGATTCTGGAGTCGCCACCCCCTCATGACGAGTTTTGGTTAGATGCGCTGAGCAAAGTTCAGAATTTCGACTGCCGGTTGGTCGGCGGCGTCATAGGATCGGCGAACTGTCGACTGTGTCGATTGAGGCGGCCTGATATTTCGATTGTCACACTGATTACGCAGGCAAGTTTGAGTGATTCACCCGATAAATGGTGGGGATAGCCGTACTGCATATCGCAAACCCGATTTATAATCAGAGCATAGGGAGTCCCGCTCAGTCGGCCAACCAGCACGAATGTTGATAGGGCGTCTGGACCTCGCGCACACTAGATTATTCGTTGAACGAACGACTGTGCCATCGCATTCAAACGAAGCATCGTTTGCGCTCGACTACGTCCAAAAAAATTCATGAGCCATTCCGAATCTCAATTACGCCTGAATGAGGTATTGACGCTGGTGTACGACCAGTTGCGAGCCTATGCTTCGCGTGCGCTTGATCGGGAGCCGGATGGTCTGACGATCCAAACCACCGATTTGGTCCACGAAGTCTACTTGCGACTCAGCCAGTTACGCGAAATCGAATGGGAAGACGACCAACAGGTGCTGCGTGCTTCGGTCGCTGTGATGCGGCGGATTTTAGTGGACCACGCGCGAGCCAAGCGAAGTCTCAAACGTTCGCCGCCCGGTAAACGATTGTTGATCGACGAAAACGCGATCTCGTCAAACTCAATCGGTGCGACCGGGATGGATTTGCTCGATGTCGACGACGCATTGGTCAAATTGGCGAAACTCGACTCGCGAAAATCTGAGTTAGTGGAACTGCGGTATTTCGGCGGACTCACGGAACAACAGGTTGCCGATGCATTAGGTGTTTCACTTGCCACCGTCAAGCGGGATTGGAAATTAGCAAAAGCGTGGTTGTACCGCGAATTGAATTGCGAACCTTAGCATGAATCGACCTGAAGACGGTACTCGCTGGCAGCAGATTGAATCGCTTTTTCATCAGGTGCTCGAGCATCCGATTCGTCAACGACAAATCTATTTGCGAGAACAGTGTGGCGCTGACGAGACATTGTTGAAGGAAGTCTGGTCGTTGGTCGATGCGTTTGAATCATCGACCGAGTTTCTTGAAAGCTTTGGTGAATCCGAGCAAGCTATTTTGGCTGAAGTGGTCGACGGATTACAGATTGAAGGTAACGGGCACAACGAGGACCCAACGATCCGTCAGCAAGCAGAAGGAGACAGTGCGATTCCTTTGGCCGGTGCACCATTGCTGCAGTCTGTAGAGGAAGTCTTCGATCACGGATCGGCCGTTCGGACAAACAAGATCCTCAAAATTGCCTCGAGTGGACTATCGCTTGCTGAGATCAAAACCGCTATCCAAACCGCTCGGCCAGATTTTGATGTGATTGACGAAATCGGTCGCGGTGGAACAGGAATCGTCGTGCGAGTCCGCGATCACCGCTTGCAACGGGAACTGGCAGTTAAATTTCTTCATCGAAATTTGGGTGCAGCACTGGGCCGAGGCCTAGTTGATCAATCAGAACTACTGGTTCGTGAAGGGCGAGCTGCTGCTGCGGTTTCAAGCGACCACATTGTCCGCGTCTATGAAATTGCGGCTGCTGAGGCGGGATTCCCATTTCTTGTATTGGAATGGATCGCCGGACCTTCGCTCCGGCAATTACTCAATGTTCATGAGACGCTGCCTCCGCAAAAGGCCGCCGAAATCGTTCGCCAAATCGGAATCGGTTTGGGCGCCGCTCATCGTAAGGGGGTGATCCACGGCGACGTGAAACCTGCGAATGTTCTATTAGAACCAGTGACTGAGAAGAACTTGAACCCCACGGCTGAACTTCCCGACTGGAAGTCCAGCTTTGAAATCGCTCAGTGGCGGGTCAAAGTCACCGACTTTGGATTGGCGCAAGATACGAAAGTCGACGATGAAATATCAGACAACGCTTCCTTGGAGGCGATTCCACAAAAAGGCGTTCCCGTTCGTTTTGCCGGGACACCGGCCTATGCAAGCCCAGAACGACTCCTGGAGGGAGTCGTGGGAGACACGCGTAGTGATGTCTGGTCCGCCGGAGCAACCCTCTACCGAATGTTGACCGGAGTGGCCCCGTATCGAGGTGCACCTCATGCAATTGCCAGACAAATGCAGAAATTCGAATTGACTTCCCCTCGCGCTTTGGACCCCAATATTCCCAGGGACTTGGATAGCATCTGCATGAAGGCGCTATCGCGCAATCCAACTCAACGCTATGCCGATGGCAATGAGTTTGCTGCGGACCTGCAACGGTATCTTTTGGGACACACGATCATCGCGCGGCCAGTCTCCACGTGGCGACGTTGCGGGCGGTGGATGCTGCGGAATCCGCGCGTCGCGACTTTAAGTATCGCACTGGGATTGACCATACTGGCACTCGTGGTGGGATCGCTGGTTGCCGCCGCCATAATGTCGCACCAGAATCGTCAGATTCTGGTGCAGACGCGAGCATCGGATTTTGCCCGGCTGCAGCGGATTATCGATGCCAGCCCTTCGGTCCTCCCATTGGCGTTAGACTCGCAGGAACTCAATCAAGATTTCGCCAGACCTTTCCTGCTGCAAGTCGTCGATGACACGCGACACAAGTACCAAGCACGGGTCAATGCAGCCGTCGCACTGGCGGCACTCGGAGATGGTCACAATGATTTTTTGGTGGAGGCGGTCAGAATTGCACCGTTGCAACCTGAGCAGCCAGAATTTAGTGCGCGGGTTACAGGCTGATAAATTGGGAGCCCAATTAGCCTTGAAAGCGGCGTATGACGAGGCTGAGGTACCAGAAGAAAAGGCTCGGTTGGCGATTGTCGCTGCCCATCTGGGCTTTCCGCAGTTGTTGGAACAAATCAGTGCGATGGACGAAGTTCCAGACCTGCGAACCGTGCTGGTCCATTTGCTCCCCAAGTTTCACGGTGCCGTAAACGAGATTGATCAGATGCTCGCCAGCGATGTCTCATCCTCCACAAAATTCGCCCTCGGTGTGGCATTAGCTTTGTTTGATCCTACCGAGTGTTCAAACGAACAACAACTCCGCATCGTCAATCAACTTGACGAATTGCAACAAAGCACGCCTGACAGCGGCGTCCAGGCGGCTGCGCGATTGGCAATGAAGCGCTGGGGACAACAACCCACACTCAAAAACGTATCTCAATCGGACTACCCGTGGTCCGATTTTGATCCGGAACTTCGGCTGGTCCGAATACCCGCAGGTTCCCAGATTCTTGGTCGCACCAACCCCGACGTCCAACACGATGATAACCGACCCCATCTCGTGACCTTGACGCGCCCCTACTGGATGGCGGATCGCGAAATTTCCGTTGGACAGTATCGCCAGTTTATTGAAGATCCGACATATCCGGATGAACTCAAGCCGGTCGACAATCAACGTTGGCAACCAGATCTATTGACCAGCCCAACTAATAGCCACCCGGTGCAGCGCATTAGTTGGTATGACGCAGCCATGTTTTGTAATTGGCTTAGCCATAGGAACGGCAAGCAACCTCGGTATGAGTTCCTTCAGACTAAACGCGATGATCACGAAATTGCGGCAATTCTCAACGACGAATTTCAGGTTCAGATTGATTTGGAGGCTGACGGGTTTCATTTACCCAGTGAGGCCCAATGGGAAATGGCTTGTCGCGCTGGTTCTGAAACGGATTTCTATTTTGGCAATGATTTTGAGTTGTTTAGGCACTATGGAACATTTTCCAGCGCTCGGCAAATGGCCACAGCGCCGTGCGGTTCCCTGCTGCCCAACCGTTTTGGGGTGTTTGAAATGCATGGGAACGTGTGGGAGTGGTGCGAAGATTGGCGACAGCCATTGGGGACGCAACCGTTGTTGGATCCTCGAGGCCCGGACGAGCCACATCCCGACTATCCGGGTCGAGTTTTTCGGGGAGGGGGAGTCGCAACGATGTCCGGCGAGCCAATTTCCGGTGCACGTGGATATGCCGCCCCGTACCGCCATTTCAGCAATGTCGGCTTCCGCGTCGCATTGCCAGAATTCGCTACGGAGTAACGTAGACTCAATGAACGACGCGATGAATGCATCTGGGCAATAGGTTTAGCGAAATCCACACCCTCGCGATAACTTCCTGCGCCCATGGCACGCCGTGATCGAAGACGTGCCAGCTCTGCAGATTCTGGCGCCGACGCATGTCAAATCAAAGTTCCACAACCATCTCGTCTTGAGCCAGGAAAATTTTGTCGAAAATCGATCGGACCTGTGTCGGATCAATGGGCTGGTCGCTTTCATCCATGCCATTGAAGTGTGTCAAAATTGTCATGCCAACGCCGGCTTTCTGACTAAGTTCTGCAACCGGAGTCAGGCAACTATGGCCTGTTTGCAATGCGAGTTGCTCAAAGCCATCCGGAAAGTTGCATTCGTGGATCAACAGGTCGACCCCTCGGATGAAATCGATGTAGGGGGCATCGGCTGATGCCGTGGTGTCGGTAATGTATGCCAAACTTCTCTCTGGCCAATCCAGTCGATATCCGATTGAACTTCCTGGGTGGTCCAAAGCGATCCAGGATAATACCCCGTCGTCCGGAAGTGGGATTGGACCGGGTGGAAGGTCTTGCCAATCAAAGGGGGGCGTCGCCGGAAAAAGTTCGGGGGCAAACAAATGTCGCTGAATCGCTGCCAGTTTCGGTGCATCTCCAAATACCTGAACGTGCGCGACACCTTTCTCATGCAATAGATCGAAAAAATAGGTCAGGCCAATGCAATGATCGACATGGGCGTGGGACAAAAAGACCGCTAATGAATCGGTTCGTATTAATTCGCGCGCACGAAAAATCCCTGTCCCTGCGTCGAGGATGATTCCGGTCTCTGGGATCATGACGCACGAGGTGTGGCGGCGGCGGTTGGGATGGTAACCCGTGGTTCCCAAGAAGTGAATGTTCATGGTGACAACGATACCATAAATCAGGGTCGGCCGTGAATCATGGCAGATCCGCAACGACAACTTGCGAACTCAACCAATCCCAATTTAAACCTACTCGTGGCAAGCCATTTCCAGCAGTTTTTTGCCTCAGGAGTCGATCAGATTTCAAGCGTGGTCTCAACGTGGCTTTGGACTTCGATTTTGAAAAGTGGGTTTCTATGGAGCCGACAACGCCGCGGGTTGCGGTTACGTGGTGTAAAAATAAACGGCGATGTGGACTAAGCACCCATTGCCGATGCTGGCGTTTTGTCCAGTTCCCAGCTTGATTTACAGTTGGCCGCACGATTTTAACCTAATAGGCATAAAATTTTTGGGTGTTGGGAGGTTTTCAATTGACAATTTGTCGGAATTCGATATAAGTCATTTTGGCTTAATCGTCGATGCGCTCAAGGTGACGCGCACAACAAACCTGTCCCAAAAAAAACCTATCACGAATTTCGAACTGAGCCAAACCGGACCGCAGGGGACAGGGTTACTTGTGTTGCCAACTCAAGACTTTACACGAGCAGCCAAACGTCCGTGTTTATTGGCTTTTCTTGTTCATTTGGACCTCTGTTTCGATATGACGAGGTCGACCCGAATCGATCCCCTTCTCGTTGGCTCACCCTGCGGCCGTATGTTTTACCGGTCGCTCGAATTTAAAATCGATGGGAACAGTCACCGATGAAGCCAGGAACGATAAAATGATCGGTTGGAAGCGCCAATGCGTAATCAATGCGGAGAATCGCCTTCTGTTTTTCGTCTGCTCAACTAGCATTTAGGATTCAAACATGTCTACGGATTTAAAAACCAACAAACGCCCGGCACCTTTTACCGCAGCCTCCATGGTTCCCGCGTCGGCCAACCGAACCTTAGGGCCGGTATCTGATTTGGAACGCCATTTGCCTCGCGAGTGGTGGCGCACGCTGTTTAATTCGGTCTACCTCAAAACCGATGGGGACGTTGTCGAGAACTCGGAAGCAACCCACCGCGAGCTGGATGCGATAATCCAGGCGACTGGTATTGAGCCATGCGATCGAGTTTTGGATTTATGTTGTGGACAGGGGCGTCACTGCCTGGAGCTGGCCCGCCGAGGCTTTCGTCATATTGTTGGCGTTGACCGTTCGAGATACCTGGTTCGGCTTGCCCGCCGCCGCGCAAAACAGGAGGGCTTGCCCGTGTCGTTTCATGAGGGGGACGCGCGGAGGTTTCGCTTGAAAGAGGCAAATTTTCATTGCGTCATGATGTTGGGCAACTCGTTCGGCTACTTTGATCGTGAGGAAGATGACACCGCCGTTTTGAGGCAAATTCGTCGAGTATTGAGTCCTGGGGGCACGGTCATCTTTGACCTCGCGGACGGCGAATGGCAGCGCAACCATTTTGAGCCGCGATCCTGGGAATGGATTGATCAAAATCACCTTGTTTGCCGGGAGCGTTCATTGTCGGATGACCGCTCACGATTGATATCACGCGAGGTTGTGATTCACGCCGAGCGCGGTGTCATTGTCGATCAATTCTATGCTGAACGGCTCTACTCGAGGGAGAGCATTCAGACTCTATTGCAGGAATGCGGGTTCAAGGAGATCCGAAACCATGAGACGATCGTCGGCGAATCGACCCGAAATCAGGATTTAGGAATGATGGCTTGCCGGATCCTGGTGACCGCTCGATCGACCAAGCCGCCGCAGCTTCGTGTGGGGAAAAAACCACGCTTTGAAAACGTCACCGTGTTGCTTGGCGATCCGCGCCGACCCGATAATTGCAAACGAGATGGTCAGTTCAACCCGGAAGATCTTGAAACGGTGACGAAGCTGCAATCGGCTTTGGCCGAACTCAAACAGTTTCAGTTTAGCTACCTCGATAACCACGCCACGTTACTAAGTGAATTGAGAGCGACGCGACCGATGTTTGTTTTCAACCTTTGCGATGAAGGGTATGGCAACGATGCATTCAAAGAGCTGCATGTCCCCGCAATCCTTGACTTGTTGGAAATTCCCTATAGCGGTGCCGCCCCAACCACGCTGGGGCTGTGCTACAACAAATCGTTGGTGCGAGTTATCGCCGAGTCACTGGGTGTTCCCGTTCCGTTGGAAACCTATTGCGATCCCGATGATCATTCCGCGACCTTACCCTCGTTTCTCCCCGCACTGGTGAAACCAAATTATGGTGACAGCAGCGTCGGCATCACTCAACATTCCGTGGTGCAAAATCCTGACGAGTTAATTACCAGGATGACCGAGCTCAATGAGGAGTTTCCTGGTATTCCTCTATTGATTCAGGAATATTTGACTGGAAACGAATATAGTGTTGCGCTGATTGGCAACCCAGGTTTAGGGTTTCGATTCTTGCCCGTGTTGGAGGTCGACTTTAGCGGACTCGACGCCCGGTTGCCCAAAATCCTGGGCTATGAATCGAAGTGGTTACCCGACTCCCCGTACTGGTCGCAAATAAAGTATCGCGAGGCAGAAATCGATGATGAGACGGTGCGACGGTTGTACGATCATTCAAGCCTGTTGTTCGAGCGACTGGGCTGCCAGGACTATGCAAGGTTTGATTTTCGTGCTGATGCGAACGGGAGGATAAAACTTCTCGAAGTCAATCCAAATCCTGGCTGGTGCTGGGATGGCAAGTTCAACTTCATGGCAGGGTTTGCTGGAATGGATTACACCGAATTGTTGTTGGCGATTTTGGAAACGGCACAATTACGCTGCACCACACAAGGGATACCACGCCGCTAATGGTAAATGGAATTCGTGGCAAGAGACGGTCGATCAGAGCGTGAACGCTTACGGATTCTGTATGCGACATTGCTTGCGAAGAGTTGTCAGTTCTTCAATGCGATTGTGGCACTCGATCGAGCAACATTTAAGCGGCAATCGACGTCGGCGGAAGTTGAGCGACTGAAATTGACTTAAGCCATTCGCTCGCCAACTTGCACCGGATTGCCACGCAAAAACTCCGCCACACTCATCGACCGTTTACCCGCCGGTTGAAGCTGCAACAAACTCAGCGACGATTCGTGTGCAGCCACAATCAATCGGTCCGATGTGACCTCGATGATCTCCCCAGGTACTCCCTGAACACCGCTTAGCGGAGCAATGGCCGCGCGCTGGATGATCAGGCGAGCGTCCGCCTGATTGAGTCGTTGCCAATTGGTAAAACAACCCGGCCAGGGTTGAAAGGCACGAATTTGATCAATGATTTGATGGGCAAAGCGACTCCAATCAATCCTGCCATCTTCCTTGGTTAACCGTGGCGCCCTCGATGCGTGTTGCTTATCCTGGTGGATTCCCAGCGTCGATTCGCCATCCCAGGATTGTAGCTTCTGGATCGCTTCCAAGACGGGCGCGACACCGGCTAACGCCATTCTTGATTCCAACTTGATCGCCGTTTCGTCAGGTTCAATCGTTACGACGACTTGGGCCAACATTGGCCCGCCATCAAGTTGCGGCGTCATGTGAATCACGGTCACTCCGGTTTCGGTTTCCCCGTGATAAAGTGCCCAATTGATCGGGGCTGCACCTCGATATTTGGGGAGCAATGAACCGTGTAGATTGATGCCACCCAGTTTCGAGGCCTGCAGGCAAGGTCTGGAGAGGATTTGGCCGTAGTCGCAAACCACAAACAATTCCACCTGGAACTTCTGGAGCTGTGCGACAACCGCTCGACCATTGACGTTGACGGGATCGAGTATCTTCAATCCAACCTGTTCCGCCACATCGCGCATCGGTTGAACCGCTTTATTGCGGCGGCCTTTGACGACGGCGACAGGCCGAGTCACCAAACATAAAATCTCATGATCGGAGTCGAGAAGTCTTCGAAAGGTCGGTACGGCAAAGGGACCCGTCCCCATCATCACAATACGCATCGGGCTCACGTTCTGCAGTAAAGCTTTTCCAGTTCTAGCAAGCGCGCCTCGATTGCTGAGTCGCTTTCGATTGCTCCACTTCGGCGCAAGCCATTAAATTCAATCTCAAAAGCCTCCAACTCGTGATCAATCGCTTTGCGCGCGTTTTCACTCATTCGCTCGGTAAACATGACACCTTGTAAATGATCGAACTCATGTTGCACGACCCGTGCCAGGATTCCGGTTGCCAATTCGTCAATCTCTGTGCCATCGATCTCGTAGGCCTTGATTCGAACCTCTTCAGGCCGCAATACATTCCCGTAAACTTGTGGAATGCTCAAACATCCCTCCTCAGCCTCCTTGCGCCCCTTGGGGCTTTCCAGGACTGGGTTAATAAAGACTCGTTGCTGGCCATTAGCTTCTCCCTCAAGATTGACGACAAAGAGCTGAAAAGGCAGATTCACTTGATTTGCTGCCAATCCAATCCCTTTGTGTTGGTACATCAATTCAAACATCCGATTGACGAGTCGCTGAATGGTGCGGTCAACCTTAACTAATGGCTTGGAGGGACGGCGCAAAGCTGGATGCGGAAAATTAATGACAGACAACCGCTCGATTTCATCTTCTAGTTTCATGTCGTTGATTATAGAAAGGTACCCCCTTGAATGCAAAGTGTACAACAGGAATATCTCACATCCCGTGCGCGATGAAAGCTCGCTGAATGTCGTTCAGCGCGGAGCCGCAGCAAAGAGTTTTTTGTTCGATGCCTGGAAACAGATTCGATGTTCAGGAGATCCATGCTGCTGCAACTGTCACGGCAGCGCGTTGCATCGAGTGCGCCTTGCGCGACGCGCTGAAATGACTGGCTCCTAATTCGTCTCCGTAGTCGTTGGGCAAACGTGAACCTTGACACTCGAGTTGTGCACCGAGCCGACCGAACAATTGAATCTTAAAACCTTGGTGGAGTCACTCGAAATCAATCCCCGGCTCAAGCATCCGGTGAACCAATTGCGATAAACAAGTTCAGAGGAAACAATCAAGTAGGGGGATCGCTGAAAATATTTCTTGAAAAAAATGTTTCAATTTCTTGATGAAGTTTCCTTGACAAGTGCTCGATCCTTTAGACAATGACGCGTTATAGAAATTAATGGTCATGAATCACCTGCACTATTTTGCGAATTCATTTTGGGGAGTTGATTGCGTTTCGCAGGGATTGACAGTTCGAGGGGGAATTCGAGCGATTGTGCCGTTCAAGCGGTGATCAAGGCCAAGCGGTTTTGATCAAACTCTGTGTACCTTCTCGTGAATAGTCTCTGTATTCATCGATTTGAAAGCGAGATCCTGCCTATGTTTTGTATTCCAGGATGTTAAGACACGCTGATGGACCAGCGCATTTACTGGTGGCGGCGACTGATCGGACCGACTGTCGACGGAACAACCGAGGAAACGGATTCCCCACCTGTTTTGGATTCGCTTGTTTTGGCGGGTCGGAGGGAATATTCACTATTCAGTCGAGGATACACCGCAGGTTTTGAACCAAGCCCAGGTTGACGCTCAATAATTTTGGCAGCCCGCGAATGCGATAATCATGGTTGCCGACATGGAAATATTATTTTGTGCCAGGAAGGCAATTGGTGCAAGGAAGTTCTTATTAGAACGGATTCGAATCCGCTGAGAAACGACGCTGAACAAGATGTTCGGCGTCGTTTCTTTTTTTGTTTGCATACGGGCTGGTTTAAAGTGTCCGCCAATCGATCAACCCCGGTTGTATCCGGAGGTCCCGAAATCAATTGGCGCATCGCATCCTGTTGAATGCCGGCGCATCTCGCCTGCGAATGGACGTTCCGCGATATTTTTTCGTAACAAAAGGCAGCAACCAGGGAGTTCAAAACATTCCCAGCCGGCTGTACACGAAAACCGGGACGAAATTAAAATTCGTCGTAGATCTTTTAGGATGATGTCTGGTTTTGTCGCAAATTAAGAACTTTCTTCAAGGGATCCTGTGGACAAAGACTGTCTGATTGCTTTTGGTTCAAACGTCGGCGATCGACTTGAGAATTTTCAGGGGATTTCGCAGGCGCTATTCAACAATTCGCGGATCAAAAAATACAAATCCAGCCGTTGTATCGAAACCGCTCCGATCGGGGGGGAAGTCGATCAAAAAAACTTTTTAAATGCTGTCATTCGATTTTCGACTAATTTATCTGCTGAGAGCCTATGTCAAATGCTGTTTGAGTTGGAGATCCAGTTTGGGAGAACAAGAGGTAAGCGGTGGGAATCGCGAACGGTGGATCTCGATCTATTGCTCTTCGGTACTGATGTCATCGTATCGCCGACGCTTTGCATACCTCACCCGAGAATGAGTTTTCGCCGATTCGTCCTGGAGCCCGCGGCGCAAATCGCATCGAACATGATGCATCCGACTTCCGGATTGACGGTGGGACAACTGCTGACCCATTTGAATCGAATGCCGAATCGGTTGTTGGTTGTCGGTTGCGAGGCGAATGTATTTGCAATGATCGGTCAAGGGATGAAAACTGATTTAACGATGATCGATGCACAAACTGAAGATGTGGGGAATTCAGAAACAGATCTCGCAGGATCGACATGCTACGAAGTGGTAATCGCTCGAACCGTTTCCGAGTTTCAGCGCTGGCAACATCATGCAAAATTGGTTGTCATTGTTCTAACGCGTCAGCCGCAGGATCATCTGCTCTCAACGCTTGCAAGTTCGACGGCAGGAAGCGTGGAGCTGAATCGCGTGGGATGGGCTGAACTCATTCAATTGGCAACTCGGTTTGCGGGACCCACCGTGACGGTCTCCGACGATGAGTTGGCCTGCGCTGAACTGGATGCGGCCGTTGCCGCGATGGGCCATTGTTAAATAATTCGCACCCTTAGGCGCGCCTTTTGGTCGCTGACGTCACCGCAAGGACCGGTGATTGATTGCGCGTACGCCAACCTCTGATCGATATCGTCAAATGCATTTGGCAATAATCACGCCAATCACGCGGGAAACCGGTGGATCAACATCGACAAATCGTTGTTGCAAGCTAAGATGTGGAATAAAGGTAGAGAAGTGAAATGACGAAAACACCTCCCCTCAACATCGCAATTGTTAGCAGCGAAGCCATTCCATTCGCAAAAACCGGTGGGCTTGCAGACGTTTCCGGTACGTTGCCACTAGAGCTTGGCAAGCTCAATCACCACTGCCATCTGTTTCTGCCGGCCTACCAGTCGGTGCTTCAGCATCCTGATTTCAACTTTGAAGTGGTTGGAGCGTTGAGGATTCCCGTAGGTCAGAAAATCGTGTCTGGTACGGTCCTTAAGTATCAGCCCGTTAAAGGACATGGCTCGAACCAACCCGAAGGTATGAATACGGACGTTTCATCCAAGGGACTAATCTCGCCTGTGACGAGCGGTTTGCGATTGCATAACGACACGGCGGTGGGTGAACCCGTTGCCCATTACTTGATTCGTCAAGATGAATACTTTGGCCGTCCTGGACTGTATGGCGAACAAGGAAGAGACTATTCGGATAATTGTGAGCGGTTCTCTTTTTTTTGCCGAGCTGTACTGGAGGCCATTCGGCTGTTGGATCTGCCAATCGATATCGTACACGCCAATGATTGGCAGACCGGGCTCATTCCAGCATTGCTGAAGTTGGAGTATACATCGATACCGCCGTTCGAACATGTTCCGACTATTTTCACGATTCATAATCTCGCTTATCAAGGTCGTTTTTGGCATTGGGACATGGCCGTTACAGGGCTCGATTGGAAATATTTTAACTGGCGTCAGATGGAATTTTTTGGTGACCTGAGCTTGCTCAAAACCGGGATCGTATTTGCTGACCAAATAACGACGGTCAGCCCCCGTTACGCTCGAGAGATTCAGAGCAGTGAATTGGGGTGTGGCATGGAGGGGGTACTGCAAGAGCGGGCCACGGTGCTCAAAGGAATCATGAACGGAATCGACACGGAAGTCTGGAATCCCCAAAGCGATCCCTTTCTCGCCTCCAACTATACCGTTGACAATTGGCCAAACGGAAAACGAGATTGTAAACTTGATCTTCAAGAAAAGGTCGGCTTGGAGGTGAACGCGAAGGTGCCCTTACTGGGACTCGTTGGCCGTCTGGCGTCACAGAAGGGTTGGTCCATTTTGTTACCGGTGTTGGAACAGTGGATCCAATCGATTGACGTCCAGTGGGTTATCCTGGGGACTGGCGAGGTGCAATTCGAAAATGCTTTAAAACGTCTGGCAACACAATATCCGAAACGATTGTCCGTAATCTTGAAGTTCTCGGATCCGCTCGCGCATCAGATCGAAGCCGGGAGCGATATCTTCGTCATGCCCAGCCAATACGAACCTTGCGGACTCAATCAATTGTACAGTTTGCGGTACGGCGCAGTCCCCGTCGTCCGCCAAACAGGTGGCTTGGCCGATTCGATCGTTGATGCGACTGACGCAAACTTGGCAAACAAATCGGCGAACGGTTTTACCTTCTCAAGTTTCAAATCAACAGACTTGGAGACCGCTTTGGCTCGAGCGGTGGTTTGTTACCTGGAACATTCTGAGCTATGGAATCAACTTGTGGAAACAGGAATGAAACAAGATTGGTCTTGGCGAAAAAGTGCAATGCAGTATCTTGACGTCTATCACCAAGCGATCGCAAACTTCCAAACGACGTCATCCCACCCGAATTGAAATCCTTATGTCCGATTTGCGATTTGATCCGATTATTGGCCAGTGGGTGGCTATTGCCTCGGATCGTCAGCAACGCCCCAACGAGTTCCAGCAAATTATGAAACGCACGGAACTCGGTCGCTGTCCATTTTGCGCAGGCAACGAAACAGACACACCAGAGCCTCTATTGGAAATCTCGCATTCAAGCGACCAGTATCCTTGGTTGGTTCGAGTTGTCCCCAACAAGTATCCCTCGTTTTCCTGCGCAACAGTCAACGACTCAAAATCCAATGGTACGCCATCGTGCGCTGTTGAATCCGGTCCGTACTCCTGTACGCCTGCCAGTGGCCAGCAGGAAGTTATTGTGAATTCTCCCAGGCACGTCGAGAGCCTGAGTGAACTTACCATCGCGGAATTGCTCGCCAGTTTCGAGGTCTATCGTGATCGGATTCGGCAATTTCGACAGGAAGCTGCCATCGAACATGCAATGTTATTTACCAACTGCCGCGCAGAAGCTGGAGCTTCGTTACAACACATTCATTCGCAGCTCATTGGTACACCCATGATCACTGACCAACTCAGAATTCGATGGAGCCGCATGGAGCAATACCTGCAACAGAAGGGCCGTACCCTACTCGATTCAATCGTTGAGTGGGAGATTTCTCAACAACAGCGGATCCTAGAGGTTACGGAGCACTTCGTCGTGCTCTGCCCCTTTGCCAGCAGGTTCGGATACCAAATGTGGTTTATTCCGCGTCATCATCGAAGCGATTTTGGCAGCGCGGAT
Organism: Pirellulaceae bacterium; assembly: GCA_041748315.1. GTDB lineage: Bacteria > Planctomycetota > Planctomycetia > Pirellulales > Pirellulaceae > CALMEE01. The sequence goes on from JBGTDM010000138.1 coordinate 14,964, forward strand.
GACGGCATGGTTGCCGAGTTGGCTCACCTCTGCCAGAAGTATGTGACCCGGCTGGACCAGCTCCTGGAAAACCCCGCCTACAATCTGCTTTTTCATTTTGCACCTCGCGAATTCTATGCTTGCGAACATTGGTTTGTCGAACTCTTCCCCAGGTTGACTCGTCCCGCCGGTTTTGAATGGGGGACAGAATGTTGGATTAACCCCTTTGCCCCGGAAGATGTCGCCTCGTCACTCCGGTGATTTAATCCTACAGCGCAAGGTATGTACGTCAGCCTTTCCAGGCTGACCCAATCCTCCCGGTTTGGCACAAACCAGGTAAACGGCGTTCGCCGGGAATTGCCCCGGGTGCCCGAAGAGCGTTTTGAATTCAGCCGGCGTTCTCCATCGCGTCGGAGCGCACTCGATTCAATCGCTCGCCGCAACTAACCGAAAAGGTGCCGCCCACGATAAACCCCATATCGGCGACATATAACGCGGCATCACGGCACCCCGAACTCCCTCCAGTCTCTCGCCTACCGTTGACCTGCGGATCGTCAACGTTGGTGTTCCAGTTGGTCTGGTGAAGCTGGCCTCGGTCAGTGTGCTAACCGAGCCCGTCACCGCCAGCTTCAGCGGCGATAGCTATACCGAATGCTTATCCTTAAGGCGGTTTCTGATACCTCGTGTGCAACGCCGCTTCCGGCTTTTCCAAGATCAGTTTCCAATGCTATCACCGATGAACTCCCGATCATCGCAGTGCTGGCTTTTGCGGAAAGAATGAAACGGTATCGCTTGACAAAATTCCACCCCTAATGAATAACTCGGGGCGGAGCCTACGCGGCTTACCATTCGGGCCGCCAAATGCGATTGCTTTGGGGATGAACTCGGCTCCCAAATCTAGAATTCTTGGATGAATTGGTTACTCCGGCCGCAGAATTAAGCGTTGAAGACGCAGTTGCCGGTTCATTCGAGGGTGTGCTTTTGTGAAAAACTGATGAAAAAAAGAAATGCTTTTATTCTCATGACAATTATTAAGTGCGGTCTAGTAATAGTCGTGCTCTGCACTGAATCAGTCATGAGCTTTTACAACCCTGCTGAACGACAAGATTTTGAGGACGGCAGCATTGCCGAAAGTAGCAACGTACCAGTATTAACGTCAATTAACGCCAAGAATATCGCGCCTATTCCCATCTGCCCAGGTAGACCGCGACCACCGTCTGCCTCACATATTATTATTTGAGACGAGAAACCATACCTGGATCATGCTTGACAATCCTACTTGGTTTACGGAACTTATGGTCAGGATATGGATAAGGCTGAGTATGCCTCACCAAAAGGAGCCACTCACGCACGACCGTAAAGCCACCAGCTTTGAACTTGAATATGAATATGTTCCTACAGATATAAGGCTCCAACGTGGCGCAATTTAGCTGATGGAGTGTTTTCAATTGAAATATTTGAGTATAAGCAAGCATGGCTTACATCTCTATTTCGATAGATAATAGATAGAAACATGATTGCTTCAAAATCGTTAACTTGGCTTCGATTAATTTTAATCGCAACCGTATTCGTTGTGTTTTTGTTAGCATCTTGTTCGGCTCCGGGACTATATATGGCGAGTAATCATCCGACAAACAGGGTGGAAAATGTTTTTCAAGTGATTAAAAGCAATAGACTTAATGATGTTGCCATCATTGACTGGGCGCTTATGTATAATTCGGGACTAATTGGTGCCTTTTTTTGGCTAGTTATACTTAGCTTGTTGGACATTTTTGTTTTGCGTCCACACCCTCATTTTATGGGGTTATTTATTATTATGACCATATCTCTATTTGTTATTGCCATTATAACCATGTTTGTTTGGGCTTTTGCCGGAGGCTGGGGACCGCCGAAGTTGGTCATCGTGCCCAGTATAATCGTGGTACTGGGCTTACTGTGGTCAATATTTGATGAAATTATGATTGCCAAGGAAAACGTGGTGAAAGGGGGAAGTTAAAAGGAAAGAAAACGAAAACGAAGGTTCCCGGGGCCAGATGTACCGATGAAAGTCAAGTGGCGTCGGTTTGATGACGCCGTTCTTTTGTCTGTTGGTTACTTGGCGAATATGTTGTTTTTGGTGGTTCATTTTTACGGGTTTCCTCTTCTCTGTTCCGTTTGATTTTTAGTTTGAACTCGGCGGCTAAATGGAGGGCTGCGTCGTATAGCGGCAGGCCGGTATGGACGACCCATAAGTCCAATGCATTCCCTTGATGGCTGCATTTTGGATGGGCGCAGCGAAAGAGATGTTTGTTCAAGTCCACCGAGAAGCTGCGGCTCTTGGGGTTTTCTCTAATGCTTTGATGG
>JBGTDM010000139.1:0-5804 GCA_041748315.1 Pirellulaceae bacterium
GGAGAATGGTCTTTAACGGTCGCGTCCAGGGAGTTGGATTTCGGTACTTCGTGAAATCGTTGGCTGGCAATTATCCAATCGTCGGTTATGTAAGGAATCTCATTGATGGTTCAGTCGAGACCGTTGCTCAAGGTCACTTCGCAGCCTTGGAGGCGTTTTTGAAAGAGATAAAATCGGGTTCTCCTGGCCAAATCGAGCGAACCACGGTGGATCGCGATTACGAAACGTGGCAGAAGCTGGAATCGTTTGAAATTCGCCATCAATGAAATTTGGCGGGTCTTGTCCACGTTGATCTGCTCGACTAAGTTAGCTCATTGATTAACTCAGTGATTTGGTTTCGGCGTGAGACCATTGGCCAAGCCGCAAGTCGAGTTGACCGAGAAATTCAGTGTGAGCAATTGAAATTCAGGGCAAAGGCTGGTTAAGATTGAACCACAACGGCATAATGGCCGTAATTCGTTACAGGTAGATCCAAAGCTATTTGGCCATTGCGCATTTCAGAACGGACCTGTCAATCGGACTTGGAATCTGGATGCGTTTCCGTTGACGGGAATTCGGCGATCGGTTGCGGCCCGTTATGTCCAACGATCGAATTTGGTTTTATACTGGCGAACGGTTCGCAACTTTAACGTTTAACGTTCCAGGAGTGTCACGGCGGTTGTTTACGGCCAGCCCGAAGTTACCCGATTATTAGATATCGCAAACCCTGCGCTAAGGTTCAGCGCGGGTTGTCAAAAACGTGCAAAGCATTCTAACCTCAATGGAACATAGTTTAATTCTCGCGCAGAGTGATCAAATCATTGGTTGGCTGACACCAGTATGGGTCATGTCCGTCGGTATCTCCCTGGGTTTGATATTGGTCTATTTGTGCAAGGGCCTGATATATTTATTGTCACGTATTCCGGGGCTGAATACGCTCAATGATGCGCCGGTGACCCGAATGATTGGTGGCATTTCGATCGCTGTGCTAACCCTCATCGCAATTTTTGCGGCTGCGTTCGGTCAGGGGTGGCTTGGCAGACAGACGGATGGGGGTGATATCACATTATGGATTCTGTTGGGCCTGTTGATTTCAATCGTGATGGGATTCGGTTTCACGGCGGTGGTTTCGAAAAAACGATTTGATGAACTGGGGCACCAGCCGGTTGGTAATTTTGCGAGTTGGTTAACCAAAATTGCGATTGGGTTTGTTGGCTTTGCGATTCTGGGAATCGTCCTGGCGTTGTTTGATGGATTTGGATCGGTATTGATTGTCGAAGAACCGATCGACAAATTGAACTCATTGCAACGGCTCAATCAAACCGGGTTTCAACAGGCGCTGGATGTCAATGTTCCTGCGAAGACGACTCATGAGATCGATACCAGTTTCTACGGTCAGGAGTTGAGACTCATTCAGTTCCGATCGGATCAGGATGTTTTATTGGCCGCACAGCCCTTTGATGGGCTAGGCATCGACTCATACTTTGAAGTATTCAAGAACAGCGAATACACCAGCTATCGTCGCCAAGTCGGTGATCAACGAATTCCAGCCGAGGAAATTCAGAAGTTGTTTATCAAGAACGACGGGGATTTCGACGCGAGTGTTGATTTGCAATGGATAACACAAGTGGAACATCCCCAGATGGGGATTATTCCTCGAATCGCGGTCGGTGTGCTGGCGATTTATTTGGGATATTGGATGTTCTGCGCCGGGTGTCCCAAGATAGCGGCAATCGCGTTATCCACGTTCAAGACGGAAATCACTCAACCGGTTTTTGCGCTGATCGCAATCATTGGTGGCGTGTTTGCCGTGGTGTCCATTTACATTCCGTATTACACCTTCGGCGAAGACATTAAGATGTACAAAATGTCCGCCTTGACCTTGATCCGGATTTTGGGGATTTTTGTGGCCATTTGGGCTGCCAGCAAATCGGTTGCTGAAGAGATCGAGGGACGAACCGCGTTGACAGTTTTGTCAAAACCCGTCGGCAGACGCCAGTTTTTGCTTGGAAAATTTTCGGGTATTTCGACGGCCATTGGGCTGATGTTTGTCGTGGTCGGTCTTTGGTTTGTGATTTGGGTTTGCTACAAGCCCATTTACGATGCGCGAGAAACCTCTGGACGTGATTTTGCATGGGTCAATGGCTTTGATGAAGCTGTCAAAACGATCCCGGGTTTGATTTTGGCCTACTTTGAATCATTAGTGTTTGTCGCGATTAGTATTGCGGTCTCAACTCGACTTGGCATTTTGGCAAACTTTATGGTCTGCTTCGCGATTTATGTGCTAGGGCATCTGACTCCATTGATCGTTCAGTCTGCCGAAGTCGTTCAAGCGTTTGAGCCAGTGGTAGTGTTCGGGCAATTTATATCCGTCGTCTTCCCGGTACTTGATCATTTTGATGTTGAAACAGCAATCATCGGAGATGTTGACGTTCCACTCAGCTATATGGCGTGGGCGTGCATCTACTGTTTGATTTACGGGACGATCGCCATGCTGTTGTCGTTGGTGTTGTTCGAAGACCGCGACTTGGCCTGACCGGATTCAACGATCTGCCAACCGGTTACGCAACCCTAGCAGGTCTCAGCACAAGTTTTTCATCGCCGCTGAATTGCGTTTTGCAGATTTTTTCGTGCTGCAAATCCCCTTTGTTCCATCCTGAATTGGTCGTGAAATCAGCTAAGCGTTGAATCCAGAACACGTTCGTCAATCGTGACAATTAATCAGCTCATTCGATTGGCTGTGTTAAATCAAATTCAGCACGAAATCGGGGCGCCGCGTGACGCGACAGTTCGTAAACCAACAACGCACCGTCCGGCCTGAGTTCAATTGTCCAAACATTTGTCGCCGCTTCTGGCAGTAACTCGGCAGTAAACCCGTCTGCCGGAAAGTGCTGACGATGTGAAGTGCCGGCATCAGTCGCCCAACCACCGTAGTTGGTAACATCATCCGGAGTACCATCAGGATGGCGGTGGTCATGTTTGAATAATAATCCCTGATTACCAATTTGCAAAATCCAGGTTCTCGAGCGATCCTCATCGACGTGAAAGGGGATTCGAATCTCCTGTTCCGTCACACTCTCCACGTGCATTACCAAACGAGCACCATCAAAGGGTGGAGCAGGTTCAATCATATACACGACCTTCCCTTCGAACCGTTGGCCTTCGAGCTCAGCCAATTGTTTGAAAAACGCCTGACGAGTCCCATTGGGATCTTGCGAGGTTACGGTTGTTGCTGGCGACTGGCACCCGACAAGCGACAGAATAACCGACAAAAGTAGAGCACCTAGCGGAGTGACGTGTTGAAATTTCAAAGCCTTGCCTTTCACAACAGTTTCTATATTTTTGCGTAACTTGCGGACAGGAAATCGAAATGGCACCGCGGTTGCCCGAATAACCTCGTCGCCGCAAACGACGATCGACAACCGTGATTGTCCGCAGGTAACGAATTGGATCTCAATTCTGACGGAGATTCGCAGCGTTCCTAGCGATCGAATTCGACATACGGAACAACCTCTCCATCGTTGAACTTCATCATCAATTTTAAGACATCTTCTGGAAATGTTTGGGGCAAAAACGTCACAGATCCATCGCACATTCCCACATTCGTTCCGTTTGGATATAAACCAAACAGCGATTCAAAATCGAAGTCATCCGGTAAAATTCCATCGTCTGGTTTTGTCCAGGGGACGGCTAATTCATCGCTCGCTTCAACAATCATGATTGTGTTCGAGGTTCCGTCGATGATTTCCCTAATTCTGCGCCCCAAGTTCCCGGGCTCTCCGGGTTCGGACAAGATTCCTTGCGGACCGCCGATCCCATGGTAAACGGTCATGCCTGGGGCCGCTGAGCTTGCTGGCGAACGAAATACTGCTGGCATTTCTTCCAACAATTGAAGATTGTGCTCGCTGTCCCAAGGTTCGTCGAGATTAAAGGAGTTATACAAAGCGTCTTCATCCATGAAGGGTAACAAATGGACGCGCCAACTAAGGAGTTGATTGCCATGCGAATCCGTGGAATGTCCTGCTGGAAACTGCCTGAAAGAGGATTCGAACTTGTGAGCGGCTATCAACATTTGCCGGATATTATTTGCGGATTGAGTTCTTCGTGCCGCCGAGCGAACGGATTGGACAGCGGGCAGAATCAATGCAGCAGCCACCGGTGCCACGAACGCCATATCTACACTTGGCATGGTTTGACGTGTTTCAAATTCGAGACCATCATCATACTGACGTGTCACTCCGATTGTAGGCGCTAAATGCCGATGGATCACTCGCGCTGGAGGAAGCTGAATGCCATTCATGATTTCGACGATCGATTGCAAGCCCTCTGACGACGTATCGCTATAGTCTTGGGCAAACGACCGCCCCATCGTCAGGAACATCTGGGCATAGGGATAAACAAATTCAAACTGCCTCTGCGTATCGGTATACGAAAACCCAATCAGGCGCGAGTCTGAATCGGCGCGATCCGCCCGTTGCGTTAACGTTGTAAAATTCGCCGAATCGAGCAATGGCTCAATTTCAATTTGGCCGATCGCAGATTTAATCATGGAGGGATAAAGCGTCACGACAAGTCGGCCGTGAGCTACACAACAACTCGGTTCAATCGGACTCCCGATCCCCGGAAATTGCAACGAGTACACATTGATGTCTCCTTCAACTCGCCGAGTGAAACGAGGGACGTTAGGTCTCTGCCGAAAATTCTCGTTGGCAATTTGAGTCAGCCGATCCAAGGATGCGGACAATTTGTCTTCATCCGAAACGGTCGCTGAAAGCACCAACCCAGTGAACCAGCCGTCGCCGACGCCGTTATAAAGTGTCCAAGTCGAGCCTAGACTCTCCAAGATGTCCCGTTTTAAATCGATCCCGGTTTCATTGCGAAAGGCCTCGAACACCTCCGCCATCTCAGCGGACTCTCGCGGTGAAAAACGGCCAATCATCTGTTCAATAAACGCCATGACTTTTCGGGGATCCATCGAGATTGCAATCGCAATCATCGAATCGGCCGGCAAATGAATTAACTCATTGGCGGCAATTCCGTTATCAGCAAACAGTGAAAACAGACCTTGCGGTTGTTGGCTAAATCTAACGAACAGTCGGTTGACCATTTCCGATTCCGAGAATCCAGCGCAGGACTCGATCGATTCAATATCGCCCAACCCCAAAGCATCGACAATCTCCGCCAGTTCCGGTCCGCCAAGAGGCAAAAATGAATCTCGAATCTCGGCGACATTGACGTATCCAAGACTATTGATTCTCTTTACGGCTTGGCGTTTTTGAAGATCTGTCAACCAACGTGGAGACTGATCTCCTTTGAGGCGATGGATTGCAGCCGTCAACTGCTGTTGACCCAAGGCGATGACGACAAACGAATCGACGCTGCCTACCAAGATTTCCGGATTCGATATTTCGTGGGTGACAACTCGGGAAAACCGTTCACCGGCAAGTTCAACCTCCCCGGATGGGGCATCTTCAGGGGAAATTAAAACTGCGATATCGCGGGCGATCAAGGGCGCTTGATCACCACACTCCAACCAGATCGCACCGATGATTTCCGGCACTTCCGAACCGTCTATCAGGACGAGTCGTTCGACATACAAGCAACCACAGCGTTTAAAAAGTGCCTCCAATAGACTCGGTGCCACACGACTCATCGCCAATCGTTGTTCGGCAGGTGCATCCTCCAACAAATTGGGAGCGGCCATGCCAATGCGGCGGATCAAGTCGTTGACAAAAACGCGTACCTCCGGTTCAGCTAACAACCGTTCGGCCTGATTCGAACTGTTGGGGTCATAGTCCAATGGTTGATTCCATCCCGAATACAAC
>JBGTDM010000140.1:0-4091 GCA_041748315.1 Pirellulaceae bacterium
CCGAAGCCACCGCCGCCCTGGCCACCACCGCCGCCAGGACCACCGAGCCCACCCGCTTGAGCGAGTACCGGGACTCCCGCAAATGCCTCAGGCATCTGAATTGACAAGGGCTTATCCGACTTGTTCTCAACCATTACGGTGCAGAGCGTAGAATCTTTGGGGATTAATCGAACTTCGATTTGTCCTGCGTCAATCGCTTCAAACATTCCTACCGCTTCAAAGCGATCCGCGGGCTCTGACGTGCGCGAGACTCGCGTCGGTATTCGCGGAGTTTTTACCTCCTTGGAATCGGCAACTGCTTCATCGGTTTTTTCTGCCGAAGTTTGTTGCTCAACTGCTTCAGTCTCCTGAGCCGACACATTTGCTGTCGACATCAACGCAACCATAGCGAAACCCATTGCAATCATCATGCACGGAATTGCCCGTTGGCGAAATTGTAAAGTCATCACAAAACTCTCCTAAGTAAGCCGGGTCTCTGCCTTGCCTGAGCTAAGACCCATATATTTGCATCAGCTACTGTAAACAAAAAATAAACAAGTGCAATCTAAATGAAAAACGAAGCATCGAAAAATCGAACTCCGTCGCACGCTTCGACCAAGCGCCCACTAATCTTGGGACATCCGCAGCCAACCCCAACCATTCAGTGTTTGGCCAAGTTTTACGTCTGCAACCACGATTGTGAAAACAGGCACTATCACTCAAGAATTACCGAATGCAAATCGGGTTCCAGAACAGGCCTTATCTTTAAGATAGTCGAAAAAACGTGACAATCCACTAAAAAAATGCCTCAAACCTCGGATAAGCAGGGACTTTTCCGGAGGTTGAGGCAAGCGAATTGCTCGTTAAATGTGGCGACAACCGGTTAAACGATACAACTGTGTCCAAAAACGGTACAGTTTCGCGAATCACCTTCGGTCGAGTCTGCATAGGGTGATCGCTTTTTAAATAATTCCCAAGGCAACCAAGCTATACCGGACAATTAGTCCAGCGGCCACCACACTGACAATGCTCATTAACTTGATCAAAATGTTCAAACTAGGGCCACTGGTATCTTTGAATGGATCGCCGACCGTATCACCGACAACCGCCGCTTTATGGGCGTCCGATCCTTTGCCACCCAAATTTCCCGCCTCGATATATTTTTTCGCGTTATCCCATGAGCCGCCACTGTTGGCCATGAAGATGGCGACACAAAAACCGCAGGTCAAGGTCCCGACCAATAACCCCAGGACACCTCCAACCCCAAGCAACATTCCGACCGCGACGGGTGTCAAAATCCCCAACAACGACGGGAGGATCATTTCTTGCTGAGCAGCCGTCGTGCTGATCGCGACGGGTCGCGCGTAATCAGGTTTTTCGGTCCCCTCCATAATCCCTGGATGCTCGAGGAATTGGCGACGGACCTCTTCTACCATTCCCTGTGCCGCGCGCCCTACTGCTTTCATCGTCATGGCACAAAACACAAACACGGACATGCAACCAAGAAACACTCCAATAAGAACTCGCGGATTAAGTACGGTTGCGTCGTAAAGGTTCGCAAAGTCGGGCATGGTCGCCGATCGGACCAGCACAATTTGATCTCTGAACCGTGTGCTGTTGACAACATCCGGAATTGCAGCCATCGCGCCAAGTTCACGCCACTGGTTGCCTAGCTCACGAGTCAGTGAAGGCATCACCAAATAGCCCACGACTGGCTTGTCCGCCGAATCGCGGTGAACCACGAAATTGTCCGCAACCTTGGTGTAGCCGACTTGCGCATCAGCCGAAATGGCATCAGCCCACCGCTCATAACCCGATTTGACCTGTTCCACATAGGCAGCCAACAACGCTAGTGCGGTCAAAGCGGCCGAGCCGATGGCAAACCCTTTGCCCGTCGCTGCGGTGGTGTTTCCAAGGCTATCCAACGCATCCGTACGCTGGCGCACAACTGCTGGAAGCTCTGCCATTTCGGCATTGCCTCCCGCATTGTCGGCGATTGGACCATACGCATCAGTGGCCAATGTGATTCCCAATGTTGACAACATCCCAACAGCTGCGATTCCCACGCCGTACAATCCCAATGTGTAAAACGCGATGTCATTGAATCGGAAGCCGGTCGCAAAACCAAACGCCAACATCATTCCACCACAGACCACAATCACCGGAACCCAAACGCTCTTCATCCCATCAGCGATCCCGCCAATAATAACGGTCGCTGAACCAGTTCTAGCTTGGCCGGCCAACGCCTGGGTTGGCCCGTATTCGTCGCTGGTCGAATATTCCGTCCATTTGCCGATGATCCAGCCGGCGGCAAGTCCGATGGCGATCGATACACCGATTCCCCAGAACGCCGTTCCCAGCAGCAACAGAGTCACCACAAAAGCCGCAATCAACACCCCGATCATCGAGAGATCGATACCGCGACCCAGTACTTTCAACAGTGCTTTTTGGCTGGCGTCTTCACCTGCCTTTACCAAATGAATACACACAATCGACATGAAAATCCCCACGGCGGCGATGACCATCGGCAAGAACAGAGCCACCACTCGCATTTCCGTGGAAGCCGTTGAAACTCCCATGGTTTCAAGCACAGCCGGCGACATCGCGGCCAGACCAAGTGATGCGGTGGCTAAAATCGAACCGCAATACGATTCATATAAGTCAGCACCCATGCCAGCCACGTCGCCGACATTGTCCCCAACGTTATCAGCGATCGTCGCCGGATTACGCGGGTCGTCCTCGGGGATACCTTTCTCAACTTTGCCGACCAAGTCCGCCCCGACATCGGCCGCTTTCGTGAATATTCCACCACCCACGCGCGCAAACAAAGCCTGGCTGGAAGCGCCCATCAATCCACATAACATGGTTACGATCACGATCTGCATATCGAGCTGCAAACCAAATCGAAGAACGGCATACCAGAACGACATATCCAAGGTCCCCAACCCGACCACAGTTAGCCCCATCACGGCGCCACTGCGAAACGCAACTTGAAGTCCATCGTTCAATGACTTCTGGGCGCCGGCGGCAGTTCGGCTGCTTGCTGCCGTCGCAGTTTTCATTCCGATATAGCCGGCAAACGCCGACCAAAATCCTCCAGTAACAAATGCCAGAAAGACCCATTGCTCCTGCAACTTCAACAAATGAGCACCGTACAACAATGCTGAAACGACAATGATAAATATCGCGACAACTTTGTACTGTTGTCGTAGGTAGGCCGCGGCACCCTCGCGGACATATCCCGCAATCTCAATCATTCGCTCGTTCCCTTCGTCGGCCTGTTTCATTTGGCCATAGAACCGGAAGGCGAAAAACAGTGCCGAGAGCGAACCGGCTAACAGAATTGCCCAAAAAATGTATTCGCTGGTGCCAACTTCAGCGACGATCTCAACCGACGGATTCGCAGACACGACTCCGGTGTCCGATGAAATCGGCATCATTTCAGCCGCGTCCTGGGTTGCGCCGGAGTTCTCTGTTCCAGGCTGGCCAATCTCTCCCTCCTGAGCAAGTGAGGTTGCAACCACCGTTCCCACAACCAAAACTGACATTAGTAACAACAACGATGAAACTCGACCTCGCTTCTTACGACTCAACATACGACGGATATCCTTGTACAGTTAACGGGCAAAATATTTCTTGAAACCGGCCGTCAAACGACCATCGGTTTTGTCCAAACAATCTAAACGAGCGATGTTTTTCAGAAGCCTGAAGTCAACGTTGCGGTTACTTGGAAATGCATTGCGGTTTAAAATTATCCAAAGGCTTCGCCAAGCCCCAAGCTCATTGGGGCTATCTTTCGAACCGTTATGCAATACCGATCGTGCCACAATCATCAAAGTCGTAACATGACCTGTGCAAATTTGATCGGTTTGTGGGACTGAGTGAGAATGTCACCCGCGAAATAACAGTTCTCATCAAATGCTGAACTTGACGACCGATACCTAAATCCGTTCAAGCAAAACCATTAACAAATCCAACGACTGCTGGAATGTTATTAACGACTCCAACATCAGGATGCTCGACATGAAGCAATCAAGGGAACTGGGATTTGCGACTCAACCCATCGAAGAGTGCCATTGTAATCGCCACTACGTTTGAACGTAATTCCGGAA
>JBGTDM010000141.1:0-21200 GCA_041748315.1 Pirellulaceae bacterium
AACAATCTGTTTTAATTCTTGGCGTTCCTGATCGTCCAACCGAACGATATACTTCTTTTCCATGGCAAACCTCCGTGTTGATACAAAGGTCGCAAATTTTCAAGAATTAGGGAACCCTAATTTTTAATTGGAACGAAGCACTAGGAGCACTAGCGTACGATGGAATCGGCGTCGCCAAATTCAGCGATCGTTTCCATAATCCAAGCATTCATGTCGCAAAAGACTTGCGGATCAAGCTCGTCATCGCACGGATATTGTTTGAGTACGATCGAAAACCCAGCGACATGTAACAATTTGAGGTTTTGACACAACGTCTCTTCATCAAAACTGGACGAACGACGAGCATGGGTCCAAAACAGTGGCAGCCGTCGACAATTCAACCAACCACCCAGCGGCTGGCGACTCTCGGGAACTTTACCATTCAACGAGATGATCCCCGCAAACCAGTGCGGAAAAGCAAACGCGATTCGCATTGCCATCGTGCCGCCACTCCCATTTCCCGCAATAAAGATTCTTCGCGGATCAATATTCAGACGCAACTTTGCATGATCAACGGAAACTTCGATCTGCGCAGCCGTCTGTTCAATTGAAACTCGATTCTGTTGCCAACTACTGGTCTCCGATCGCAAACTCTGGGTATTGTTATGCTGAGGACTGCTGATCGAGATTGCGGCATAATTCCGATGACTCAGATGCGGCATCATTTTCAGCAATTGCCGATGGTCGCTACCATCTGAATGGAGCCACACCACTAAAGGATAAGCATATTTTACCTCGTAGTGTTGTGGGATAAACAACGAATAATCCAACAACTCGTTTGAACATTCATCGAAAGAAACCGCTGTAGATTTTGCCGGTTTCTTTCGCTCTTGGATCGTGACCGCAGGTGAACCTGCAAATTCCTTCTTGGCGAGCGGGCTTAACTTTATTCGATTCATCGTCTGCCTGGGTGAAGCGACGTAAATTTCCAAAGATGAGTTTTTAATTAAACCTTCGAGACAAGTCAACCGCATGCATAACCGATCGCAAAAAATATCGCTCCCCGTCTCCAGAGTCGCTAGCGAGCCAACCCGATCAAACGGAAAACGGGCTTTCAGTCATTTGACGCAACTTGCCATAAACCTATGGGGATTTTCGACGATTCGTATTGACACGCCGCCGCCTATTACGAAACCGCCCTTAACAATTTGGACCGAACCTGATTCGTCAAGCGATCCAACCTGCTGCAAACGCCGTCGTTTAAATCTCGGTCAACAACCTGTCTCAATTGACATAAACAGTTGACCGCCGCTGGTTTCAGGCACCAACCAATTCACACATCGCGCCAACCAGTTCCTTGACAGCGTTAACGCTCTTTTGGAAGTCAGCGCTTTCCTGCTCGTCCAACTTCAGCTCAAGTATCTTTTCAACACCACCACTCCCGAGGACGACGGGCACTCCAACGTAATATCCACCAACGTTATATTCCGCGTCACAATATGCTGCACAGGGGATCACCCGCTTTTTGTCCTTCACGATCGCTTCAACCATTTGTGCACACGCTGCGGCAGGCGCGTAATAGGCACTTCCAGTTTTGAGCAAACCGACGATCTCCGCACCACCCATTCTAGCCCGGTCAACGATCCCATCCAATCGACTTCGGTCCATTAATCTCAAAATCGGAATGCCACCGACGGATGTACATGTGGGCATCGGTACCATCGTGTCGCCGTGCCCACCCATCAATAGCGCGGAAATATCTTCAACACTTACACCCAGCTCCATTGCCAGGAATGTACGATAACGAGCGGTATCCAAAACACCAGCCTGGCCGACGACACGAGCCGGTGGAAAACCGCTGACTGCCTGAAACTGTTGTACCATCGCGTCGAGCGGATTCGAAACAACAATCACAATCGCGTTTGGACTACTCGTTTTGACTTGCTCAGCCACCGATGTAATGATCTTGGCATTGGTGGCCAGCAAATCATCGCGACTCATTCCGGGTTTCCTCGCAATCCCCGCAGTCACAACGATAACATCGCTGTCCGCAGTTACTGCATAATCCGATGTACCTATGATGTTGGAGTCGAATCCCATGATTGGACTCGATTGGCGCAAATCAAGCGCCTTGCCTTTAGGCATGTCGCCCACTTCAGGGATATCCAACAAAATAATATCTCCCAACTCCATCGATGCGCACCAGTGTGCCGTCGTAGCACCAACGTTTCCGGCGCCAATCACAGTAATTTTTGCTCGTTTCATATTTCTGTTCCCCTATGCTAAAGGTCGTCCAGGTAGTTCGATTTAATCATTCAAGTTGAATATGAGTGTATCACACCGGAAGTCAAGAAGTAACGCCAAACAAAATTCCCAACCGGTCACGAAGCCCGGGTTGATTGGTTCGCAACCGTCGCTTGGGGTTCGGCTGAAATAATCTATGCCTGGCAATCAATGAGACGATCCTTCCTGTTTCGTTAGCCGAATCGATCGACGCAAAAGCCGCCAGATCCGGTCTCGCGATTCGCGGCAATCTGCTTTGCGGAATGCAACGGATTCGTTAAAATGTGTCTATCGCGTAAATGGTCAGTGACTTTTTTATTCCCAATTGCCGAGTCGACGAGCGCGAACAAACAGCGACTCGTTTCCCGCAGATTTCGGTTAATTACAATGAACAAATTACTTGCTTGGTGGTGTTGGACAACCCTGTTTTATGCCCATTTCTGTTCCGCACACGATCGGGAAGGAGTGCTTGCGAACGATGATATCCAATTGATTGAAGTTCACAAAATCTGGGACGCAGCGGCGCATAACGCATTCACGGATCTCATCCGTTTTGACGACCAATGGATCTGTGTGTTCCGCGAGGGAGCGTCACATGTCTCCCCTGACGGTGCACTGCGAATCATCGGTTCGTCCGATGGACGGTCTTGGGAATCGTTGGCGCTCATCGAGTCGACCAGTTCCGACCTGCGTGACGCCAAAATAACCGTAACACCCAATGGCGACCTGATGTTGTCGGGCGCTGAGGCACTCCACGACCGCACCCACAAGACACACCAATCGCTGGTGTGGTTCTCAGCCGATGGAAAATCATGGAGCTCAAGGCACGAGATTGGTGATCCCAACGTTTGGCTCTGGAGAACCACTTGGCATGGAAACACGGCCTACAATATCGGCTATAGCTGTTCCGAAGATCGATTTATCCGACTTTACACCAGCATCGATGGGAAGGAGTTCAAGACGTCCGTCGAGCGCTTGCTCGAAGACGGCTATCCTAATGAAACGTCATTGGTGTTTCGCGACGACGAGGCCTTCTGTCTGCTTCGCCGTGATGGCCAACCCTCCAGCGGTATGCTCGGACAAGCAACCGCCCCGTTCACCGATTGGCAGTGGCAGGAACTCGGCGTGAAAATCGGAGGTCCTTGCATGATTCAAATTCCGGACGGACGGCTCCTCGCTACAGTCCGCCTTTATCATCCCACTGTCAGAACATCTGTCTGCGTGATTGATCCCAATGAGGGAACACTGGAGGAATGCTTACAACTCCCTTCAGGTGGCGACACCAGCTACGCCGGCATGGTGTGGCATGAAGGCCATTTGTGGATCAGCTATTATTCCTCGCACGAGGGAAAATCGAGCATTTATTTTGCTCAAGTTTCAATTGACAAACAGGAATAGCGCGTTGGAAGAGCGCAATTGATTGGACTCGACCGGACCAGCGTATCCAGCGGTCGACCGGGCGCAAGATGCGGTTTCTCGTCATCCTCGCGGTACCAGAATTTCGAAGGCTGCCATCGGTTCGCTCGCCCAAACGAATCTGCGTTCAATCGGTGTCAAAGATACGCCGATTGGACTTGAAAAATTGCACGATTTTTTGGAAATCTTATGCGATTAAATCGTAACTCAAAATTTTTTTCGCAGCATCGATTCAGCTTTTAAATGGCGATAGCTCACTGTTTGTCGATACGATTCATGGCCACCCCGCTGTTGCCCGGGGAAGTCCATCAGAGGATAATCCAGTCAACACAAACGTCTCACGATTTCTACGGCGATAGAACGTCGTTGGAATCGAGAAAAGATTTCCAGAGAACTGGAGAAAGCTGTTGCGATGAATCGATCGAGAATTGAAGTTTACGTGGACGGCGGAAAGCAACTCCTTGATGCCTACCGCGGATTGTCGCGGCAACAACTGATGGCGATACCTGTCCCAGGAACTTGGAGCCTGCAGCAAATCGCAATTCACATGATGGATAGCGACTTGATTGCGTCAGACCGCATGAAACGGATTGCAGCGATGGATCGTCCATTATTGATCGGCTACGACGAAACAGCCTTTAACGAACTTCCTGGAATCAACGATGTCGACGCCCTTGCGGCTTGCGAGATATTTGCCCAAAACCGGCAACTAACAGCGGTGATCTTACGGAGTCTGCCCGATTCTGCCTTCGATCGTTACGGGATTCATAATGAAATCGGCAAGGTGACGTTATCGCAATTGGTCGACAATTACATCGACCACTTGAACGGACATCTGGTCCATATTCAAAAGAAACGGGAGCTGGTGAGTCCGTAACAATGTCCGGCGACGAGGCCATCTTGAAACGGGTCCCGCATCAGATGAATTCAAGGTGATTGCTTTAACGACAATTCCCAAGGTTGCCGCATATTGGGCAGCAGCAACGTAGTGGCATCGTCGTCACCCACAACCATCTCCCGATCCGGGTCCCATTGAATTGGACGATCCAGCAACATGGCGATATTGGTCAAATGACAAATTGTTGCCGTTCGACAGCCAATCTCAGCGTCCGCGATCGGCGTTTCTCGCGACTTGATACAGTCTAAAAAATTCTGGTGATGACCGGGACTTCGCCCCAAGTCGACTTCCAGATTTTTAGCCTCCAGCAATCCCGGCGGTTCCGCCCGCAACATCCCGCCGTGGATATGCACGAAGATCCAGCCATCGCTGCCGATAATTTTCAAACCGCGTGGTTCCACGTTGGCGCCAATCAATTTGATTCCATTGGCGTAAGTGCACTCGAAGTTATAGTCCATGAACGCATCATACAGGTTCTCCGTGTCACGTTTCCCTTGCGCCTTAAACGTTACCGGTCCCGAATCGTCCATGCCCAGGGCCAATTGGGCGATGTCGATAATATGGGCTCCACGATCGGACATTTCGCCGCCGCCAAACGACAGAATAAATCGCCACCAGAAGTGGGAGCGGCGTTCATGGTAGGGAATCTCGGGAGTATGTCCTAGCCACATATCCCAATCCAATCCTTCCGGGATGGGGGTTGGTTCTGGTATGCCTTTATATGCCAAGACCTCTTTGTGATGCCATTCGTCGCCGCAGGGCATATTGATTTCGATCGCGCCAATTTCGCCCAGTCGACCACTACGCACCAGTTCGGCGGCGAAGCGGATGTTGGCGTTGGATCGCTCTTGACTTCCCGTTTGCACGATGCGGTCGTGGCTTTTTGCGGCGTCGCGAATCGCTATCGACTCGCCCACGGAGTTGGCCAAAGGTTTTTCGCAATAAACATCACAGCCGGCGCGAATCGCGGCAATCGACGCCAAGGCATGCCAATGATCGGGAGTCGACACATGGACGGCGTCAAGTTTCTCCTTCGTCAACAGTTCACGAAAGTCACTGTAACTACGGCAATCCGTGTTGCCGTGGTGATTATCGATTTGTTGTTTATCTTGATTAGCATGTTTTTTCTCAACATCGCAGACCGCGACGAATTGAACAGCAGGCAACTTGAGGAATTCCTCGGTGTTGTGCCGTCCCTTGCCGCCGGAACCGATCGAGGCCATCACGATCCGATCGCTCGGGGGAGTCCTGCCTCCCAACCCCAAACTCGAGGCCCGCACAAAATATGGTGCAGCCAATCCTGCGCCGGCAGCACCAGCCATCGAACCAAGAAACCGGCGTCGAGAAAGTTGATTTCGAGTCGTCATGAGAGGCTCCCAAAAAACGTGGCAGGGAATGGGTCAGTCAACGAACTCACGATTATAACACATTCCGCAATCCGAAGATGCCAGGGCGATCGCATTGTATCCGAAGCACGCAATTCACCGGTTGACTCGTCAATTATTGATTGATTCGACGACCTGACATCCCGCGGCTGGGCGGGTGCTAAATATCTCGGGCGTGATTCCCGTTTGTTGATGATAGGCGGTCTTAATTGATTGACTTATCTCGGCAACTTGCGCTTGTTCGACTAGATTGATTGTCGAGCCGCCAAATCCTCCGCCGGTCAACCGTGCTCCGAGCACGCCCGGCAGCTTGCGCGCGATAGTCACCAAGCAATCAAGTTCGTTACAACTTACTTCGAATAAATCTTTCAAGGATTGATGGCTGGCGTTCATTAATTCCCCCAACCGATCCCATTGTTGCTCGTTGACAGCTGCCACCGCCTGGTGGGCGCGAGCAATTTCATCGATTACATGTTCAGCGCGTTTGGCAACGGTCCTTTCTAGCTGATCGCGACGAATCGCAAAATCTGATTGTTGAATATCTCGAAGCGATACCACGCCCAATTGATCCGCGGCGGTTTCACAACTTCTCCTTCGCGCTGCATATCTGCCGTCGCTCAGTGCATGGTGCACTCCAGAATTGACGATCAGAAAGGCGAGCTCATCATTGAGCCAGGGAATATGCTGAATGGAAAAGTCGGCAAAATCGATTTTCAGCAGAAAATCGCGTTCGCACGCCAGACAAGCCCATGGATCCATCAAACCACAAGGGACACCCAGGTACTTTCGTTCGACCTCCTGACAGTGTGCGGCCAGAGTTTGCCAATCTTTTTTTAACTGCAACAACTCGTTAACGCCGCGAACCAACGCCACGGTCAATGACGCGCTGCTGGACAACCCTCCACCAAGCGGCAAATTGGTATCAATCACGATGTCGAAACCAATCGGGTTGACCGGGCAAGATTGTACTTCGTACAAGCTACCAGCGACGTAGCCCAACCAATGCCTTCCAGCCCAGGGCAATTCGGGAATGGACCTCAAATCTAATTGGGGCCGTTCACGTAACACCAGTGAGTGAACAGTAACCAGGGAATCCGCTCGACGGGACATGGCAACGACGGTATAGCGTTCGACCGCGAGTGGCAACACAATCCCCTGGTTGTAATCAACATGCTCACCGATCAAATTGACTCGTCCAGGCGCAACGACCAGTACATCTGGAATGCAGCCGAATTCAACC
This sequence comes from Pirellulaceae bacterium, assembly GCA_041748315.1. Taxonomy (GTDB): domain Bacteria; phylum Planctomycetota; class Planctomycetia; order Pirellulales; family Pirellulaceae; genus CALMEE01. The sequence continues at coordinate 7,202 of JBGTDM010000141.1, forward strand.
GCAAACCTAGCGCACGTATCACTTAAGAGATGTTTCAATTCGCGATTGGGATGCTTAACCAACGATCGACCTTTCCAGGGGAACGATGCTTTAATCGATCGAGATACATTCGGTCAATCGTGAAACCCATTCTGCAAATAATCACTCGAAAAACCCGCCGCGAGAAATGCAACGAACAGGTGATATAGCTCCGACCCGATCGTATTTGAGCCAGCCCAATCCGACCGCGGATTGGCGTCGCAAACCATGTTTAATTGAATCCGAATAAGTGTTGGAGCTCCCATTGCGAATCCATTGGGTGCGACATTCACTCGATTCACCACTCGACATGAACCTTTGTTGCGGCACGCCGATTCGAGTCGGTGCGATGGATTGTTTTGCTATTTTTTAAACATGCAGTCGTCGAACTGATTGTATTCTTAGCCGATCAGTTGTGGGATCGGTTTTGCACCCTCGACGCCGACGAGTTTCCGTTCCAAACCACCGAAGAAGTAGGTCAAACGGTTGCAGTCGATCCCCATTTGGTGCAAGATTGTCGCATGAATTCGCCTGACGTGAAAACGGTTTTCGATGGCGGCACTTCCCAACTCGTCGGTGGCACCAACGCTCACACCGCCTTTAATCCCTCCGCCGGCCATCCACATGGTGAAACCGTAGGCGTTATGATCGCGTCCGGTTCCTTTCTCGTACTCTGCAGTGGGCTGCCTGCCGAACTCGCCTCCCCACACGATCAACGTTTCGTCGAACAGTCCGCGCTGTTTCAAATCCTTGATCAGGCCAGCAATCGGCTGGTCTGTTTCCAGGGCGTGTAAATCGTGATTGGTCTTTAAATCACCATGGGCATCCCAATTATCGTCGTTATGATTGCCACCAGAATAAACCTGAACGAAGCGCACGCCGCGTTCGACCAGGCGACGAGCTAACAGACATTGGCGCCCGAAATAACCTGCCGTGGGATGTTCCATTCCGTATAACTTTTTGGTTGCCTCGGATTCCTGCGACAGATCGACGGCTTCCGGCGCAGTCGCCTGCATCTTGTACGCCAACTCGAAACTGGAAATCCTCGCGGCCAAGTTGGAATTATCCGTGCGAAGTTCCAAGTGTTCTCGATTGTATTTTTGCAGCGTGTCGAGGAGCTTTCGCTGCGTAACCTTGTCGATTCCATTGGGACTTAAATCGAGAATCGGATTCCCCTGCGACCGCATGACCGTGGCTTGATAGGTTGCGGGCATGTAGCCACTGCTCCAGTTCTTAGGGCCGCTGATTGGACCCCCACGTTGATCGAGCATTACGACAAAGCCGGGGAGGTTCTCGTTTTCACTCCCGAGTCCATAGTTAAGCCATGATCCCAAACAGGGGCTTCCGCTGAGGATTTCTCCCGAGTTCATTTGCAGCATGGCGGAACCGTGAATCGGCGAATCGGCGGTCATCGAATGGATGAAGGCAATGTCGTCAACGTGCTGAGCAACATTTGGAAATAGCGACGACACCCACTTCCCACACTCTCCGTATTGCTTGAAAGACCAGCGTGGTTCAACAATCCGGCCTTGATTCTTGTGTCCGCCGCGTCCGAACGTCTTGACGGCAATCGTCTTATTGTCCATGCCGATCATGGAAGGCTTGTAATCGAAGGTATCGATATGGCTGGGGCCACCGTACATGAACAAAAAGATCACGGACTTGGCCTTGGGGGCGAAGTGCGGTGATTTGGCTTTCAGCGGATTATCCCAGGCAGCCTCACCGTCGGCAGTCTTGTCCTGAGCCGCCAAAAAGCCATCAGACAACATCCCCGCCAACGCGGTTCCAGCAAATCCACCCCCGGCTTGCCAAATAAATTCGCGCCGAGTTCGTCCGCAAAAGTTTGCTTGCTTCTTCATGGTATTTACGCCGCCTTTAATCGAGATACAAAAATTCGTTCAGGTTGTAAGCCAACAGACAGAAATATTTTAACGAGTCCAACTCGTTGGCTCCGATCGAACGCAGTTCGTCAACAAAGTTGACACCTCTTTCGATCTCATGCGCAACAGGCTTCCGCTGGGTCACGCGACTCAACGCAATTTCGACCTGCTGGCTCAAATCATCCGTCAAACCAGCCACGTCCGCTGCGAGCTTGCCAGCTTCTTCATTCAGGAAATCGCTATTCAGCATGGCAAGCGCTTGAGTCGGCTGCACCGTATTAAACCGGACGGGGCAGGGGGTATCCGGGTCTGCAACATCGAAGCTGGATAACAGCGGAACCGGCAATGACCGTTTGATATGAATATAGATGCTGCGCCGTGTGATATCCTCGGGGCTGGATTTCCCCCAATTTTCTCCGGGTCGCGATTGGCCCTGCAAAACCTCAGCCGGGATAATGGGGAAGATGCTGTGGCCGAACATCTTGTCCCGATTCAACGTGCGGTTCACAGCCAGAACTGAATCGCGAACTTCTTCGGCTGTTAAGCGCCGCATATTGTAACGCCAGAAATAATCATTGAGTGGATCCTGCTCCAACTGCTCCGGATCAGCCTGCGATGACATCTGATAGGTAGAACTCATCAACATGAGCTTATGCATTCGCTTCAATGTCCAACCGCCATCGACAAATTCCGCAGCCAACCAATCGAGCAACTCCGGATGCGTCGGTGGTTCACCTTGAAAACCAAAATCGCTTGATGAGCGAACAATGCCGCGACCGAAATAATGCTGCCAGATCCGATTCACCATCACGCGAGCCGTTAACGGATTGGATTCGCTGGCGATCCAATTGGCCAAGGCCATCCGCCGCCCTGAACTTTCTGCAGACTTCGGCGGGGAGATTTCTGGATCCGGAGGTGAAAGCACGCTGGGAAACCCAGGCTCGACTCGCTCTCCGGCAACATGCGAGTTGCCACGAATCATGACGAACGTGTCTGGAGGTGTCGGTCCATGTTCTTTAATGCACAACGCGGCTTCAAGTGCTTTGGGCCGCTGTGCTCGCAACCGTCTCATCTCGTCAAAATGTCGTTTGTAGGCATCCGCCTGTTCGCGAGTAATCACATTCGATTCAACTCGCTTTTCCACGAGTGGTACGCGATTCATTTCATGGTTGAACTCTTCGTGCTCAACTGGAATAAAGGTTGGCTTGACAATTTCTTCAATTTCGTTCAAGGCGTTGCGATTCGCTTCGACTTTGTCACGATGAGCCCGCACTTCTGCGGCATATTTTTCTTGTAGTTCCGGGGACGCGATTGAACGCGTCGAAGCATCGAGCACCGTTTCGTGAGCTCGAACGCCATAGCGTCGCGTGTTGCGAAAAAACGCCAAAAACCGATAGTAATCTCGCTGCGGAATCGGATCAATTTTGTGGTCGTGACAACGAGCACAATCAATCGTCATGCCGAGCATTGTCTGCGCGGTGGTCGCCAACACATCGTCCATGTCATCAAACCAAGCCTGCACAGCATCAACCGGCTCATCGTCCCAGATCCCCAATCGATAATAGCCGGTCGCGATGATCCGTTCAGGAGTCACCTCGTCAAACTCGTCACCAGCCAGTTGTTCACGAATGAATTCATCATACGGCTTATCCTTGTTGAACGATTGGATCACATAGTCACGGTATCGCCAGACAAACGGCTTGGTATCATCGCGTTCGTAACTGTTTGACTCCGCATAGCGCACCAAATCAAGCCAGTGTCGTCCCCATTTTTCTCCGTAGTGTTTCGAATCCAGCAACTGATCAATCAGTTTTTCGTAAGCATCGGCAGATTCGTCATTGACGAACGTTTCAACTTCATCAATCGTGGGCGGCAAACCGGTCAAGTCGTAATACACTCGGCGGATCAGCTGTTGCTTAGAGGCCGAAGGATTTGGACGCATTCCCTGTTCTTCCAGTCGAGCCAGAATAAAGTTGTCGATGGCGTTGGCAGGCCATTCGCTATTCACTTCGGGGACCGCTGGACGCGTGACTGGCTGGAAGGACCAGAATCGCATCGTCTCCTCGTTGACTTCCGGAGGCATGGATTTTTCGTGAGCAACTTCTGGCTCAAAACCTTCGCCAACCCATGGCGCTCCCGCTTCGACCCAGCGCGTCAACACGTCGATTTCATCAGACGACAACTTGCCATCGGGTGGCATCTCATAACTTTCGTAATTGATCGCCTCCAATAACAAGCTGTCGCGTGGCGCATCGACGTCAACCGCAGGTCCGGAATCCCCCCCCGCAAATAAGCCCTCTCGGTTGGTTAAGGTGAGGCCCCCCGAGACCTCTTCGCTGCCGTGACATTCAAAACAACGTTCTCGCAAAATGGGTTCGACTCGTGTGAGAAACAACGCCTTGGCCTCATCCTCGGTCATCGCTGACACGGGTTGAGTGAGCTCCACCAGTTGCACATCATCGAACCAAGCGGTTCCGGTCGATTGCCCCCAGCCACCAAACAGTAAATTAAATAGCAGAGAATCGTGTCGGCCTGAATTGAACTCGCTTGTCAACTCGGTCCAATCCTGCGAGCCGCGAATCGCAGTCGACTTTCCCTCCATTTGCAGTTCATGCAAATTGACAAGCGCACCCAAGCCATTTCCGGCAACGTTCTCGGTTTTGACCCAGACCGAGAGCCGGTAATCACGATTTCTTTTGAGCTGTATTCGAAAACTCCAACTGGCGTCAGCGCCCGTCTTTGAACTGATCTTGAGGCACGTGTCACCGGTCCGGCCAAATGCAGTTTCAACCCCAAACTCTGGTTCGCCACTCCAGGTTGAGCGCTGCCAACCTCGAGGTACTCCATCAACAAGGGTCTCAAACGAAGCATTGTTGAAGAGGTTGACTTCAGACGATTCCTCCTGCCCCACCAGGCATCGATCAATCACAGCAAACGATCCGAACGACGCGATTCCACAAACGGCCATAAAACAAAGTTGAACGAATCGAATCGGAAATTCTGTCATTGAGGGGGATCCTCTAAGTCATTGAGTACGTTCTCTATCTTAACAGATCGGGTTCAATTTTTAAAGGGATACGGGTGTTGAAACCGACACATCATCGGCTCGTTTAGTGCCGGTTTTCACGAATCTTGCGACTATACTTTTCCAACGCGATTCGCTCTTTTCGCGTCAGGCTGGATTCGCCTTCACGATGAAGTTTTTCTAAGATCCGGTCAGCTTGCGCCTGCAGCGCTGCATCTGTCTTAGCTTCACGATGAACCCTTAGCCTCGGTTTACCTGACAACCGATCGGTTAACCATGTCCATTTCAGCCAGCTGAAGTTCCAACGCAACTGAAAGTACAGGAGCGCAAACATCGCGCCTGAAAGGTGGGCGTACCAGCCGATCTGTGAACTGGGACGCATCGCCTGCATCAGATCTGAACCGATAATGATGACTCCAATGAGCCAAGCCGGTGCCGGCAAAACTCCCCAGATCAGCAGGGTCTGACGAGGATAATTGAGTACAAACAGAATAATCACCGCCGTCACAGCTCCGGAGGCACCAACCAATGTCGAGGAGACCCCCATCCACAGATTAAATGCATAGGACAGCGCTCCTGCAAACACCAGTGCCATGAGATAAAATCTCAGGAACTCTTCGCGCCCATACCGCTGTTCAACCGGTCTCCCCAAAAAAAACAATCCCACCATGTTGAACAGAATGTGCATGATCCCAACCTCGGACGTAATCGACGCATGCGCAAATCCATAGGTGAACAACTGCCACAGATTCCAGAATGGCAACTGCCAGAAGGCGACCCCAGACTCCGCCAAAACACCTTGGCCATCGGTCTTTAACGCCATCATCCAATTCAACCAGCGCATTTTGCTTTCGCCAACTTCGCCAGTAAATGCGTCGATCAAAAATATGGCCGCGTTGATGATAATCAACATCGTGACAATCGACCGGGGCCCATTTGACCCCCGAATGCCACTGTATCCGTCGTTCTCGTCTCGATAATAACCGCGATCCTGAATAGGCATGAAATCTATATCTTTGTCATAAATCGTGAAGATGGAGCCGAACCCACTTATCCTGTTGAACAAGCTTTGCTCATCATATACTTACCGGTCAAATCGGAAAACAGAACTTGAACTCCACCGGACCGTTTGGAGTCGATTCTTTTGCATTCCATAATTGGTTAATCCCGATAACGGCCTCCGAAAAATAGGTCGTTTCGGGACAGTCAGAAACCAGCTGCGGGAAACCAGGGGTTATCGGCTGATCGCGTCTTCGTCCCCCGTTTCCACGCGACCCATTGAACGACCGAGGAATCGAGGCTGGAGGGACATCAGCCCTAGACAATCCCTCTCAAATTGGCAATAATACGCAGCTTCAATTCACGCTACGTTTCGAAAACCCTGTTGTATTCATTTTTGACTTTCCATGCCGAACACGAAAAGTGCCACCAAGCGACTGAAACAAAACGTCACCCGTCGCCTACGCAATCGATCAACCAAATCCAACGTTAAGACACAGATCAAAAAAGTTATCTCGACGGTTGCAGCCGGCGATGTTGAACAAGCCGAAGCTGAATACGTTACCGCTGCAAAGAAACTTGATAAGGCAAGCAGCAAACGGGTCCTTCACCCCAACAAAGCCGCTCGGCAAAAATCGCGATTGCAAAAGCAGATCAAAAAATTAAAGTCTGCTTAAATAATCTGCATAAACAATAATCTGCATAAACATTGACGACGAGTTCACGTTGCAAAGTTGATCGCAAGATTGAATTGTTTTGTTGTGAACGTCGGGGTTTTCTGTGACCCAGTCTCTTCCACGTCAGTTGTTGATAATATTTGCGGATAATATTTGCGCAAAAGCATACTCGACGCGACAGCGAGTGAATTCTCATGGAAAATGCCGCCATGGATACGGTTGTGATTCACTTGCTTGCGCTGAGAAATGGTAGGAGGCTGATTTGCTTGCATGCGCCGCGAGACGACGTCACCTACGACTTCTACGAAACGCAATCGAAATTCCTCGCGCCCAACACTATTAGACGCGTCCCCGTTTGTCTCAATCTATTTTTGTCGGGATTTGGATTTGACTCGCCCGCTGCGAGTTCCCGATCCTGGTGATTTCGATTTGAATGATCGCTTCGGTTTGTTTTTTGTGAACGTTCTGCCTCGAGAATTCCCATCGGCGGATCCTGTCGGCGAAATCGCTGATCGAGTCCTTGATTTACCTCGTGGCCCGCCCGACGATTTGCGGCCAGTCGTTGGTCGAGCTGGCTTGGGGCCGAAGCTACCAGGTCGGCTGGACTTCCTCGACGACGGCGTACGATCGCCTTCCGCCTTGACACCTCGCCCTCTGCGTTCGGACGATGCCGCCGACGTTGTGGAAGATTGTTTGCCACGTGAAGCGCCGTTCGGCTTGCGGCCAGTCGTTGGTCGAGTTGCCTTGGCACCGAAATTGCGTGGTTGGCCGAATTTCGAACTTGACGGTGCATGATATGCGCCTCGTTTTGAACCACGACTCGTCGGTTCCGCTTCCGCCACAGAAGCTGGTTCAGCATTTGGCGTTGGCGTTGAGGTCGGTTGTTTTGGACGCGGCTTGGTTGTCAGCTTTTCAATGTCAGCGCGAGTCAACTCGCGACAAGCGCCAACTGGCAAATCGCCCAAACGGAACGATCCGATGCCAATCCGTTTGAGCTGCAATACCTTATGTCCGATCCGGGCAAGCAATCGGCGGATTTCGCGATTTCGTCCTTCGGTCAGAACCATTTCCAATTCCGAGGCATTTTTTAAAGTCTTCTTGACGCGTATCTGTTCAACCTTGGCAAACCCTTCTGCCAAATGAACACCCCGTCTGAGCAGGCTGAGTTGCTTACCGTCCGGTGTCCCCGTCACCTTGACCAAGTAGGTTTTATGGATGCCGAATTTTGGGTGAGTCAATCGATTGGCAAGTTCGCCATCGTTGGTTACGATCAACAGCCCTTCGCTAAACTGATCGAGTCGACCCACGTTATAGATTCTCTGGGCCGAGGGGATCAGATCGACAACGCGTGTTCGGCCTGCCGGATCCGATGCGGTGGAAATGACTCCCGACGGCTTATTGATAACGAAATATTTTTTTCGTTCAGGCTTGACACGTTGACCATCGACATAGACCACTTGTTCGTTCGGATTGACTTTGGTGCCAAGTGATTCAATAAGGCGATCATCGATCTGGACTCGGCCTTCCAGGATGAGTGCCTCGCAAGCGCGGCGACTTCCGAACCCCGCTTCGGCCAAAAACTTTTGCAGGCGTGTCTCGTTGGAGCGATGTGGATCAAAGAACTGCTGATTATCGCCCTGAAGTCGCTGAGATTTGCTCAATTTATTAAATCCAATCAAATAGCTGAGTTCCGATCACGTCTTTGTGCGTAAATGGAACAAGACAAGAAGCTCGAACAAGTGCCATTTCCCCAGATTCACTTGCTTGGGTTACGAGCTAATACGTGCGGTTGTAGAAACGGCGGATCTTTAGATTGGAACCGCGAAAGGGAAAAACATCAATGCTTAATTTTCCCGGCCTGGTGCATTCGCTGCTGAATATTGGACAAAATGATACCCTCCAAAGCCAAATCACGCCCCATCGGAATCCATCCGCGCTCTCGCGGTTGAAATTCCAATGGAATCAAATCGATGTCCATTGAGTTGTCGTGCCGCATGTATCTCCCGCCGACACCCGCGCGAAGAGGTTGTGGCAAATCCTCAAGTTCTTTGTAAACCCGGACATCGATCAAGTAAGAATTCTCTGCTGGGATGACTCGGACCCGCGCAAACCGCCGCACGGTTTGCAGGCTGGCATGAGCTAACTCAAACCCGGGGGCAGAATCCTGCCTCCACGGTTCTAAAATTGTCGAACCTATTTTCGGTTCGGTTTCGATCCAACCCTCTGTCAGGATGTCGTCAATCAATCGGACTCGCTCCTCACGAATGATCCGAAAATAGTTATCAATCTCATCCGAGACTTCATCCATCACCATATCGCGCGGCAACATCGGTACAGGAAGGGGATTCTGCAGGGGGCCCAAATCGATGGGCACTTCGCCGGGTAGTGGCTGCGGTTGCAAGCGATGACAACCGCCGACAACAACCAGAGTGAACAACAATAGTTTCAGAATTAATGGACGCATTGATTGAACCATGAAGATGACTTGAGCCGCACGCTTTTAATTTTGGGCGGCGAAGTTTCCTCGATCATTCACAATTGAACAAGTCGAATGTTTGCATGCTAGCATCAACCCACCTTGGTGAACGTAGACGATTAGCCCGTATTTCTACCATGGAAAGCGTCGAAAGGGGCCATCTGCCGCTGGGGACAGCGGCAGCTACTGTAGGTCGGCCTTTCCTCAGGCCGACACTTTGACCTGAACGCACCCTGCCCGCGTCGGTGGATTTTGCGTAAAAAAATGAGATCGAAACCCCCGATTCGTCAATGGTCACGGTTGCGGCTGTCAATCCTTAAGTCTTACCGCGCTGGCGCCACCTCAAGCGCCAAACTTGTTGAACCTCAGGGCATTGGCCATCGCAAGTGACATCAGATACTTTCCTTCAAACTGGCCAAGTCCTCCCATGATCGCTTCGTTTTCATTGAATTTCTGACAACGATCCTGCCGGCAGCAATCCGAAACGAGCAAGGTCGGTACGGGATGCCAACTGTGACTCTTCAAAAGAGCGGGCGTGCTGTGATCTCCGGTCACGATCAAAACGGTCGGTTTAAGCGACTCAATTCCAGGTATCGCGGTATCCAGCCTTTCAATCTGCTCGACTTTAGCAGCAAAATTGCCATCCTCGCCGGTGCTATCCGTGTATTTGAAGTGAATGAAGAAAAAATCATAATCATCCCAACACTGCTTCAACAGAACGACTTGTTCGTCCAAATTTGCGGGCTCGCCGACAATTGTCATTCCGACCAACCGAGCCAGTCCTTTGTACATTGGATAAACGGCCAAAGCAGCAGCTCGCAATCCGTAGACTTCCTCATAAGTGGGCAAATCCGGTCGAGCGGCGAACCCTCGCATCGTTATTCCATTTGCGAACGGTTGATCGGCTAAAAGTTTTCGCGATTGACGGACGAATTCACGAGCCACCTCGGCAGTTTTTTGGCTTGCCGTGTCAAGTGCACGAGGTTCCAGTGGTGGTTTACCCGTCACCTGAGGATCGGTATCAGCGACATTTCCACTTAACCCGGAACCCCGAAACACAACCACGAAACGATGCTCCTTTACCGGTTCGACAAAGATGTGGACTCCCGGGATGATAATTTGACGCAAACCAATGGCTAGTGGGGCGCTTTGTTCCGAGGCAATACGGCTGGCTCTGCGATCGGTAATATTGCCTGACTGATCGACCGTACAAAAGTTACACCGCGCAGCGACATCTCCCGGTTGCAACTCGAACCCAACTCCGGTCGCTTCCAAGGCACCACGGCCGATAACGTATTTTAGCGGGTCGTAACCAAACAGGCTGAGGTGACCCGGACCACTGCCTGGGCTGATCCCGGGTAAGACGGGGATACTTAATCCAAGGGTATTTTCCTGAGCCAAGCGATCCAAATTCGGTGTGTTGGCTGCTTCTAATTCGGTTTTGCCTCCAGAATGCATCGGCAATCCGCCGAGTCCGTCGGCGACCAGCATGACAATTTTGGAGCCATTCTTCACATTTAATTGCCGGGTCAATTCGTGAATATCCATGTTGATCGGGCTCTTATCTATTTAATTGAATGATGTGACAGCTTGAATCGGGGTGACCGCAGCAATTCCCTGCGGAACGGTTAGAAACAATTCAAACTTATCGAGTGGAAAAACGTACAGACAGGTTACTTGCGAGTCTCGGCGAATATTTGAAATTTCACCGTCGCTCAGTTCGAGACGCTGGTTATCGGGTTCCAAGCGACTCGTCAACGTGCGACGGGTCGACTTCTCCCCGCCGCTTGCCAAACAAGTTCGGGATTACGGCCTCTCGATTGGGCCTATGATCCAAGTCGCGTCCATGTAAAAATGCATCCCTTGAAGTTATTCGTTCACCATAGGGTTCTGCAAGATGGCTCAAGAGAAGTTACTGAAATTCGATGCTCGGCAGGCAATCTCAACCAGTGGAATCGCCGCCGCTGATTTGGAGAAAATCTGGAAACAACTCGTGGCGATTCGACACGAGATTTTGACGACCGAAATTGAGCAGTATGAATCTGGGAATGCAGCGGCGGACAAACGACCTTTGGATGCCGGGTTTATTCATCTGCCTGATCGTTTGTTGAAGGAGTATGACGAGCAACGTGCGACGAGCGAATTGGGACGGATTCTGGACGCTTCACGACGCATGAGTGAACAAGTTGATCGAGTGGTTGTGCTGGGAATCGGTGGTTCGTATATGGGCGCACGAGCCTTAATGGATGCATGTGCTGAACCCTTTTTCAACGAGCGATCACGAGCTGATCGTGGTGGCCGCCCCAGACTTTATTTTGCGGGGAACAACGTCGACAATGATCGGACCCAGGGGTTATTGGAATTGCTTAGAAATGGAGCAGGGGAGGGGCGCGCAATTGACGATCAATGGGGTTTGGTCGTCATCAGCAAGAGTGGTGGAACGCTGGAAACTGCTGTGGCGTTTCGCCAATTCTACCAGGCGCTGCGCGAGAGTCTAAACGACCCTTCGGAACTCCCCCGTCGAATCATTCCTGTCACCGGAAATGAAGGGAAATTGGCCAAACTCGCTGACGAAATTGGCTGCACCGATCGTTTCGTCGTCCCCGATGGAGTCGGTGGACGATTCTCGGTGTTGTCTGCCGTCGGTTTAGTGCCAGCCGCTATGTTGGGGCTGGACATCGTCTCACTGTTGCGAGGTGCATGGATGATGAACTCGCACTTCGAACACGCTGAACCAGGCGCGAATCCAGTCCTCGATTATGTCGCCGTAAATCATCTGTTGGAAACGAAATTCGGCCTTGATATCCGCGTCCTTTCAGTCTGGAACGATTCCTTGGAGTCGTGCGGATTGTGGTATGATCAACTGTTATCCGAAAGTCTCGGAAAGCAACATTTGGGGGCCACGCCGTTGACAACGGTCAACACGCGAGACTTGCACTCCAGGGCGCAACAGCATCAACAGGGGAAGCACAATAAAGTTTTCAATAATCTGGTAGTCGATTCCTGGCGATATGACCCAGCGATCGTTGGCGAAATCCCCTGGAATCATGATCAGTTGGACATTTTTTCACAGCTCTCTCTCCCCACGATCATGGACGCTGCGATCGAGGGGACCAATCAAGCACTTCGCGAGGACGGACGTCCCACAACCATGATGACACTCCCCGCCGCTAACGAGAATGGTCTAGGACAATTGTTCCAGATGCTGATGTTGGCAACCGTGGTTGAAGGCCGCTTGATGGGCGTCAATCCGTACGGCCAACCAGGAGTGGAAAAGTACAAATTGAATATGAATCAGATTTTGAACTCAACCATCGAAACAGGAGTTGCGAATGTCAATTGAGTTGACTTGGCATGGACATGCCACTTGGGTGATCAAGTCCGAAAAACACAGTATCGTAATCGACCCGTTTTTTGACGATAACCCCAGTTCCAAAATTAAGGCGAGCGATGTTCAGGCTGATTTCATCGTCGTGTCGCATGGGCATTTTGATCATATTGCCGATTGTGCCTCGATCGCCAATCGGTTGAACATTCCGGTTTTCTCGGTCTATGAAATCGCCACTTGGCTCGGCGAAAAACATGGAGTGCAAAATTGTGTTGGGATGAATCTTGGTGGGTCAACGACCCAGGAGTTCGGAAGCTTGAAGCTGACACCAGCCTGGCATAGCTCGCAATTGCCGGATGGCTCGTACGGCGGAAACCCGGCCGGGTTACTGTTTAATATCGAAGACGTTAATTTGTATTTTGCGTGTGATACGGCACTCTTCTCGGACATGAAATTGATTGGCGAGGAGGGCATTCACGTTGCAATTCTTCCAATTGGCGACTTGTTTACAATGGGAGTCGAGGAAAGTGTCACCGCCATAAACTGGATTAAACCGCGAATCGTTCTGCCAACCCATTACGATACGTGGCCACCCATCGAGCAGGATGCACAGGCATGGGCCGCTCGAGTTCGTGTTAGCACCCCGGCGTATCCAGTTGTGTTGCAATCGGGCGAAAGTTACACCATTTGATCGATTGCCGTTTGATTAGGGAAACACCGGTAACCTGAATTGCGTAGGAACATTACGGTGAACCGTGTACGAAGGGGATGACTCGTTGGTCAGTCGCCAGGCTGTCGATCAGAGAATAAATCGCATCGGCAAATGCTCCCTAAAAAACGCCAATAATCGTGCCTGACTGCTGGATCGTGGTGATCACGGTGATCACGTGGCTCGTGAACGGTAACAAGTTCAGGGTTTTTTATTTAAACAGAGGAAGATGAGTATCAAGATGAGCAAACCGGCAATGATTGGCTCCGCCATCGGCAGAATTGTACCGCAACTCGCGTTGTTGTTATTGACTTTCAATGTTGCGTTTGGTCAGGATGAGACAACCGAGCTAAGTTGGAAGTTTCTGCAAGATGACGTTTATCAAGTCGAACTGAGTCAGAATTCCAATACCATTTCTGAAACCAACAATCGACGTGTGGTCAACGATCAGGAAGTCGAGGTGTGGCTCGAATGGAAAGTGGATGCGGTCGAGGCGCAGCAGGCACGAATGACATGGAAATATACTCGAGTTCGCTCGCGAACTTCATCCGTTAATATCCGAACCCAGGATCGTGGGGGTGAGTCGCCCGTGCCACGCGTGGTCGTTTTTGATACCGATGCCGAACGACCCTCAGATAATGCCTCAGCATCGCTTTGGAGAAGCGTGACGCAATTGATCGACAAGCCGTTTCGCGTGACGATGTCGAACCAGGGCGAGATCACAGGCGTCGCGATTCCCGATGAAACGCTGGAGATCTTGCGAACCATGCCCGGCACGATGCGAATTCGGACACTCATGACCGAAGAGGGAATCAATGACGTTTTTGGAAGAACGGCAATCGCTTTGCCCTCCGAGGCAATGGCCGTGGGCAAATCCTGGAGTGAAA
>JBGTDM010000142.1:0-35980 GCA_041748315.1 Pirellulaceae bacterium
CCCCCCAGTCGCACATGCCGTTATCGAACTCGATCGCAACGGGCAAGATCACGATGTCCCTCCGTTTGATTTGTGGATTCTAAGAACCAAAGACAACAAAGAGTACGGCCCGATCCCTCGGGACATGCTCGACAATTGGATCAAAGAGGGACGGGTCGACCGTGAAGCAAGATTGTTGCGCTCGGGATGGCCCAAGTGGCGCAGAGCGTTTATCGTCTATCCCGAATTGATCGGTCGAAAACCAAAGTTGGCGTAATCGTTCGAGTCGGCTGGAGATTGAACCCATCGCAACAATTCTTCAATCCGACCCCGGAGAGGTCGGCGACAATGACGGATCGAGATTGAATTCAACGCCACACGACTCCCTTCGATCCAATCATCTCTTCGATCCAATCATCGCTTCGATCCCATCGGCATGGCGAGCTACCAAATGACCCAACTCGCCGAGTCGCGATATTCCTCGTTCACATGGACGAGTTCACTTTCGTCGGGAGCGGACGTAAGCCGCTTGGGTCCTTCATCGGTGATGGCGATCGTATGTTCAAAGTGTGCGCTCAACTTTTTGTCTGCGGTCACCGCAGTCCATTGATCCTTCAGGATTTGGAGCTGTTGGGTTCCGACATTCACCATCGGTTCGACCGCAATCACGACGCCGGGTTTCAAATCAAAATCTTCTTTGGCAAAGTCTTTGGAAAAATAGTTTGGCACTTGAGGGGGTTCATGCATTTCACGTCCAATGCCGTGGCCGACCATGCTCTGCACCATTGAGAATCCTGTCTTTTTGATAAACTTCTCCATTTCGCGAGCGACCTCGCTCCACTTGTTTTTGACGGCCATTAATTCGATTGCCAAATCGAGCACGCCGCAGGTTGCATCCAACAGCTTGCGGGCGGTCGGGCCGATCTCACCGACGGCATGAGTGACGGCTGCGTCACCACACCAACCATCGAGTTTACAGCCCGTATCGATGCTGACAATGTCACCTGCCTGCAGCCTCCTGGGACCTGGAATTCCGTGGACCAGTTCTTCGTTAATCGAGATGCAAGATTCCGCCGGAAAGGGAATCTCTCCCGGATAATTCAGAAACAGTGGGGTGGCCGTCCGCGCTCGAAACGTCTCCGCGATGGCCTCGTTAAGTTCGCTGGTTGTGACACCGGGGCGCAATAACCTGACAGCCGCTTGGTGTGCTTGCCACACCAGCAACCCGGCTTGCCGCATCAGCTTGATTTCTCGGTGGGAACGTAAAACGCGCTTTGCCATCTTGCCTTATCAATCGAATCCGCCAACGCATGAACTTAGCCCGCATTTCTCACATGGAAAGCGTCGAGAGGGGCCATCTGCCGCTGGGGACAGCGGCAGCTACAGTAGGTCGGCCTGTCCTCAGGCCGACACATCCTCAGGCCGACACTTTGACCTGAACGCACCGTTGCTCACAACACTGACATTTGCCCAACAATCGAGCGATCGCCAACGCAAAAGTCATCGTTGTGAGAAATGCGGGTTAGTGGCTGGATCAGGGTGGTCAGGGCCATCACCTTAGCCGACGTTCATATTGCAACTCACACCGCCTGCTGCTGGAACATAACAATGCCGCGTGTAGTCCATCACCATGCGGTCACTACTGAAACGCCAACCCAGCGAAGCAATCGAATTCATCATCCGATTAATCCAAGCTCGTGGCAATCCGTCCTGGTCCCGTTGATAAAACATGGGGATCAGTTCGTTATCCAGCACATCAAAGAGCAATTCTGCATCGCGTTCATCACAAATCCGATCATCGACATGCGAAAGTCCTCGACCAATTGAAAACCCATTTGAACCATCGAATGCTTCGGCCCACCAACCATCCAATATTGACAGGTTGAGCCCGCCGTTAAAAATTACTTTTTGTCCGCTGGTTCCCGATGCTTCCATCGGACGACGTGGATTGTTCAGCCAAACATCGACTCCCTGTACAAAATGCCGGCAAACATTGACATCGTAGTCCTCAATAAACACCACGCGATTTGCAAAGCGTGAATCGTTTCTCAAACTGGCGATCAGTCGAATCAACTCCTTGCCCGGTTCATCTTTGGGATGAGCTTTGCCGGAAAACACGATCTGGACCGGATGCTTCGGATCATTAAGTATGGCATCGAGACGATCAAGGTCGCTAAAGATCAAATTTGCTCGTTTGTACGTGGCGAAACGACGCGCAAAACCAATCGTCAAATAATTCGGATTGAGACAGGATTTTGCATGATCGATCACATTCTGCGGTTCATCGCGCCGAGTCACCTGATCATCAAGTCGCTTTCGCACAAAATTAATCATCGCGGATTTGAGCGTGTTATGGGTTTCCCAGAGCTCGCCTGGATCGATTCCAAAAACCGATTTCCACGGATTAACTTCGCCAATATGGTCCATCCAATCCTTGGGAAAATAGCGATCAAAGAGCGCCTTCATTTGGGGCGCCAGCCAAGTTTGCGTATGCACACCGTTCGTAATATGGCCAATCGGAATCTCCTCTTCGTTGCGCCATGGCCATAGATGAGCCCACATCCGCCGGGACACATGACCATGCAATTGGCTGACTGCGTTCGCCGTTCGAGATAACTTAAGTCCGATCACGGTCATACAGAATGTCTCGTGCTCATTGGTGGGTTCGACTCGCCCCAATCCCATCAGCTTATCGAATGACAAACCGAGCTTTTCGCGTAGCGGTCCCAAATGTTCTTCGACCAACTCACCGTTAAATCGGTCGTGTCCGGCTGGGACGGGCGTATGCGTCGTGAAGACAGTTTGATGAGCCGTATCGCGAAGCGCATTCTCGAAACTCAACCCATGCTCCTCCATCGCATACCGGATCACTTCAAGTGGCGCAAAGGCGCTATGCCCTTCGTTCAAATGATAAACGCCTGGCGAGTAACCCAGTTGGTGCAACAGTTTGACTCCTCCAACTCCCAAAATCAATTCCTGCCGAATCCGCGTCCGTTCATCGCCACCGTAAAGCCGACTGGTTAACGAGCGATCCTCCGGCTTATTTCCCTCGACATTGCAATCGAGTAAATACAGCCGCACTCGGCCTACATAGATCAACCAGACTCGAGCCAATAGCTTTCCGTTGCGCGTTTCGATTTCCACAATCACCCGCTCGTTGTCGTCGTCGAGCACCGGACGGATTGGCAAGTCTTCCAAAGCGGTGTCTTCATACACCTCGTGTTGATAACCGTCTTCGTCCAAGCGTTGCCGAAAGTATCCTTGCTTATAGAACAATCCAACGGCGACCAACGGCACCCCCAACGAACTGGCGCTTTTGATATGGTCGCCTGACAACACTCCCAAGCCCCCGGAATATACCGGTAGCGATTCATGAACGCCGAACTCAGCCGAGAAATAGGCGACCGGCCTACTCCCTAGAACACCAGCATGATTGGCCGCCCAAGTGTGTTGATTGGTGACATACTCCTTTAGACGTCGATAAGCCTGATTGACTCGCGTGTACATCACCATCTCGGACGCCCGTTGATCGAGTCGCTCCGGCGTGAACTCATGCAGCAATGCAACTGGATTATGATCAAGCTCAACCCAGCGCTGCGGGTCCAGATCACGAAACAGTGCAATCGTCTCGTCGTTCCACGACCACCACAAATTATTGGCTAACGCCATGCACTTATTGAACAAAGTGTTTTTGCTCGATTCGTCCGTGTTTACGCCATTTAACCGGTTAATGTCGTGATCGGTAATGCTCATCCTTAAAATCAATCCTCGAGTTGGAAATGTTTGATATCCGAATGATCAGGGGTGTCGCTACCGATCCGATATCGTACCGTAGCGACCGATTGACGACCCATCGACGAGCGTCGATGAGCCGGCTGAAAATGAATGCTTATTATCGTAACCCAACTTGACGATTCTAGGAACTGTGGTTCGGAATCGCGACCACCACAACACGATTATTATACGCGGCAATGCACGAATGAACCGACCGCACGAATTCGAATAGCTTCAAAGAACCCCCAATATCGAATACAATCTGAAAGGTTGGAATGGCGGCAATCGTTGTCAGGCATCGTCCCAAACAAGAGGCGGGAGGTCGGCGTAATGTGCCAATTAACGCCGTTGACTGCGACGGTAGTTTCAACTGCGATGTAAGCTGGTACGGGTTGAACACCACCGCACTTCAGCCGCAATTGCGTTTTCTTGAATGTCTTTAACCCTGAAAAACAGTGGCATGCAAAATGTTTCTCCGATCGATGACAGGTCCTTGGAACCGCTATTGAATCGGCTCGCTTCACTCGCAGGTTCGCTCAATACCTCTAGTGATTGGCCGGGCTCACAGTTAGAGGCCTGCGGCGAATCGGGAGTCTTTCGGTGGTTTTCGTCCCCAGATTGGGGTGGGACAGCGTGTTCGCATGCCGACATCTATCAAGGCTACATGAAACTGGCTGCCCATTGCCTCACGACAACCTTCGTGATCACGCAACGCCAGGGAGCTTCCAGGAGAATCGAAGATTCTGAAAACGAGCCTTTGAAAAAACAGCTTTTGCCGAAGTTAAACCGTGGCGAGATTTTTGCGACGGTAGGCATCTCCCACCTCACCACCAGTCGCCAACATCTCGACAAGCCCGTTCTCCGCGCCAACCCGTCCGGTGACAATTTGTGGTTGCAGGGATATTCGCCATGGGTCACCGGCGGGCGTGCCGCAGATTGGCTGGTCGTAGGTGCGACGCTTCCCGATGACCAACAAGTGTTGCTGGCGGTCGATGCTCGACTACCTGGTGTCGAGGCTCACTCTCCCAACGAACTCATGGCACTATCCGCGAGCCAAACCGGGGAGGTCTGGTTTGAAGACGTTGTCGTCCATCGACGATTCCTGATTGCCGGCCCGGCTCGCGATGTCATGCGGACCGGAGCCGGGGGGAGTACCGGAGGTTTGCAAACGTCGGCACTAGCGCTGGGATTGGCGCGCGCCGCAATCGATTTCCTGATCGCCGAGTCCGCCAAACGACCGCACCTCGAGGCGATCGCATCAAGCTTTGTCGAGCAGTGGCAGTCCGCTCGCGATGGGTTACTCGATCTCGCGGGAATGCACGAATCGAGTTCGATGGAAGGCGGGGAATCCAATGCACACCGTTCGATGGATGCCGCAGAGTTACGATCAATGGCGAATAGTCTGGCCCTTAGAAGTACCCAGGCAGCGTTATCAGCCGCAAAAGGTGCAGGCTATGTCGCTGGACATCCCGTCGGCAGATGGTGCCGTGAAGCGCTGTTTTTTCTGGTTTGGAGTTGCCCCGAACAGGTCGTCAATGCGAATTTGTGCGAATTCTCGGGAGCGCTGGTTCCATGACCCATCCAAAAATGCTGGCGCGAATTTCGATGAGTCGCGGCGAAAACCGCAAGCGGGTCCATCCGTTTAACCTCGCGGTTAATGTCCAATGAATCATCAAATCGACAGCGCCCTGCCGAGTGACCACCGACTCATTTTGGCCAGCCAATCCCCTCGACGTCGAGCATTACTCAACCAAGCGGGTTATCGCTTTGAGGTGATGGTTCCCGATGATTTTGCCGAAGCGACATGTGCACCGAGCCAAGATTCTCCTGTCCAGTTTGTTCAGCAATTGGCTCAAGCCAAAGCGCGAAATGTCGCTGCAAAACTAACGAGCGATGCCGGTCGTTGGATCGTCCTGGCTGCCGACACTGTTGCCGAAATCGATCGGCAAGTCCTTGGCAAACCGCTTGACCGTGAGGACGCACATCGCATGTTGTGTAAACTCAATGGGCGCGTGCATTTAGTCCACACCGGGATTTGCCTGCGCAACCAGGCGCAGAAAGAAATCGTTGGATTCGCCTCCACCCGATTGCGGATGGACAAGCTTGAAGAGTCGCAAATCCAACAATATTTGGACACCGAGCAATGGATGGGTAAAGCAGGTGCCTTCGGTTATCAAGACGGTTGGGACTGGCTTCACGTTGAGCAGGGCGAAGAATCAAACATCGTCGGGCTCCCCCTCTCGTTACTACGTTCGCTCCTCCAGGAGTTTTAAGTTCGATTTCCTATTCGAAGAATTCGAGCACGGATTGTTTCAATGCCTCGATTGGAAACGGATCGTAGGTGCCAATAAAGCGAGTGCGGTTTTTCAAGGATGTCAATTCTGCCGGATTAAGTTTGGGAGGCTTTGAAGTCCTTGTCGTGACCACCTCATTTCGCCGTTGCTGTTTGTTGACATTGACCCTTTGGCGATTCAGTTGACCAAGCTGTTGATTGCCAGTCGACTGTGTGCGAGCAATTTCGGCAGCGACGGCGTCTCGCTCCGCGAAAACATTGTTAAGCTCTCCGCGCAAAGAGAATCCCTGGGATTGCACCTGACCCATCATGATGCTGACGTTCGCAGCGCGATTCAAGTGAATTTGTCTTAATATCGGATCCTCCTCATGAAACGCCAAATCCTGAAAAAAAATCAAGTCGCGGTTCAGGATGCTTAATCTCAACCTCAAATCATTCAATCTGGAGTTCAATTCAAAAATGGCACTATCTAACGGTGGCAACCGCTTGCTAAGCTCGCTCAGCTCCCGTTCCACCTGGTTGCGAACTTGCTCTGCCGATTGTTCAATCGAAGCACTAGCGGCTTGCAATGTCGCCGACTCCTGCTGCAAGTTAGCCAAGTCGACTTGTTGTTGTTGCATGGCGTCAGCAATTGCCTGTTGAGCGGTATCTTCGGTCGTATCAACGAATGCCATATAGGTATCGACCGCAGCATGAAACTGATCGGTGAACAACTCGTTCTCAGCCTCATCCAAGTCCTTCAGCAAAATATCGAGCGTCTGCTGAAAAATGTCGGGCGTCGCGTTGGCATGACCCGGCCCTTCAACAAATCCGCTCAATCGACCCATGCGCCGCAAATGAACCGCCCGGTCCACGCCATCCAAACCAGCGGCATCCAATTGCTTTCGGTAGGCTTGGAGCGCCAAGAGCCCGGAATCAAAATTTCCTTTCCTCATGTCGAGCCAGGCCTTACAATACCAGGCATCCAACAGCAACGTGTAATTGGCGACCAATTCATCGCACGCCTTGGACGCGGCCGTGTAATCGGAATGATTCATCCTGTTCAGCACCCATGCATGCGCAATCATGGCGGACAATTCATCATTGTCGACGGTTAACTCAAACTGAAAATTCCGATTGGCACTATTCCGATCCCAGCGCTCGATCAAAAGTTCGTCAACGACCTGCGGTCGTTGCGCCATGAGCGTGCTTGGAAGAATCGAAATCAAGGCTGCCAATCCCATCACAACGCAACCTGATATCGCCAGTCGATGAGGTACAACAGATTTCAGAAGTCTTGAAAACTTGATTGATAAATTTAATCGTGGAGAAATCGACATCAACATTTCTACTCAAAAGGAAGTAAGCGTCACTTGCCCATCTAACGTCTAACGTTAATGCTATCGGTTTCTATTGATCCAGGCAACTATTTTGGGAACGATCGAAACGGGAAGATCGACACAACGTTAACGGCACACCGGCGGAAAATTGGCTGATTTTGGCGTGTCCAAGGCCAGAATTCGTCAAATGAGTCGTGCCCAGGGTTCAAATTGGAATAAATTGTCACTCATGTTGCTTGCGATTTAAACTCAAACAATGCTGGCATTGTTTCGTTCCACATTCAGGAATTCGAATCGGCAATTAATTCTCACATTGACTGGATGCGGACTTCATTGCACATTGATGGTCGCAGGATACAGATTTCTCTTCGCTCGCTTCCCGCGATTGCGAATCGAACTCCCACAATTTTGACACGCAATGGCAACGGACATGCCTTAGCCATTGACAGTTGGCGAATCACACTTGGCGAAAATGGAGGTGCAAGGATGCAGACCATCTTAATCACGCGGCGGTATTGGTTGTTTCTAGCTGGTATTGGATTCTTTACGCAGATCGTTTTCAGTGCGTTCTCGGTTCAATCGGCGTTGGCACAAACACCCCCGTCGGAATTCAGACCGATCGTGCCGCCGTTGACACCACAACTCAATTCAAAGCGGGAGTATCAGGACGAATCACAGACCGGTTCGCTGATTCCCGCATACTCAGGAGATCCAGAAACACGCACCCCACAATACACACCCAAATACACACCCAGCAACCAGGATTGGCAAGGACAAGACAGTCCTGGACAACGGAATTTTGGTAACAATGATCTGAGGTCAACGAGAAACCAGTCGAATGACGGGCAAGAAATTCAACCGGCGTACCAAAACCACAGGTTTTATGAAGAGGAATCTCCCTTAATCACAAAGGGTGAATTCGGACGGCAACAAAATGAATCCGAAGGACTCGATGAGGAGTATCGTTCGACCAACGAAACTCCTTCAGGGAACCAGTCCGTTTTTGATCGCGGCTTATTGAGATCGGACTCAATGGTTCAACCTGCCGGATTCCTAAGCGAACCAGCGACACTGCAACAGCTTGCAACAGAACTGTTAAAATCGTTCGACATCAACCTGATCCAGGACACATTACCCGGCGACCCGATCACCCTTGTCGATGCCGTTGCTCAATCGCAGCCCGGCTACCGCAACGCGGTTGTCGATGCCTATTGGCAGACGTATTGTGACTATGTGAGGGTTCGCCTTGCGGAGCAGGAGCAGAGTTGGCTTGGGCGACTGCGATCGCCAACCACGCAAACCGATGAGCTGTTGTTTCAAGCCTTGTCGATCAATGCTGAAAATCGCACGATGCAGGCCAAATTGAATTTCCAAAAATCGTCTGGGAATTTGAGCAGGTACCTACCGGAAAATTCCCGTGGCCTGCCGCCGCTTCCTGCGGATATGCCGCTGCTCGGTGAGTATCGGACCAATTTTGAACACTATCAAGCTCGTCAACCGATGCCACGCCAAACTCGATTGATCAATGAACGTCTCCCCAAGGAGCACGCGATGATCCATGCCCATGCACGAGCTTGTCAAGTTGCCCAGCAATCGGTAAATCAGACGATTCGTGCCTACAACCAGGGGGAAACATCGCTCGCAACTCCCGTCGAGGCGATCCGGTTAAGTCGCGACATTCATGGGAGTTTTCTCGATGCCGTCAAGGCCTACAACCAGTCGACCGCAGAATACGCGAGTGTGGTTGCTCCATTTGGCCAACCCCCCAATCGCTTTGTGAGTATGTTGATCAAATCAAATCCGACTCGCCTTGAGTCTTTCCCTGAATTG
Organism: Pirellulaceae bacterium; assembly: GCA_041748315.1. GTDB lineage: Bacteria > Planctomycetota > Planctomycetia > Pirellulales > Pirellulaceae > CALMEE01. The sequence continues at coordinate 9,196 of JBGTDM010000142.1, forward strand.
CGAGAAGCTCGCAATGATCCGATCTTCTCCAATCCGCCACAGAGGTTTGACGGTTCCCTGCAGCCCGGTTTCGGCAACCAGCTCCCCGACTCGAGTCAAGCCCCGTCGTTCCAAGGAGGAAGTGGCACCATGAATCCCCAAAGCTGGGACCGCCCTTCGAATGTAACCGCAGGAAGCACGAGCAACTTGGGTGGCCAATCCCCCTCGCAGCTCCCTCCCTCACTTCCACCGAGCGGAGGAACCTACGCGCCAAATCGCGGTAGTTCACCGAACAATTTTGGCAACACAAACGAGAACGTTCCTGGATTCAGCGGTTCCGGAACGGGTCGATTCCAGCAATAGTGGCGCCCTTTCAGGGCTTCGGTTTCGTTCGCACCCCTAACCCAGGGCGGCGCTTCGCTTTGCCCTGGGCTGGTTTGTTGTTGTCCCTTCGGGCCGAAAAATCGCCGGGTCGGGACGAAAATTCACCGGGCGATTATGGCGAGGAACAATGATTTGTTAAAATCCCTTTCGGGACGAACGACATGGTATCGCCCTTTCAGGGCTTCGGTTTCGGCGTGGACGCCTAACCCAGGGCGGCGCTTCGCTTTGCCCTGGGCTGGTTTGTTGTTGTCCCTTCGGGCCGAAAAACCCGTAACCACGAATCGTTGAGGGCGATTACCCAAGCCCTGAAAGGGCGAAACAAATCAGCCCGGGGAAGAGCGTAGTCCGCAGAATGCGGACCAAGCGCCGCCCCGGGTTACCAAGACGCCGCAAACACAAGCCCTGAAAGGGCGAAACAAACCCGACGTTGGTGGACGAGGTCAAGAAGATTGTGTCGCCCTTTCAGGGCTTCGGTTTCGTTCGCACCCCTAACCCAGGGCGGCGCTTCGCTTTGCCCTGGGCTGGTTTGTTACGGTCCCTTCAGGACGAAAAACCCGTAACCACGAATCGTTGAGGGCGATTACCCAAGCCCTGAAAGGGCGAAACAAATCAGCCCGGGGAAGAGCGCCGCGGCGCAAGCCGCAAAGCGCCGCCCCGGGTTACCAAGACGCCACAAACACAAGCCCTGAAAGGGCGAAACAAACCGGAGGCACCCGACAATGTCGCAATCCTTGGTAAAGAACCTCATCCATCTCGTTTACAGCACGAAACACCGGAAGCCTTGGATTTCCGAAGATGTCCGCGAACACCTCTGGGCCTATCAGATGGGTATCTTCAAACAATGGGAAAGCCCGGCTTTGCTCATCGGCGGTGTGGAAGATCATGTTCACGCCTTGTTTTCGCTGTCGAAGAACCACGCCCTCAAGAAGATTGTGGAAGAGGTCAAGAAGGGGAGTTCCAAGTGGATGAAGACCGAGGAAGGTACCCACAACCAAAGATTCTCGTGGCAAGCCGGATACGCAGGATTTTCCGTCAGCCCTTCCATTGTCCCTGAAGTCATTAAGTACATCGAAAACCAAGCCGACCACCATCGTCGAATGACGTTCCAGGACGAACTTCGGGTGTTGTTCAAACGGCATGGCATTGAATTTGACGAACGGTACGTTTGGGATTGAAAACGACGTGTTTGGGAATTTATGCCGATGGGAATGGGATTGAGATTGATACGTTGGGGATTGACATTGTGTCGCCCTTTCAGGGCTTCGGTTTCGGCGTGGACCCCTAACCCAGGGCGGCGCTTCGCTTGGCCCTGGGCTGGTTTGTTACGGTCCCTTCAGGACGAAAAACCCGTAACCACGAGTCGTTCAGGGCGATTACCCAAGCCCTGAAAGGGCGCAACAAATCAGCCCGGGGAAGAGCGTAGTCCGCAGAATGCGGACGAAGCGCCGCCCCGGGTTACCAAGACGCCACAAACCCAAGCCCTGAAAGGGCGAAACAAACCCGACGTACCCGACGTTGGTGGACGAGATCAAGAAGATTGTGTCGCCCTTTCAGGGCTTCGGTTTCGTTCGTGCACGTAACCCAGGGCGGCGCTTCGCTTTGCCCTGGGCTGGTTTGTTGTTGTCCCTCCGGGACGAAAAATCACCTGGTCGGGACGATAATTCACCGGCTGATTATGACGAGGAACAATGATTTGTTAGGGTCCCTTCAGGACGAAAGCTTCACGTGGTAAAATCGGAATCCATGGGTAGTTCAGATTCCCCGTCGTCGGGCAAAAACGCGAAAACTGGCCGCACCGAACCGTTCGATCCGTATGAACGGTGGTTGGGCATTGTCGATGCCGGCGGAAACATCGATCACTACCGGTTGTTGGGGCTGAACCGATTCGAAACGAATTCAACGATCATCGCCGAGGCTGCTGATGCTCAAATGGCTCGAGTCCGAATGCACCAGACCGGCTCACGGGGTCAGTTGACTCAGGCGCTGCTGAATCAAATTGCGGAAGCCAAAGTCTGCTTGGTCGATCCGGCAACTCGACAGGCTTACGATCGACGGCTGCTACGGATTCAGCAGGCAAGCGCCTCCCAATTGAACACCCTTCCGCCGGATCGTTCCGACATCGCGCGGAGCGACGGAACGAATCGCGCAGGAGTCAATCTCGCCAGCAAGCCATCACCCCCTCCGTTGCAAGGGAAGATCGGTCAGCTGCCGCCAGCCAATGTTTCGGTTGTCGAGTCGACCACATCGCCATTTCCAAATATTCAACCGCGGCTCCGCAAGCGTCGCAGTAACCTGATTTGGGTCTACTTGATCCTTGCCATCGCGTTGTTTCTGTTCGCTGGCTTGGCCGTATTCGTTGTTTGGCTGGCCCGGACGTCGTGAAAGGAGGGAGAAAAATGGGGTCAGGTACCCAAAGCCGGAACGGCCCTGCGGGTGCTTCGCACTTTTGGAACCAGACCCCAATTTTCCAACACCCAATGACCCGGTGTCTGATATGGATCATCACTTGGCTGAGCCTGCATGCCATGCATGGGCAATACGTCGTTTCACAACTCGATTCATCGGCCGAGCGGATCCTTGGCGAACATCTGAGATCGTTGGGGGATCGGGCCAAGCTGGAACAGATCACATCGGCCCGGACGACGGGGAAGCTCGAGTTCGCGGGAAGTGAATCCGTGTTGCAGGTCGAGCTGATCCAGGCCGAGGGCAAATACCTGTTAGTTCTCAAATCGGATGAACTGGAAATTCGTCAGGGGTTTGATGGGGAAACGGTCTGGGAGACCAGCCCCAGCCTCGATCGGCTGCTGGAAGGGTCTGAAAAGATTGCCGCCATCAATCAGAACGCCAAAATTGTTCCAGCGTTGAGTTGGCTTGACGGGAGCTATGACGGGCGGATTACATTGACGGGCCGGCAGACCATCGAGGATCGAAATTGTTTCGTCGTTTTATTCGAACCGACCGGGGGAACACCGATCAAGCGGTTTTTCGACCCGGAGACGTATTTGATCCGACGGATGCAGACGGAACAGCCGACCGACGTTGAACCGATCGAAGTTCTGGTCAAGGATTCTGACTGGAGACCGTTATCCGGCGAGTTTGCTGGGGTTCAGTTTCCATTTCGGCAACAATCGGCCGCGAATCGGAAATTGGTTTACACTTTGACGCGAGAGTCGATTGAAATCAATCTTGAGTGGGAGACCTCATGGTTTGCCATACCGGAAAAGTTCCAGCGGTAGGGGGGAGAAAAATGGGGTCAGGTACCCAAAGCCGGGACGACCCTGCGGGTGCTTCGCACTTTGGATACCAGACCCCATTTTTCTCGGACGGCCCTGCGGGTGCATTGCACTTTGGATACCAGACCCCAATTTGCAGGCTCGCGCAATTCGTCCATCAGATCGTCGACCGGGGGGATTGAAGTGGAATTCCTCATCAAAACTTAACTGGAAAAACACACGTAAATACTTGCATCTTCGAGGGCATTTTCGTATCCTTTGAGTGTTCCAATGCGTGATCGAAATAGGGGACCCGCAATCCGCAGCCCGCAACTGTGCAAGTTCCGACTTGGCTGGCGTTAGCCGTCCCTGATTTCCTGGCTGCAATTATTTCTTATTTCCCCCTCTCCGTGACCCCGCTCGCACAACGAACCATGGAATCGGGCGTCGAGTTTTAAATCGAATCGAGAATCTTTAGGAGTGTCCAAATGACCGTTCACAATCGCAGGACTGGTTTTACGTTAATTGAGTTATTGGTCGTAATCGCGATCATCGGTGTCTTGATGGCAATGCTAATGCCGGCGGTGCAACAAGTTCGCGAAGCAGCGCGCCGAACGACTTGTGCAAACAATATCCGTCAATTGGCAATTGCATCGATGAATTATGAATCATCGTTCAAACGCCTGCCAGATGGACTTTGGTTGTCTAAGTATGATTCTACAAGCAGCTCGACTCCGTATACACTTCGGTTTTACGGAACGACGTTATTCACTCAGATTCTCCCTCAAATGGAGCAGGACAATATCTACAAGAGATGGAATTTTACGAAGTCAGCAAATGCCCAGAAAACCAATTCGATCAATCCAGACACTGGCGTTATGGATGACGGAGCGATTTCAGCAGCGATTGTTCCATCGTTTCAGTGTCCTTCCGATGAGGATATTACGGCCCCTTTCAATCACAACTTTAGCAACATCGGTTATTCACGAGGTTGGTTCGGAATCGGAAGCTACCTGGGTAATGGAGGAACGTTTTCCACGTATCCTGGCGACGCTTTGATGCGATCCGATGGTGCGTTCTACATGACCGGTCCAGGCGCACAACCATTTCCTTGGCAAAATTTCCTGACACCCCAAGATAAAGCCGCGAGACTTGCATCATTTCGCGATGGAACGACACAAACCTTTTTGTTCGGTGAGAGATATCATGTCGACCTAAATTTCGACCAGATTTTGGTACCATCACATGCTCGTTTTCCAATTCGTGGTTTTGGTGCATGGGGTTGGTTCGGAGGATTTAACGGAACCGCTCAGGTTTTGGGGAGTACTCGATATCCATTGAATTACCAAACACCACCAGATGCAACAGCGTCGTATTCGTTTGTCGACGCCCGATTGTCCGCTTTTGGAAGTGGCCATCCTGCTGGCGCTAATTTCGCGTTCGGCGACGGCTCGGTAAAGTTTATCTCCGACCTGATTGATTTTGCCACCTATCAAGCATTGAGCACGCGGAAAAATGGTGAAATCGTTTTCGGCGATTATAACTAGAATCATTGTTTTTTAGTCGCTGCGTTTAGGTTTATGCCTGGAACGATCAGATTGGTGGTCTCACCGTGGAATGTTTGAATTTTTATTTCTGATTAACAAAACAGGCAGCGCCTAAGCTGCCTGTTGTTTTTTTATCAAGAGATGTACGCTGCGTTTTAGTCGGGTTCGCTTTGCAGCAAGCTGTCTGAGTCACTCATCGATCCGACACTCGATTCACGAATCGGTTTACTACCGAGGGATTCCTTATATAAGAGATCTGCAATGCCGTTCCCACGCTTTTCGTTTTATTTAGTTTATGCATCTATCGTTAGCCTGCTTGTCGGTTGTGCAGGAGGCCCAAAATTGACGGAAGTCAGTGGAAAATTAACACTTGATGGGGAGCCGCTCGATGGCGTGCAAGTTATTTTTGTGCCCGATGCCGAATTTGGAGGAAAAGGTCGGATTTCGACTGGGCTGACCGATGCCGATGGGAACTATAAACAAACGTACAGTGCGGCTGGACGTCAACCACAAAAACCAGGTGTTGCTGCTGGTAAGGTACGTGTGTACCTGATCGATGTGAAAGCTTCGGAGTCTGCTCGTGAGCAAGACGGCGAAGGAGAAATTAACCCCATCGATGTTCGATTTGATTTTAAATTTCTCGACATTCAAACCAGTCCGCTGCGGTTCGACGTCATTTCCGGAGGCCAGACAATCGATATTGAACTTTCGGATTATTGATTTCGTCGTTCATATCGATTTCACGTCGGGACATATACGACACCGTTTGTGCCGATCCAATAATCTGCTGGCGCAAAAACACTCGTCTGTCACGCGTGTCATGATGACACACTCCCTTTAGTACAAGACTCGGCAGCGGATCGTCCCCGGGATCTGTTTGAGCTGAGTTAACGCGAACTCGCTGTAATCACCGTCGATATCAAAGATCACGTAGCCGACATCCGAATTCGTCTGCAGGAATTGACCGGCAATATTGATCTGATGACTGGAAAAGACGCGGTTGATCGCAGTAAGAATCCCCGGCTGATTACGATGAATGTGTAACAGCCGATGACGCCCCGCTTGCTCAGGCAGGGCGACTTGTGGAAAGTTGACGGCGCCAAGTGTCGCGCCGGTATCACTGTATCTGGCGAGTTTGTCCGCGACCTCGATTCCGATATTGTATTGCGCCTCGATCGTGCTGCCACCGATATGCGGTGTCAATATCACGTTGTCGAGGCCACGCAAAGGGGACTCGAACGGCTCGCCCGCCGATTTGGGCTCAACCGGAAAGACATCGATGGCAGCGCCGGCGAGATCTTTCTGTTGCAATGCGGTTGCCAGAGCTTGCAGGTCAACGACATTCCCACGCGACGCATTGATTAACACCGCATGTCGTTTCATGCGAGATAGCTCTCGCTGACCAATCAGGTTTTCGGTATCGCTCGACTTGGGCACGTGGATCGTGACGACGTCCGACGACTCCAATAACAGGTCCGAGGTGACTTGTTGGGCATTTCCCAGGGGGAGACGGGTGACGACATCGTGGAACACCACCTCCATGCCGATCGATTCTGCCAACACGCTGACCTGTGAGCCGATGTTTCCGTAACCGATGATCCCGATTCGTTTTCCCCGAATTTCGTGGGCATCGTCGACCGACTTTTGCCAGACCCCGCGATGGGCGAGCGCATTTTTCTGGGGGACACGGCGAATCAACAAAATGGCTTCAGCGAGGACCAGTTCTGCAACACTGCGTGTATTCGAAAACGGTGCATTAAACACCGGAATGCCAAGTTGCATCGCTGCGCCCAGATCGACTTGATCCGTGCCGATACAAAAGCAGCCGATCGCGATGAGTTTCGGAGCCTGATCGAGAAGGTGCCGTGTGAGTTGGGTCCGGGAGCGGAGTCCCACGATACGGGCCTCGGCCAACATTGCCTGAAACTCCGACTCCGGCAAGCATTTGTCAAACGGATGAATCTCGGTATAGCCGTGGCCGTGTAGCGTGTCGACCGCGGATTGATGGATTCCTTCCAGCAGTACGATCTTGATTTTTGATTTATCCAGCGAGAGCGAATCTGACATTGAGCCAACCCACGAAACTTTAGCGTTGATGAATCGCTGGTTGTAACAATATATTTGACAATTTCCAGCCCGGGTGCTGGATCAGGCGGCACTCGCTTCGTGGGGGGTCGGCGTGTCGGGAGGGGGTGCACCTTTTTTACGCGTGATGGCTTGCACGTAAACCTGCTCCAGCCGGTCGACGACGCGATTCATCATGAAGTTCGACGCGGTGGCCAAGGCAGCTCGACCCATTCGCAACCGCATTTTTGGACGGTTGGCCATCGCGATCATCTGATTGGCCATGTCATCGATGTTGTCGGTTTCGAAGAGCAATCCATTGCGTTCATGCGTGACGAGTTCCGGGATTCCCTTGGCGGCGGGGCCCACGATGGGGAGTCCGAACGACATCGCTTCCAGGATGCTCATCGGCTGGTTTTCGGTTTTACTGGAGGTGACAAAGGTATCGGCGAGCAGAGGAATATTTTGCTGGATCAATTGTTCATGCGGTACGTATCCGAGAAAGATCAGCGAGTGTTCGATTCCAAGCTCGCGCGAGAGAACGCGCAACCCTTCTTCGCTGGGGCCGTTGCCGACGATAATCAGTTTTGCTCGACGGCGACGTTTTACGACCTTGGCAAACGCCCGCACCAGAATATCCAGCGACTTTTCGGGAGAGATACGACCAAAGTAGATGAACGAGGGGCCAGTGATCCCCAGTTCACGGCGACGTTTTCGGAGATGCCTGAACTCGACGCGCGGTGGTTGCTCGATCCCATTGGGAATGACAATCGGATCCCATTTGAAGCCATGGTCGAGCAGCGACTGTTTGACAGCGTTTGAAGGGCTCGTCACCGTTTTGCACGAGTTGTAAAAGAAGACGGAATAGCGCCACATGATCGACTGGATCAATTGAAATCGGGGGAGGCCAAATGACTTCAGGTAGCCAGGATCGGCAAAGAACGTATGAAACGTTCCGACCGTGGGGAGTCTTAGCAGCTTGGAAGCAATCAACCCTTCCCAGCCACAACCCCATTCGGTGCTGAGGTGCACGACATCCGGCTTGAGTTTGCGCACTCGGAAAAACGAGGAGACCAATGAGGGGAGCGTGATGCGCAGCTTGGGGACTTTGTTGACCGAAACGGCAAACGGAACATCGTACAGGCGAACCGAATTCGGAAGAACGATGTTCTCGTCAGTTCGCAATCGCCCAGGATTCGGCCGAAAGATCGAGACGCGATGGCCACGATTGGATAACTCAATGGCTTGATTGAGAACCGAAAACGTGACCCCGGAACAGTACGGTAGAAAGCTGTCGGTGAACATGCATACGTGCATGGCATCTCAATTCATTTTGAGCAAGAAACCGATAAACACACGCGCTCATTCTATAGGGAAACGTTCAAAAAACGAGTAGTTCCGGTCAACAATCAGCAAAATTTTATAGCCCGTGTTTCCATCGAATGATATAAACTACAACATTTGTAGGAATTGTAACGGGAGAGGAAACGCGGGAAACTCACGATTTGTGGCCAACCGCAGGACGCAACCTCACCTTGCTATACATTGAAAAGAGTTGGAATTTTGACCTAAAATGAGCGACTGGTATTGCTCGACACTTTTCCAATGATTGACGCCACTTGTAAATTCACATGTCAGATACTTGGCGGTTTCCGCTATACATCATTCCGATCACCGGGGGTTTCGTTTCGGTGTCCGACAATGCGGCTGGCGAACCGGAACAGAGCTTATTGGTTTTTTCCGAAAGCGCCGCAGCCGTTTTGTTTATTGCGACGTTTGATGTATTGAGCGCGCCGAAAGCACTTCACAACGCGCGAGAACTGGGGTGGTTGCTGCGCGGCTTGCAGTATCCCGTTACCCGATTGCTGTTGGATGCCAATCCACAGAATCCCGAATCATCCTCGGGCAAGTTATTTACGGTCGAGGAGGTATTGCGCGAGCTGCGCCCCGATCTGTCTCCTTGGAATTATCCGGTCTTCGCATTGGCGACGGACGCTGGATTTGTGACGATTGATGGCGTTGCTGAGGACGGCGAATATTTGTCGGCGATTGCACTCTTCGGTAGCCCGGAGCAGGCGGAGCAATATTTGCTTGAATCGGGGGATCAGGCTGAGTTGTGTCCCCTTGAATCTTTTGAGGATGCGGTTATTTTTTTGCAGGGTGTCGCCTCGATGGTCGGTGCCGCCGCGCTCGATCCCGTCGTCACCAGCGGTCGTCATACGGCAAAATACTGTTTTTCGATCGAGACCCTGTTGACCAAATACCTGGTGCGCGAGTGAGGAACTGGGGACCGTGGAAATGGGGACTGATGGAAATGGGGACTGGTCCAATAAGTGCGAAGCACTCGAAGGGCCGTTCCGGCTTATTGGACCTGTCCCCATTTCTTAGGCTAGTTGTATCATGAGTAACCCGAATAGCTCGCAATCGAAACTGACGACGGCGAAGATCCTAACATTTACCCTGGTGGAGGCCATTTTGGCGGTCACTTACGGGATACTGAAGTTGGTCGGAGTCAATGCGGACCTCGCCCTCGCCAGCTACCTGTTTGCCAACGCGGGGTTCTTCGGCTGGTTTTGTTGGTTTGTCGTACGCAACGTCGAATCGTATTCCAATGAACTGGAAGCGGTGCGGGGCGATATTCAGACGTTGAAGGCGGACTCGATTGAAGGTAAACGATTGGAGACGATTGACGATTTGTTTAGCTGTCTCTGTGAAGCAAGAGATCGTTGCCAATCCCGTATCCGACTGATGCAGATTCGAGAGGAACCTCCCATCCGATTCAATGACGATGGAACGATTGCATTAAACGAGGGAAAGCCGGTTTTGGTCAGAACCTCCCGTTTTGCGGAAATCTGGTACGATGGACTTGCAGAATGGGTCTCTCGAGACAGGCATCAGGGGGAACGTATAACGCTCGGAGAAGGAAACTCATTGACGTATGCCAGGTATATTGACCGACAGATGGAAATTGCCGGCGCGACGACTTGGACAACTCATTTGCTCAAGGAAAAGCCGGTCGGCCTGCCGGCCTATAACTTTTGTATCTTTGACGAACAGGAGATTGTAATCACGTTTGGGGTCGCGTATGGCAATTCCGGGCGTAGCGTGTGGTTGCGGGATCAAAGCATTGTCCAGTTTTTCATCAATGTATTCGATAAGATTGCATCGGATTACTCGAACGAGCTGCATTTGTAAACGGGTGCAGCTTCAACGAATCGCCAAGACGATTCCGGCCGTGCGAAATGAAGTATTTGGAGTCGAATGGAAATGACAACCTGTGAGAACATTCGAGGGAAGCGACTGCTGATCACCGGCGGAAACCGAGGGTTAGGGCGCGCGCTCGTCGAGGCGTCACTTGAATCGGGAGCTGCTGAGGTGTGGGCGACGACTCGAAAACTCGACGCGCTGGAATGGTCAAAGTCGCTGGACGAAGAAGTTAGGGCGCGCCTTCGTCCGCTGACGATGGACTTGACCGATCGGGATTCGATTGATCGAGCGGTCGACACTGTGTCAACCTGCCAGGTAGTGATCAGCAACGCGGCAATTTGTGTCATTGGCAGCCCATTGCAGCTTTCTGAGGCCCAGAGACGCGACGAATGGGAGACGAATTTTTTCGGTCCGGTCAGTCTCATTCAGCGGGCGGTCAATCGCTGCCCCCAACTGGAAACCATCGCCTTGGTGGGTTCCAAATATCGTTATGTCCCCTTTCCGGCGATCGGGAACTATTGTGCAACTAAGGCAGCGCTTGCGTCGTTTGCCGAGAGCGTGCAACATGAATTGTCGTTGCGGAAGATTCAAATTCAGACGTTTTGTCCTGGGGCCATGGATACCGAGATGAGCAAGCCATTCCGTGGCGAAAAGACGGCAACCGCAACCGTTGCCAGACTCCTGCTCCAACAATTGGGAAACAATGCAACGGAAGTTCATTTGACTCAGGATGCTAAAGATTTGGTCGGCCAATTTTTTGAAAATCCAAAAGCCGCGCGTGCGGCATTCAAGTCGTTGACCGTTGACAATTATTTTGACCGATAGATGACTTGCGTGAAACAGTGGTACAAACCGGTTCCGTTTCAAGCATACTGGGTCATCAATCATACTGGGTCAGGTCCTGTTTCATTGCAACCTGGAATTGCGACGCGATCGACCCGTTATTTTTATATCGTGGATGGGAGGCCTCCATCTGTCGTCGATGCATGGATTGCAGGTCGAGTGATGTTTGATCGGTAGATACTGGAGAGACAATGGACCCATCCACTGAACAACTGGACGTAATCGCCGTCGGCGCGCATCCCGATGACATTGAGATTACTTGTGGCGGCACGTTGGCGCAGTTGGTCGACCAGGGATACCGCGTCGGCATCATCGATTTGACCGATGGCGAGCCGACACCAGGTTGTCCGTCACCGGAAATCAGGCTTGGCGAAGCCGAGCAGGCCGCCAAAATCCTTGGCGTTGCGAAGCGGATCATTTTGGACTTGCCCAACCGAAAATTGTTTGATTCCTTTGAGGCTCGAGTCAAGCTGGCGACTGAATTTCGCCGCTATCGACCGCGAGTTGTGATCGGGTTTGGCGACAAGACGCCGTTGGCTTCACCCGATCATTGGCAGGCGATGCAGATCACCGATGCCGCCGTGTTCTATTCGCGGTTGACCAAATGGGATGATCAATTCTCGGAAACACCTCCGCATACCATCTTGCGGCAGTTGTACTTTGGACTCCCTTTCGGGTTCGGTCGTCCGCAACAGACGGCAAACGAATTCTTTGTCGATATTGGTGAGACGCTGACACGGAAACTTGCGGCGATTGAGTGCTATGCAACTCAATTTGGAGGTCGGCCGGAAGTGCTCCACCGAGTCTCGGAATCCGCCGTCGTCGCCGGGATGGCTGCTGGATTCAAGGCGGCAGAATCGTTTTGCCACACCAAGGCGATCGGGACCGGTGATTTGATGGGATTGTTATTCGGCGCCGAAAAGTCCGCCATCGTTTAACACGCTTGAATGAGTCTCGCATGAAACGCAAAAGCACCCGAGTCAAATTCAAAAACCAGGGGGGCGAAACTCTGATCGGCGTCTTCGAACGACCCGTCGAACACCCGATTGCCCATGCAATCTTCACCCATTGTTTTACCTGCGGCAAAGATCTCAAAGCGATCGTCAAACTGAGCCGCAAGTTGGCGGAGGCGGGCGTCGCCGTGTTGCGGTTTGATTTTACCGGATTGAACGATAGTCAAGGGGACTTCTCGGAAACCAACTTGTCCAGCAACATTGCCGATGTGTTGTCTGCGGTCGAGTATTTGCGACAGAATCATGAACCACCAAGTCTACTGATCGGGCACAGTCTGGGTGGCACGGCGATGACGTTGGCGGCCAACCGAATTGAGTCGGCGAAAGCGCTCGTGACGATCGCCTCGCCCAGTTCGACGCAACGCCTGGCCGGATTTCTCGAAGCGAGCAACCCGGACATCGTCAATTCAGGTGCTGGCCAGTTTACCATTGGCGGTCGAGAATTTGTGTTGAAACAGCAGTTGTTGGATGATCTTCGCTCCCATGACATCGAATCTGCATTGGCGGAATTGCGCGTGCCGATTTTGATGTACCATTCGCCCGACGACAAAACCCTCCCCTACGATTGGGGGCTAAAAATGTTTAATGCAGCCCGGGGCGTCAAGAACTTTATCACGCTGGATGGTGCGGACCATCTGTTGACTGATCAACCTGAAGATCTCGAATTCGTGGCGGAAACGTTGTTGAGCTGGGGAAAACGATATCTCCAGCGTTAGGGCTTTACGACGGCAGGGTAATTTTGCTATTTTAATGGGTTCGCGTTGCACTCAGGAGCGCAAATGGAACCCCCGGTGAACTCACCGGGAAAGGCCTATTTTCAAGGTCTGCGTCATAATTTCAGACCCGGCATGTTGGCCCAGCTGTTGGCAGGCAAAATCTGACCGGCCCCCTGCACGTTACACGCTTAACCCAAACAACGTTTCAAATAGAATTACATTCAATCACATCAATACCCAGTTAAGATTCGAGCGCAATTGTTGATCAAGCCCTGGGCAACCGGTCTCGCGGCGCATCGAATCACGGCGAATCGAATAAGGAATTAACTCAATGGCAAAAGGCAAGAGAAAATTAGAGACCATGTTTTTGGTTTGCGAAGAGACAGGGGATTACAACTATGCCGTTCGCAAAAAGCCAGGCGGTGAAAAATTGAAGCTCAAAAAGTATTCACCGCGATTGCGTCGCCACACCGTTCACAACGAAAAGAAGAAGTAGAAAACGGGGACAGGTCCCTTTTTCTTTTGACCAGGATCAAAGATGGACCGAACGAAATGGATTTATCGCACCCATGATGGGGAGATCTTGCGTCAATTGGAGCGGGATACAGGAATCTCGCCAGTCGTGGCGCAGATTCTGGCTGCGCGGGGGATTGATCCTAAGTCGGTGCCGTTGTTTCTGGAGGCTCCCTTAACGGCGTTGCGACCCCCTGAAGAACTTCACGACGTCGCGGCGGCCGCGTGTTTGATCGTCAAGTTTATCAAAGATCAAAAAAAAATCTGCGTATTTGGCGATTACGATGCTGATGGAATGACTGGAACGGCCATTCTGTTGCGATGTTTCGGATTACTCGGCGCGAACGCAATCTATTATGTCCCCAATCGCCTGAGTGACGGCTACGGCTTGAATTGCGAGGCGATCGATCAACTTCATCATGACGGCGTGGCCCTCCTGGTAAGCGTCGATTGTGGGATTTCCAGTGTCAGGCAAGTGGCTCATGCGAAGTCGCTGGGGATATCGGTTGTCATTACCGACCATCATTCGATGTCCAACGAATTGCCACCGGCGGATGCGATCGTCCATCCACAGCATCCGGCAAACCCCTATTCGTTTACGGGATTGAGTGGCGCGGGGGTCGCGTTCAAATTGGCATGGGCGGTGTGCCAACAGTACTCTGGAACGGATCGCGTCAGCGCAAGATTAAAATCGTTTTTGATGTCAGCCGTTGGTTTGGCAGCCATCGGTACGATCGCAGATGTCGTTCCGTTGCTTGATGAAAATCGCGTGCTGGTAAAACATGGCCTCGTCAACTTGATTCAGCATTCCGTCCCTGGCGTGCAACAGCTATTAAAGCTGACCCAGCTTGACAGGAAGCAATCGCTGGATACGGATGATATCGGATTCAGCCTGGCACCGCGATTAAATGCGGCGGGACGTTTGGGGCAAGCCCGATTGGGGGTTGAATTGCTAACCGTCGATCAGGAGCAACGGGCCACCGACCTCGCCGAATATATCCACCATCTGAACGACAGTCGGGAAAGTCTGGAGCGCGGGATTCTGAAAGCGGCGCGGCAGCAAATCAAGGATGAGCGGTTGGAACACGAACCAGCACTCGTCTTGGCAGGACGCGGTTGGCACGCAGGGGTCATCGGGATTGTGGCGGGTCGAATCGCCGAACAGTTTCGTCGGCCAACCGTAATTATCTCGTTGGATACGATGAAGGCAAAACCCGGCATGGGGTCGGCGCGGTCGGCACTAGGCGTTGATTTGTTTCAGACCATTGGTCGTTGCAGCGACCTGCTGGTTTCGTTTGGTGGCCATCCTGCTGCTGCCGGACTTCGAATCAATGAGGCAAACATCGACTCGTTTCGCGATGAGTTTTGCCGGATCGTTTCGGAAGAGTATTCCATTACCGAACGCGAACATGAATTGCACATCGATGCCGAGGTGCCGTTGAGCTATCTCACGATGAGTACGTTGAATCAGTTGCAACAATTGGCTCCATTTGGGCAATCGAATCCCCGGCCGCTATTGGCCGCGAATGAAGTTGAGTTTGACGATCTGCGCCGCATGGGCAAAACTGATTTACACTTTGCCGCAAAGATCATCCAACACGGCGTTAAGTTGCGATGTGTGGCTTTTGGGCGCGGCGATTGGGTCGAGGAATTGAAACAGCAAAGTGGGCCTTTCGACATCGTGTTTCTCCCGGTGATCAATGAATTCAACGGACGCCGCAGCGTCGAAATGCAGTTGATCGGATGGAGAAAATCTGACGGTGCAACTTCCCTGCGGAACGCCGCACTCGATTCGGCAACGGCTCGAATCGCGCCTTGATCAACCACCCGGCATGATTTCCTGTTGCGAGCATGTGTCAACCTTTCGACCAGCGGTGAGCAACCTTCCGCGCCTCGATCGAAAAAAACAGATATTGGGAGCTTGAGTGAAACCCAGTAGGATGGTGGTAAGAAAATGGCGTGTTCGCATGCAACGGCCGTCCCTGTGATTGACAAGTTCGAATCAAATTGACGTCATGCACGGTGTCCGTCGAACTGTCATTCAATGAGTCACCCAGGGAACCCGAGCGCAAGTTCGGAACGAGTGCCGGTCGGAGACTGGTTTGGCGGCGCAGTCCCAATATTCCTTTGATAACGATGGATCGAATCAGCAATTCCAGACTTGAAAAATCCTTGTTCCCTTACCACTTCGAGACACAACGTCCGATTGTTTGCCTGATCTTTGTTGCGCCCCTGCTGATTGTTTATGAACTGGGGATTCTTTTGCTGCATGACCGGGCGTTGCGTAACGGTGTCGACGAAATGTTTCGATACCAAATGCAACGCTTTGGCTTGGGTGAATTGATTTTGCTACCAATATTGACGATGGCGTCACTGTTGGCATGGCATCATTTGCGGCGAGATCGTTGGAAAATTCGGCCGCAGGTTTTGGGTGGTATGCTGGTCGAATCTATATTTTTGGGAATGATTCTGCTTTGGTGTGCCAAAGCACAAAAGATCTTGCTGGATCCGGGGCCAGTTTCGTTGTTGTCGATGAACTTCTCGGCAGTCTATTCGATCGAATGGTGGTCGAAAACGGTGTCGTATCTGGGTGCAGGAATCTACGAAGAATTTGTCTTCCGATTGCTCGCACTGTTGCCGGTTCTCTGCTTCGGAACCTGGTTATTTGGGTCGAGAAAATGGATTGTGATCGTGCTGGTTTCGTTGATTTCCAGCATTTTCTTTGCCTTGCTTCACTATGATGTGTTAAATCCGTCGGGTGCCCCGTTCGATTACGCGAGTTTTGCGATTCGAACATTGGCAGGGCTCTTCTTTTGTGCGGTTTTTTTGGCCCGGGGGTTTGGAGTCGCGGTGGGCGTTCATGCCGCGTACAACGTGCTAACTCAATTTTGAGAACCCGACTTTCTGAGGTGCATTCTCGATCGAAGAGTCTCGATTTGCTGGAACATCTCTCAGGCCAAAAACCTGATTTTCTCTACTTGATCTGCCTAACCCAAAAAATCTATGGTTTTGCTACAGTCTACTTGTATTCCCCATCTTAACTGATATGCTGCTATCAGTTGGGAATGAACGGTTTCATTCCAAAAGCAAAGCCATCGTTAAGCTAGGAAAGGTTGTGGATTATGAACAAAAAATTGTTCCATGGTTTTTTTGGATCACTGGCCGTATTGGCCTTTATAGGAGCCACAGCAGCCGAAACGCAGGCTGGCTGGGGCAGTTTTGGTGGAGGTTCTTGGGGATCGCGCGGCGGCTCGGTGGGCAACCGTAGTGGTTCATTGGGACATCATGGAAGTCGTGGCGGATTATTCAAAGGGGGATTATTTCGACACCATGGAAGTCGTGGTGGAGCATTGGGAAGTCGCGGTTCTTGGGGTTCGGTCGGTCACAGGTCAGCCGGTTACGGTTCGGTCGGTCACAGGTCATCCGGTTACGGTTCATCCGGTTACGGTTCAGCCGGTCATTACCCAGTTCATCACGGATATTCGTCCAATAGTCACCGTATAACCGTTCACGTTGCACAACGTCCGACCTATACGGTGCCGGTACAACAAGTTCAACGAGTTCACGTTTCGCCACCGGTGGTTGCTAGCGAAGTTGTTACTTCATTAACGTTAAGTGTGCCGGAGGATGCAAAAGTTGAACTTTGCGGGCAGCCGATGACGACCACAGGTAAGGTGCGACAATTTAGCACTAAGGAGTTGCGAGCGGGTCAGAGCTGGGCAAATTATCAAATCAAAATCACCTACATGGAAAATGATCGCCTCGTAAGTGTTTCAAAAACCATTAAATTATCGGCTGGCGACGCAAAGCACGTCGAATTTAAACCTCAACAACGGGAACTGGTTGCCGTCAACTGATCACGCGGCCGGATTTGATCGTCAAGCTCGAGATTGGTACGACGATCGAAACGATTCTGGTAAAACCTCTGTCGCCAAGTTAACATTTGGCAACCGAGGTTTTTTTATTTTTAGATGACCAAGCGATGAGTCCATCCAAATCCCGTTCTGACGTTCGAAAGGCTGCCGAGCAGCCGATCAAACCTGCTTCGGTTGGTGGGGATTGCCACGATGTTCCGAGTTGGCAGCCGAGGACCCGGTTGATCGTCAGTCTGCTGATCGTGTTTCATCTGTTTGCGGTGTTCGTTGCTCCGATGTCGAATCCGCCACCGTCAAGCCAACTCTTCAATCGCCTTTCGAGCCTGTTCAGTCCGTACCTGCAAGCCTTGTTTCTAAACCACGGATATCGGTTTTTTGCTCCCGAGCCGGGGCCATCTCATCTCGTCCGTTATGAAATCTACTCAACCGAAACGGAGCAACCTGGGGAGTTCCCTGAATACAACGGGATTTTTCCGGACCGCAGGAAACACTGGCCCCGTCTGATTTATCATCGATGGTTCATGTTGAGTGAAACGGTATTTGCTGAAAACTCACTGATACCCAGCGAAGAAGATTTTACGGGACGAATTCAACAGATTGAGGAAGACCTGCAGCGGCTGCGCAATGACGGCGAATCGGGGCGAGCCGACTGGTTGGACGCGCAGTTGCGGCGAGAACTCGAACTCATTGAATATAGCCGGAAACAACAGCAACGACTCCTTGAGGCGATCGCTCAGCATTTATTGCGAGTCCATGAGGGTCGTCGAATCAAGCTTTATCTGTGTGAGCGGCAGTTAGCACCGATGATCGATGTGATTCAAGGTAAACGCCTTGATGACCCATTGTATTTCAATTCGAATTTTGAATTCTACCTGGGGAGTACTTTGCGAGACGATTCCGAGTGAATTCAATTATTCGATCTCAACCACGATTTCCCGCAAACGGATCATGTTCAAATCGTACTTTTCAAACTTGATTGAATCCTGGAATCGATTTTGGTTCGAGCAGCGCGATTGTTTTACGCTGTGTGTGATGCGAATTCTGGTCGGCCTGATGCTGATTTACACGCACTTGGTTTGGTCCAAGGAACTCTTGACGTTCTTTACTGATCAGGGTGTTTTACCCAGCGAGTACACTTTGGCGTTGCATGGCAATTCCTGGTTTGGCTGGAGTCATTTTTTCTGGTTTGATTCGCCGACGGTGCTGTGGACGATTCACGGAGTCGCACTGCTGGTGTTTGTAATGTTTACCCTCGGATTATTGACGCGAGTCACCGGCATTCTCAGCTTTCTGTTTATCGTCTCCTACGCCAATCGTGCCGCAGGGGCGTTGTTTGGCCTGGACCAGATGAACGCGTATTTGACAATGTATCTTGCGCTGGCTCCGTGCGGGGCAAGCTGGTCACTGGACAGTTGGATACGGCGTCGGCGAGGCCTGGCAGCTCAACCACAGATTTCCACCTGGGCCAACGTCGCAACGAGGCTGTTACAAGTCCACTTGTGCATCATCTACTTTTTTGCGGGGACCGGCAAACTGCTCGGTCCTGCCTGGTGGAGTGGTGATGCAATTTGGATGTCGTTCGCCAGTTATGACTATCAATCGATCGACATGACGTGGATGGTGCATTATCCATTGATGATGAATGCGATCTCGCTGTATACGCTCTTCTGGGAGGTCAGTTATGCTTACCTGATTTGGCCGAAGCTGACTCGACCGCTCATGATTGGGACGGCAATTCTGGTGCACGCCGGAATCGGTCTGTCGATGGGAATGATCACATTTGGCTACATTATGATCGTCGCCAATTTTGCGTTTTTTGGTCCGCAGGCGCTACGTGATCTGTTAGGCCGCTTGAAATTGCCGACGCGAATGGAAATGGCCAGGATTTGATTTCGCCAGCGTGCGCAGGAGACGTGCACGCTGGCGAAATTTCAATTCAAAATGGCCTCGACTGGAGTCGAACCAGCACGCCTGTAAAGGCACATGAACCTGAATCATGCGCGTCTGCCAATTCCGCCACGAGGCCAAAGCGTTCGGCGGGTCAACGACTCAGGTTTTCCCACCTGCGACAGTTATAAGGAAAAGACAGGGATTTGTTCAAGTGGTTTTTGGCGAACTTCAACAATTTCGCTGTAATTTCGGGTAGCATAAGATGAATTCTGGCGTCCATTGTTGCTCATCGCCGCTCAATGGACCCACCGAACCTTGATTCTAAATCGCGACTCGATCGGAATTTGGTTCCAAGTCTTCGCGCCAAAACCAACCCTGCGGCAGCTCGTTCAACCAAGGCATTGCCGTAGAACTTACGAAAGAAACACAGCCCTGATGCCCCCTTTCACATCAAGAGATTTTGCCCTCAACGTCGTAAAAACTTTGCAACAAGCAGGGTACCAGGCGCTGTGGGCGGGGGGGTGCGTTCGCGATCAACTGATGGGATTGGAACCCAGCGATTATGATGTTGCGACGAATGCCTTGCCCAACCAGATTCGAGACATTTTTGGAAAACGCCGTACACTCAGCATTGGGGCGTCGTTTGGGGTCATCACCGTTTTAGGTCCAACGTCGGCTGGGCAAATTGAAGTTGCCACCTTCCGTTCCGATGGGGTGTATAGTGACGGTCGCCATCCGGATACGGTTACATTCAGCGATGCACTTGAAGACGCACGGCGCCGCGACTTCACCATCAATGGTCTGTTTTTTAATCCAACCGACGAACAGGTCATCGATTACGTCGAGGGCCGACGCGATATCGAGCGTCGCCTGGTGCGCGCGATTGGTGACCCCCGTCAGCGATTTGCCGAGGACAAACTGCGGATGCTCCGCGCTGTTCGATTTGCAGCAACTTTTGATTTTGATATCGAGGCAAACACACTTCAGGCAATCCAACAGCGCAACCGTGAAATTCACGTCGTCAGCAAGGAACGAATCGGTGCCGAACTGCGAAAGATACTCACGCTTTCGCGACGTGCTTCCGCTTTTCGATGGTTGCACACATCGCGCCTGTTTTCTCAACTCATTCCAACCCCGGAACCGCAGGACTCGGAAAATCAGCCGGAACCGGACGTACTGGCTCGTTGTGAAGCGGCACTCCAACGACTGCCTGAAGAGATCGACCATTGTGCCACGCTGGCTTGTCTGTTGTGGTTCTACATCGATGATGGCGCGCATTGCAAGTCGATTTGTCGAAACTTCAAATGGTCCAACAAGGAAGTTGAAAAGACGGTTTGGGTGTTTACCCATTTTCCGCAATTGATTGACGCCGATCGAGTTCTCTGGTCAAGAGTTCAACCGCTACTCGTCGCTCCTTGGTCACTCGATGCCTTGTCAGTCGGCGAGGCGATCGAGTCCGTGGGTGCGCGACGGTTTCAGGGCATTGAATTCTGCCGGAACAAACTCCAACTTGACCATTCGGAGCTGGATCCGCCACCGCTGCTGGTTGGCGAGGATCTAATTGCTTTGCAACTTCCTCTCGGACCAGCCTTTGGAAAAATCCTGGAAAAAATTCGGCAAGCTCAATTGGACGATCAAATTGGAACCAAAGACGAAGCATTGGAACTGGCAAGACAGATGATTGGCGAGATCTAGCGTCGTTCAGCCCCCCTTTTCACGCAACGAACTACTGAAATTTGAGCAGGAAAACTCCGAGTACGGTAACGTAGACCGAGTCCAATCATCACGGATTGGCGAGTCCCGGTCGTTCGAAGTCATAACTTGGCCAGTGACGTTGGGTCACGTGATTTTCCCCCTGATGTGCGATGCGCCGTCAACAACATTTTGTTCTTAGATTTCTTTATCCCTTCGCGAAAGTGAATCATGGCTGTTTTTAACTCCCGCGTTCAGTTGATTTCATCTCACTTCAATGTTCGGCGATTGCTGGGCGCGCTGTTGCTTGCAGTTCCTGCGCTAACGATCAGTTGGGTCTCAATCGCTCATGCACAACCTCATGATTGGCCACGTTGGATGGGACCGCAAGGCGATGGAGTATGGCGCGAGACCGGGATTATCAAGTCCTTTCCGGAAAACGGCCTGGAACCCGTGTGGCGAATTCCAATTCATGGCGGGTATTCAGGCCCGGCCGTCTTCGACGGACGAGTTTTTGTGACCGACTGGATCAAACGGGAAAAAACCGAAGAGGAAAAGGAGTTGCGTGGCATCCCCGGAACCGAAAGAGTCCTGTGTCTGGATGCCGCGACCGGCGAACTCTTGTGGAGTCACAATCACGAGACATTCTATCGCGTCTCCTATGATGGTGGCCCGCGCTCGACACCCTGGGTCGAAGAGGATCGAGTTTATTCGTTGGGAACGATGGGAAATCTAATCTGCTTGAATGTAGAGAACGGAGAAATCTACTGGCAAAAAGACCTCGCCGAAGCCTACGATACGAAACCACCGGTGTGGGGATTTGCCTCACATCCCTTGGTAGTCGATGACCTGCTCATCTGTACCGTTGGCGGACCGGGAAGTGGTGTGGTGGCCATGGATAAAATGACGGGCGAGGAGCGATGGACGGCAGTGACCGCCGAAGAAATCGGCTACGCTCCACCGGTGTTGATGGAAACCCATGACCAACGACAATTGATCGTATGGTACGACGTGGCAATCTGCGGCCTGGATGTCACAACGGGCAAAGAGCTGTGGACGCATGCATTCCCCAAAACCAGCCCGCAACGCCCCTCCGTTTCAATTGTGACACCACGACTCATTGGCAATCGCGTCTTCGTGGGCAATTTCTATCACGGTTCAATCTTGTTGGAGATCGGCGAGAATCATCGCGTGTCGGAAATCTGGTCGACCGAAGAGGATAAACAACATGCAGATGACTTGAATACGATCATGTCGACCCCAGTCGTGATCGATGGACATCTCATCGGTGTTGCTGGCAACGGTGAAGTACGGTGCATCGATATCGCCAGCAAACAGGTTAAATGGCGCGACGAAACGTTATTGGGTGTCGAGGGGAAGGAAGATCGAGAGCGAGGTTTCGCGGCGCTCGTGTTCGTGCAACATGAAGATCGCTATTTTGTGTTTACCGATCAGGGCGAATTGGCAATCGTCAACATGTCTCCGGAGTCCTTTGAGATTGTGGATTCCATGAAACTTCTGGATACCACGGGTGAAACTCGCGGACGAGCCTATGTGTGGTGCCATCCGGCGTTTGCCAACGGGCACTTGTACGTTCGCAACGAAAAAGAAATGATTTGCGTCGATCTGCGGGAAGCAACCCACAACTAAAACAGACCGCCACCCAAACACGTCCGTTGCACCATGGTTGCTTGTGCATTATTTGGGTTCAGGAATATTTGAAGTCCGAGCTAAGAGGAATTTGTTTTTGGTTTCAATGGCGAAGTGGAGCTGACACGGTGCCAATCAATCGACGAACTTTTTTGGAATTAAGTGCGGAAGCGGTTGGTTCGTCCTGTATCCCACAAGCGATCATTCGACAAGATGCTGGACCGATCGCTGAATCCAAAGGTGATGAAACAACTAAACCTTACCAGAATCCGAACTGACACGTTCGAACACAGTGAGCCAACGATCACCACCTCGTTGATGTTTACCGGCAACGCTAATATTTAACGGTAATTCTGGAGAGGCGATGAATTTTACGTCACAATTTTCGAGAATTCCAAAATGGTTGAGATCCCTCGATATGGGAATGGCGAGATGGGCACGTCCGGCGTCAAACAATTCCGATGCACACGATCACTCGATTGTCCCGCTTGCGATCTGGCTGAGGATAAAGGACTTGTGAGCATCACAGGTCGCCAATGCCAAGGCATCCTTCCAATGGGACATCGCTTGTTGCGGGTTTTCTGCACGACGATGGAGTTGAGCCATCGCGCAATCCCACCAAGGTCGCAGACAGCGGCGGTCTTCGTCGGGGATGGCCAAAAGTCTCTCCAATCCATGGTTGACGTTTACGGAATATGACATGGCGATCGCGTGGTTGAGTCGAACCATTGGAGTTGAAAAGCGATCGTTAAGCATTTGATACAAACAGGTAACTTGTCGCCAATCGACGGAATCGAAATCGGAGGCGCGACAGTGCTCCCAGGTGATGGCTGTTTCAATATGATAGCGGCTCAAGTGATCGCCGATGGCACTGAGTCGCATCCAATCCATGGCTTCGCGAACTTGCTCCCAATTCCATTGAGACCGATCCTGTTCGGGCAACAACACGACACAACCTTGCGCGTCCAGGCGACTGTCGAATCGAGCTGCATGAAACAAAAACAGGGCCAGCAAAGCAAACGTCTCCGGCGCATTGCAAAGTGGATGATTCGCCATCATTCTCGCCAATCGGATCGCTTCTTCACACAGGTCGTGCCGGATTGCTTGCGGACCGTGCGAAGCCGCAAATCCTTCATTGAAGATCAAATAGATCGTGGACAATACTGAATTGAGGCGATCGTGAACCTCCAGGTTACTGAGCTCGATCAGCTCCAGTGAATTATCTCGCAATCGTTCCTTGGCTCGTGCAATTCGTTTTTCAGCATTGGCGGTTGTCGTCAACAGACCTTTGGCGATTTCACGCGCGCTGAAGCCGCTGACTGTTTTAAGTGCCAGTGCCACCCGTGACTCTGCAGGAATCGCCGGGTGGCAGCACAAAAACAATAACCGCAATGGTTCGTCGCCGACTTCTTCATCGAATTTGATCGAATCGCCGGCCGTATCGCAGGATGGCTTGGAAACAGCCCCCGACGTCGAGAGCAGGCGGGTTGCCGTGGATTCCCGACGCAGGGCATCGATCGCCAAGTTCTTGGCGGTGCGATAGAGCCAGCCTGATGGGTCATCTGGAGCGCCTGAACGTGGCCAAGCGACCAGTGCACGTGACAATGCCGACTGAACGACGTCCTCAATCAGTTCCAGACGGCGCACACCAAGGCTACGTGCAAGTACAGCCACGATTCGACCGTATTCATGTCTGAAAAAATGCTCGACCAGAGTCGAAGTCGAGTTCATCGCCGCATCGGATTCATCTCAAAACCACGTTTAGGTGTAGCCAGCAAACTCGCGCAGTTCGATCGCACCCCCCATCAGAGCGATCGGACATTCGCGCGAGATAGCGACCGCTTCGTCGTACGAATCAGCTTGGACGACAGAAAAGCCGCCGATCATTTCCTTCGCTTCAACGTAGGGGCCATCAGCGACCACGCCATCGGCTTTCAGGATGCGACCGGTCGGAAGCAATCCGTCACCCGGGTCGACGATTTTTCCGGCAAACTTTTCGAACCAGCCTCCCCACATCCCAAGAAATTCCTGCATTTCTTCCGGCGAGGGTTGGGGGCGAGGTTCAGTTGAATCGCGGTAAATCAACAGGTATTTAGGCATCAATTATCCTCATCACAAAAAAGACTTCGCGGCCAGTTCGATTCAAACCATTTGATCAAACATTGGAGATCACAGGCTGGGACTTGTCAAGAATTCGCCATGAAGCTCATGCGAATTCGAGCTCAATCTCCGAAAACCCCGCTGCCGCCAGGTATAACGTAACTACGACGAACGGATTAGCCGATTTCGGACAGGGAATTTTAAAAAATGTCACTTAAAGCTGGCGCTTCCGCCAACCCATCCCTTCTCTCGCCAAGAGTCAAAAACCAGCGGTGAGTCATGTCGACACGGTTCCGAGGAACCTGAAACTGATTCCCAAATCCGTTTGAGAGGATATCTGGCACTCATCGCATTTCGCCTTTCGGGCGAATCGAGGAGCCGCGACGATAGACTCGTCTCTGTTCGCGCAGGAGCGCTGCTGAACAACACAACTCGCGACGTGCAACCACTTTCGGACAAACTCGCATTAAATTGATAACAAGCTTGCAAAAATTTTAACGCTCCCAGCGCATTCAAATCGTGGTCATTTGAATTTGATTTTATGGTGACGTCAAGAAAAGGGAATGAACAATCGTTCAAATGAACGGGTGGCAAAACTTCGAGTTGGATTGTCCGGCCAGGGCGCAGGATAGGGTGCAGCCAATGAGCTTCAGGAACGTGGGATGAAAGCCAACCTGTGGAAATAATGCGGTGGCGCCGGTGGCAGGTTGGCAACACCGACGACCGACGAAGGTTAGCAACTCGACCATCGTCCACAAGACTTCACAGTGCCGAATCGTCGATTCGCGTCGCGTGTCCCTGGACTGCAAGCACTCGGTTTCGCTGCGACTTGGCCCGATCCAACCCATGATCGCGATCAACAACTCGCAATTTTTCGGCAGGAAATGTCGAGCCTGAACCCGATCCCGCCTAACTCTGAAGCCTGTCGTTCTTTACTGGCGGCAAGGTTGCTTGGGTCTGGAAAATCGGCCATTTTTCGACAAAATGCTGAAAATCCGCATCGTTGGGTGTCGAACTATAGTGGAAAATCGGTGGTAAATGTTACGGGAACCGATTATTTAGGAATTCGGAACGGTTTTTCTGCGAACCCATTTTGACGATTCGGGTCTCAATGTCATGGCACGGTCGACGTTTGGTCGGGAGTGTCGTGGTGTGGGCAAATTAAATCATCGTTGTTTACGCGTAGAACCAAGGCACGTCGAGTATTTTGTTGACAGTGCCGACATTTTCCGGTGGAACCATTTGCTCTAACTTAGCGTCGATGATATAGTTTGACGCAGTTTATCGTGTACTTGACGCTGACTTTGCGTCAGGTGTTTTTTATCAACATTGATCTCTAATGCGGTGCGTACGGCACCCGGAGGGAGTGAAATGCGAACTTTCAATCTCACAACAATCGCTAACGACACTTTTTATTTCGCAGGTCGTGCGATCGAGATGAATGTGCGCTTTGACTCGATTCCGGTCCCGTTACGCCTCATGCATTTGTTTACCTGGGGCTATTGCGCTGGCAATAGCTTCGGAGTGGGCCATCGATTCTCGGACGAGTCCGCCATGCAACAACAGCCAGTTGGCTGTGCATTGCAGCGTGGAACGAGCCTCCGAGCGATCGAAGCCGAGTCCGAAGCTGGAGTTAATCGCCTTGACGGAAGATTGAATGATCTGCCGTTGAGCGATCAACACCGCCAGCCGTCCGGTGCCAATCGGTCATTCAAACGAATGACCAAGTGGCAACAGGTTCCGACGCGGGTTTTGATATCGAGTCTTGCCTTGGCTAACTGAAAGCGCCATCGCATTCTCCATTCAAAACTCCCTGCTTAAGGCCTGAACCGGTTCGGCACGAATTCCGTTTTTCGTGTCTCTTCTTTTATTCCCAGAACTATTAGCAAATAGCCCATGGCATCGGCTCGTGCGAGCTGTACCGTGGCAATCCACATGAATGCATTAAATCAAAACATCAACCGAATCCGAAACATCAAAATTCTTGTCGAAGCGGCGCAGCATGGCGACCGTGAAGCATTTGGTCAATTGTTTGTCCAATTCGAACGAACGGTGAATGCCGTGGCTTTGCGCCGAATGAAGAACGAAGCGGAGGCCGAA
>JBGTDM010000143.1:0-3556 GCA_041748315.1 Pirellulaceae bacterium
CTGGGGTTCGTACGTCGATGAACCGATTCTACGGATTCAAGGCACATCGACGGTACGATATTATCACCGCAATCAGCAGTACAGTACAACTGCGATCACGAATAGCACTGGATTGGTGGTCGAGCGTTACGTGTACACGGCTTATGGCGGGTTCCAGGTGCTTTCGCCATTTGGCGGATCAAAATCCTGGAGCGACAATTCGAACTGGTATTTGTATACGGGTCGCGAGTGGGATGACGATTTGCAACTCTACTCCTTCCGCGCCCGCTGGTACTCCCCCCACCTCGGCCGCTTCATCAGCAGAGATCCACTCGGGTATGTGGATGGGATGAGTTTGTATGCTGGGTATTTTGTGCCTAAAACTGTTGATCCTACAGGACAACAAGAGCGTGCCCATTATAGTGATCCAAGCCAACGTGCGTATATGGAGCACAGATCTCGAAGGCGACGAACGCAGCTTCCACACGAAACTTTGGAAGTTGAAGCTTACAACTGTCGACTTACAGTGAGGTTTACGACCTTTATAGACGAAGGGGACGGTTGGGTTAGGGATATTTATACTCCTACAGTGAATCAATCGACTGGGTACTCGCCACAATTTTTATCACGCCCAACTTGTGAATTCACGGTGGCGGGTCAACAAGACGTTGTTATCGAATATTCGAGCCATAACGACGTCCGGACGTCATGGGAAGCAACCAAGCAGATTCGCGCTTCGATAACGGCGAAGTGCTACAGCGATATGTGCCGAGGCTGAAAATGCGGTTCCATCGATGTTACAGTTGATGACATTGCTTTTTGGTGTCCTTCGTTGGACGGAATGATTTATGCTCGATTGAGTAGGCCAAAACCGGTGAAATTCGAGGGTTCTAGTTGCGAAGGAGAAAACGTAAAGTTGATTTGTTCAGAGACCATTTCCTTAAATATTGAACGAAATTTGTTAGGCGCTGGCGCTAAGGCACAAGGAAACATTAAAGTAAATATCTATGGGGATTCGGAGTAGCAAAAATGTCAAAACGTGTACCGTCTTTTGATTTATTCTCTTGTCTTGGTTCAGCGGGAAAAGTAATTTCTTTGCTTTGGTTAACCTTCACACCAATGACCGTTGAAAAAAGTATGGCTCAGTTGCTACTTGCTGACCGTCCATTGAGCGAGGAGGAATGGATCAGAATTGAGGGCATCGAAGGCCAGTGGAGACTCCAGGAAGGAACATTGATTGATACATTGGCTGCTGGCCCAGATGAGAAGAGCGAATATCCTGGTATCATTTTTCGACTGGCGTATCAGAAACCTCACCCTGAGTTAGAAAAACAAGATGCTGTTAAGTGGATTAACGTGACAATCGATAGCGATGGTATCAACCTGACCGGGCGATGCTTCAGCTATTGTATTAATGATGTCTATTATATTGTAGTTGGACGTTTGCACCCCGAATTTCCGCAACGGTTGGATGATATTTTGACAATTTCTTGCTTCGCATTATTCAAGGCAACCATTAGTGAAAGTGAACTTAAGTTGCATGCGTTAGATGGTGCGAAGTTGGAAGACTATGCGAAAGAAAATGGTCATTTTTTTTTCTTGGCAGGTGAAAAGGCTGTAACAGCGAAATTGAGCGACGAACATGTGCAGACACTCCTTGCGGCAAATGAGTTCTATTTCGACGATCGACCTGCCTTACATTTAAAACGCATGAAATGACAGTTTAGTTCACGTGGTTGGCTGAGCATGGCGGGTTCCCGGGGTTAGACCTTGGGCGGGTTCCCGGGGTCAGGCCTCGTTTTTGGGCGGGTTCCCGGGGTCAGGCCTTGTGGGCGGGTTCCCGGGGTCAGGCCTTGTTTTTGGTTTTGAGGGTAGGGAGTAGAACAGAGAGATTGCATAAGGAGCCACCCACGAATGGCACTGTCGTAGATTGGTGATTGCACAATTCGGGTAGTGCCGGTGAGTGAAAATTTGTAAACTTCCCTCAGCCATAGAAATGGGTATTGCTAAAAGCCCTTCGCTTGGCTTTTATTTGTGAGCCCTCCCTCGCAAGTTTCTCAAAAAAAAGCCGGGGAGGGTTTTTCTATGCGTTCGATACCAAATCCGAATCGTCGACAGAAGTTCGATTTTGGTGAGACTATCCATGCGTTCTTGTTGCAGGATGGCTTATTATTTTCAAACGTGCTGAGCGCCGAAACTGTCGCGGAAACGTTCGCGCGTTTCACCCAGCCGCTTACGGGAATTTCCACGCATGCCATCGTGTTGTGGGCTTTCCTGAGCCAAGTCTTGCGCGATGGCAAAGAAGCCTCTTGCCAGTCCGCCGTTGCCCGAATCATTTCGCATCTGTCCGCACGAAGCTGTCCGGCACCAACCTCCGACACCGGTGACTATTGCCGCGCCCGAGCCAAGATGCCCGAAGCGGCACTCAAAGAATTGGTCTGCCATGTTGCAGAAGAAGCTGAGAATCAAGTCGATCCAAAATGGTTATGGAAAGGACGCCACGCCAAGTTGATCGATGGTTTCACGTTCATGATGCCCGATACGGTCAAGAATCAGAAGGTGTATCCACAACACACCGCTCAGAAAGCTGGCATCGGCTTTCCGATCGCACGCGTCGTTAGCGTGGTGTCGTTGGCAACCGGCTGTCTTCTGGCGGCAGCGATCGGACCCTTTGCGGGTAAGGAAACCGGTGAAACAGGTTTGCTTCGTCGGTTGCTGAGCTTCTTTCGAATTGGAGATGTCGTTGTGGCGGATCGTTATTTCGGTTGCTATTGGCTGGCAGCAACGTCGATGAAGCTAGGCGTGGATGTTTGCTTTCGCCAAAATAAACTGCATCAACGACTTCAAAAAGGCGATAACGGCTTCGAAACATAAGGAAAAACCGCGACAGTGCCATTCATGCGAAGCACCTTTTGTGCCTTTCGCGCGACCGGGCGCGCCGCCCATTCGTCCAAGATGCCACGGTTTGCCGACGCTGTAATGGCGACAGACAATGTTGACGCCACCACAAGCAATTCAGAACTTTCGGTATCTAAGGCCGGCGAAGTTCCACCGGAACCTTGTGTCCCGAGCGAACCACATAGAAACCCGGCAGGTTGTAGGGTCCTTTGTTCGTCAATCCGACTAGCTCTTGATCTCCTTGTTCTGTGATTGAATACAGGCGGAGGGAATCCGGCGTGATTACGATCTTGTTCTCTTCATTTTGCACCGTAATTTGACTGGCAGTCAGTTCATCGGCGGTGCGGTTGGGGCCGGACATTCCGACAGCAATCCCCACGACAATTGCCACCACTAATCCGGCGATTGCCAGTTTGCAATAGCGCACCTGTCGTTTTAAGGATTCAAACTGTTCCTGGTAGTAGACTTCGGTCATCAGCGTACTCCTTGGTCAATGAAATGCGTTCGTGCGGTAATTGCGTTGTAACAGACGGGAGGCCATGTCATACACCAGTGTTTGCTCCGGGTTCCGAGAGGGTCAGGTACATTTTTCGGCTGTTGACAGCTTTGGAATCATTTAACCCAATGCCGCCGAAAAATGTACTAGGCCCTTTGATTGTAACCCGGCGGCATGAGCGTT
>JBGTDM010000144.1:0-18237 GCA_041748315.1 Pirellulaceae bacterium
ATTGCAAACCTGAAGATTCAAGACCAATCCATGCAGCGCTTGACTCGTTCAAGATTGGGCACCGCTCTCCATGTGCTCGCTTGACTCCAAAACAACACCTGCAAAAATAGTGCCTATAAACGCCAAATGCGATTGCCCTGCGGGGGGCTACTTATTTTTGCATTCCTATTCACCATTTTTCTTCAATTATTATCCGGACCTCGGCCCGCTGATTTGAATGGTATGAGTTTGCATTTCGGCGGAAAAGACACTTGCGACGTGGTGGCTGACAAAACCCCATGTCCAGGGGCTATAAACTGTCAAGACGTTGAAGTTTTTGTGAAAGTACTTGATCCAGGCGAAACTACTGAGAATTACTTTGAAGGCACTGGCTCAATGAACTGCAATACTTTTCAAAATATTTATGGTCATTGGTGCACGGCCATGGCAGCAATGAACGGTACTGACTATTGCTTCGCCCCAATTAACTTCGGTGGAGGTGGAAGTGACTGATGCTTCATGATTCGATTGGTTCAGTTCATCCTTAAGCCAATGACGTCATGATTTCTTAATTGTCTTGCTCGACGCAAACGCAGTTTTGCCTAAACCCTGTAAGGTGATTTCCAATACCGGAATCTTTTACGCGGAGGTTGGAAACCGAAAGCAAATGGGTTGGGGCAGAGGCGATTGAGTTACCACCTGCCCGGGAGTGACGTACGGGCAGGTACGTTTTGAAATACAATTCTCAGATCAGAAAGGTTAGGAGTTGCGATGAAATTCTTAACTACAGCTATGTGCCGATCGTTGTCGTGTCGATCATTGTACTATTCAAGGCATTTAAGACTTCGTTTTCAATTTTGTTTGCAATTGGTTTTGTTGAGTTTCGCCATTGGTGTTTCCAGCAAGGGTGATGAACCACTTAGTGTGGCGGAATGCATCAAAGCAATTCAAACCTTTGAGAAATTGTGTGAGGGGAAAACTTACTTTATTGAGTCGCAAGACATTGGCCATAGCCCCGGAAGAATGCCTGCTGGACGCCGGATGGCTGTTTCAACGACTCGCAACCATCAGTACACCAACGTCCAAGTCGAAGACTTTGTGAGAACGATAACGGCGCGCGATGGGCATACCACCTACCCGCAGCATGACCCGGGGTCGGAAACAGTCGTTGCCGGTGGAAAAGTTTTAAGGGTGTATGCCATTGGTAGTCTTTTAGACATTTTTGATCTGGATAAAAAGACTGAATTCACCAATGAAAGGTCCTTCGACAACCAATGCCGCATCGACTTTGCTGGAAATCCAATTAATTCTATAGGTGGCGAATCGGTTTGGAATGGCGTGTCGCCCGAGGATGGAGAGTTATTTAGCAAATTGGTACTTTCTCCAGCCAGTACATCGAGCGCTCGTTGGATTGCCGACGAGGAGGGTTTTACCGGCACGGAATTTTCAGCTTTGGTGCCCCAGCAGGGGACCTACCTGTTTTGGATCGACAATTCGCCCCACCGCCGGGTCGTGCGGATCGAGATTACTAAACGCACGGGCGACACTACTTCGTATCCTATTTCCCCCGCATACGAAGTCCCCGTGGGATCTCCACCGAATTACGAGTTACTGTGGCGTTCTAGCGCGTATAGTGAAGAACAAAAACGAACAATCGTGGATAGCTATGAACGGGAAGCTCGAGAAAAAGGCGTTGTTTCAAAAATTCACTCGAGCTATTCGATCCAATATGAGCAGGGTGTTTCCGAGCCAAGTCTGCCGATTTCAATTCGGACGGACATTAAAGTCTCCAGCGACAAGAGTTTGCACAGACACAATATGAGCTTGGTGCATCGGATTGGAGAGGTGCGGAAATTTGACTTTCGTGGTACGAATAAATTGGTTTTTCAGCGTTATAAATTACCTGATCGATTTCCTGTTAGGGTTGTGGACAGGCCAGGGCTTGACTACGAATACCGAAACGGCGACATCGTGCGAGTCATCGACACGTCAACTATCGTTCAACATGGCGAAAACGAACTCCCAGTACGCAAGCATCGATGGTCTGCAACCACATGGATGGGATTGGTTTTCGCAATATTATTCGTGATCTCTCTAGTTGCGATCATTATCCGTCAACGGCGTGCCTGATCGGTGTAACAACATTGAGCCGTTTACCACCGATTGAGTTCAGTCATAAGTGGGGTGAAAATGAATGCGGAGCGGTCTTCGATAATGACACAGCACCGTGAATTGGTAAGCCGGTATTGGTATCCTGGAAGGTGGAATCGTCGGTTCCGTGGTTGGTATCGATATGCATGCATTTTGGTCCTCATAGCGGTCGTTTCTATCGGGAGTGTAAATGTCTGTCTCGGCCAATCGAAGACCTCGGAGTGCGGGCTTTATACCTTGGTTGTGGCCGCTAATGCGGTCGGCAAGCCAATCGATATTGAAAATTTTCTGGACGACCCCTTCAGGCCTGGTGGTGCGAATGATTATATGCACGGAATCCAAGGAAGTTCGGCGGAACAGTTGATCGGCGCGGGCAAAGCCTATGGGCTCACGATGACACCAATCACGGGCTGGACGATCCAAGGGCTGCGTAGCTCGTCGTATCCGGTGATCCTTCATGTAGGCAGGCGTGGCGTATCGCCGCAAACCGGACACTGGATCTGTTATCTTGGAGAAAAGGAGGGCAAAGCCTATCTCTTTGATTATGCACGACCCAATCGGTACATCACCATGGATTACGGACTTCTTTCTTTGCGTCTCTCCGGACTGGGGATTGTTGTCAGCAATCAACCGGTCGCCAAGTCGATTTGGAGCGCGTTGTTACTGACACACCTTGGCTTCCTGGCACCATTTTTTGTAGTGGTGCTCGCCGCATTGTTTTTGCGTAGCACTCGAAGTGTTCAGTCATCCGTTCTGATCCAAAGTTTGGTGATTGTGGGATTTGCGGTTTTTTGGATTGTTGGGGAAACGTTGTTGGGGATTGATCTTCCAACTAACCATGCGCAAGCGGCCAAATGGATTAGCAGCAAGTACAATAATATTGATTTTCCCGTCGTCACATTTGAGCACGTTGATCGTGCCATTCGCAAAGGGAGCGCGATGGTTATCGACACTCGGACGCCTTACGCGTACGCACAATGGCATATTCCGAACTCGGTTTTGATTGCGATCTCAATGGATCTCGATGAGTTCGCTGCGATAACTTCCAAATGGGATCGTCGGCAACCGTTGATCCTGTATTGCGCCTCCAATCGTTGTGGCTGGAGCACGATCGTTGGACGGCGACTTTGGATGTACGGATTCAGGAATATCTATGTCTATGAAGATGGCGCGGTCGACTATATTGAAAAGGCTCGACGAAGACAAGAACAGGAAGATCGCGTCGATCAACGTTTTTCTCAATTAGACAACGAGAACTAAGAGGTGAGACCATGAAACCTCGAATGAATCCTCGAACGTGGCAATTCACCAGTCGATTGAACCACCCAATTGTGTTTTGGATCGAGCGCGTTGTGTTGGCGTTGCTATTGGCAAGTTCGGCCTACACGCATCGCGCGAATCCGTTTTTGTTTTATGATGCGTTTTTGGCCTATCGGTGGCCTTTGGAGACATTCGCCAGCTTTCTTTCGAGCTATCTTCCAGCACTGCAACTGGTGCTGGCGGCATTGTTGCTTTTCCGTTTTTTGGACCGAGCAGGTGCGTGGTTAACGGCGATTTTTTTTGCTTTACTGACGATTGCACAGGTGAGCGCTTGGATGCGCGGCCTTTCCATCGATTGCGGGTGTTTTACCGGGTTTTATAAAGAGATATCACTTCAATCGATTGGCCTGACGGTCATCCTGTTTGTGATGTCCCTGCATTTAGCTTGCGTTGGCAACGTATGCCGTTCCAAAACATGCGACGAAGCGACCGAATTAGAATCCGCTCACGCGCAAACTCAAAGCCCTGCGACTTCTCAGTGAGAATTGATGATGAAACCAATTGATTATAATTCACGCTACATTAACACACGCAATATTAATATGATTAATATTGGGACCCAGTGGGAAATACCATTGATCGATCCACAGATTCGCGTCGCATCGACCAAGCATTCAGCTTCGATTGCCCAACGTCGAGCGTTTTCGCTGATTGAACTGTTGGTTGTGGTGTCGGTGATTGGACTCCTAGTTTCGCTGGCATTACCTGCCGTACAAAGAGTTCGTGAGTCCTCGCGTCAAGTTGTTTGTCTCAACAATTTGAAGCAATTGGTGGTAGCGGTCGCTCAATATGAGTCATCGTATCGACGATATCCCAGAGGGACCAACGGATTTTTGGAGGTGATACCGAACGACGGTGGTTGGAACGATCCAACGAGTCGTTGGTTTTGGCAGCGTGTCCCGAACACGTCATCCATCGCTCACATGTTGCCGATGTTGGATCATGATTCATTGTACAAGATGTTGCCAGACGAACTTATACGTGTCGGCGAACAAACGGACCCAGTGACTTGGTACGGAGAATTGCCGGGAGTCGTGGATGTAATGAACGTTAGCCTGCCATTTCTGCTCTGCCCATCCGATTCGTTGGAAAGTGGTGTTGGAGGAACCGCCATAATGAGTTGTCATCCCAGTGTCGATTTTTCGACGGGACGCGATTGGAGCATTGATATGTGGATCGATTGGTTGCTCGAGCCTCCTGGCGCAACCAACTATGTGGGATGCGTGGGCGCTCATTCGGGTGAGAATCAGGTCATCGAAAGCCGGGTCCCCTATCGAGGCGCGATGGTAGCCACACAGCGCATGCGGTCGTCATTGATAAGCGATGGACTTAGTCACACCGTATTGTTTGGTGAAAACATTGGCCGGATCCAAAATTACGAACGGCTCCAATATCATTCGTGGCTGTTTAGCGGATTGGCACGAGGCCGTTCGGTTCTTCCATGGGGTGAGTACGTCCATCCTACCAATCCAGATCATCTGCTGTTGGGGGATGCCGCCTATGCGTATATCGTGGGATTTGGTGCCATGCATCCCGGTGTTGTGCAGTTCTCGTTTGCCGATGGATCGGTCCGGGCGATCAACCGCCGAATTGACTTGTGGACACTCTATGCACTTTGTGGCATCGAGGATGGCCATGTCCTGTCCGCCGATGAAATCGATTAAAAACGGCGAGGTGAACTTCCACAAAGTTGGTAGACGGTAAGTCACCTTGAGCTAGAATGGTCTGGCAGGAAAGGAGACTTTGATGGAACGTCGAAGATTTTGCCGGGAATTCAAGCTTGCTGCGGTGAAGAAGGTTTTGGAACAAGGCCTTTCCGCGCCGATCTCGCTCGCGCAACCCAATACTGCACCGGACCCGGCGTCAAAACCCGTCGGTGACTGTCCCGTCGTAACCACCAGTCAAGGCGTAAAACGTCTCGAGATCGATCAAGCGGCTAATACCATGTTCAGAACCGTCACCCATCGCAACCGTCAATGTTGCCGGATGGGCTGACCCAAATGCAACAAGGTGTGAATACTCCAAGTCGCCTAGCAACAGAAACTCGGGAGCGGAATCGAGAAATCACTCCTGCTGATGGCACCCGCGCCCAGGCTGCCCCGTGTCGAGAGATACGGGGCTTTGCTCATGGGGCTCGTCTTCAAGGGTCGATTCAAGCTGTCGGCGAACGGTCGATTCGCTGATGACTTGCACGTAACGACTATGAGTCTCGCCGTTGCATGACAATCCAAGTTCCGCCAATTCGCTTTCGTCCAAACTACAAAGCAGATTAACCGCTTCTCTTATTAACAAAGTAATGGGCTTGCGAGTTTTCTTTCTGAGTCGATCCAGATCCCGCATATCGCCACGTGTGAGGCGGCTGGCGGGCCAATCGTAGCCCTTCACTTGATCCAGCGCCTCAATGTATTGTTCGAGTTGCGCGAGAAGGCGGTCTTTGCCAACTGCTTCACAATTTTCCAGACTCATAGTTTGCATAGCCTGACAAAAAGCCGCCCGACGCTCAAGTCAATTTGCTCTACATGACGCGGCTACTTCCGCTACGCTCACTCCCGCTGTTCTCTCACATCATGGGAGGGTTTGATCGTGAGTACTTCACTCATTCTACATTGTGGAGCCCAAGAACTTTCGCAGGGCGACCTGCGATTGATCGAGGCTCCGGAATCCACGGCGACGTGGTTTCCAGTCAAACATTCGACGGTACTCGATGCCGTCGATGGGACGCTCGACCGGGCCGGGTTCGTGATTACCAAATCGCGCCTCTCGGTTTCGAAAGAAGGACTGCGGTTCTTCGGTGTCCTCGATCTTCAGTCCCACATCGGCGGGACGGAAACGCTGGCGATTGGAATTCGCAATTCCAACGACAAGTCGTTTCCGATCGGCTTCTGTTGCGGGACCCGAACCTTTGTGTGCGACAACCTGGCGTTCTCAGCCGAGATCGTCATATCGAAGAAGCACACGCGGTTCGGTGAGGATCGCTTGTGAAGCTGCACCGATCGGAACATCTCAGCATAAAAATCCACCAAGGAAAAAGAGAATTTTCAACCCAGGAATTGCTGACGACCACGATGGTTTGAAATTCAGATTTCCAAGCCGTGCTACAGGATTAAAAACTTGATCCTACAGCGCCGGCTCGATGCAAAGCTGTAGGCCAGTTTTTCCATGCTGACGCCGTTTACCTGGTTTGTGCCAAACCCGGAGGATTGGGTCAGCCTGGAAAGGCTGACGTACATACTTTGCGCTGTAGGATTAACCTGGGCATCCGCTTATCGCAATTGAAGGTGATCGGAAATCCGTTCGCGAATCGGGAGTGGGGCCAGATAATTGACGATCGAATGCTCGCGACCGACCAAATTTCCCACTTCGACATATTGCGCCTGCATACCGTAAGGTGTGAACGCATCAAAGAACTTGGCCGCCCCGACGAGATTGAGATTTTCCAAGTTGCATTTCGCCTTAAACGCCTTAAGTGCAACATCGCGTTTGTTCTCAAAAGCCAATGCATGGTCGATCACCAAGCCTACTCGCGCCAGTTGCTGACGATTGGAGGGCCAGTTACATGCAATCACTGGAGCCAGAGCGACCAGTCGAATTTCGGCTAAGGACCAAGTTTGTGCTCGTTCATGTCCTCGCTCAGCAAAGCTACCGGTCTGCTCCGCAGCGCTAAGCAAAAATTGCACGCCCAGGCTGTAGCCAATCATTCGCAAGGGAATTTCAGGATTGAGAAATTGCATAAACTTTGCGAAATGCCTACCATGGAGAATTGCCCGAATGGAATTGTCCTCGAATTCCTGCACCCGAAGGGGAAACTCATCGGCTGGCCAATGCCAAATGACCAGCCGGACTGGACACTGACCTTCACGTTGTGCAAGCAACTCTTCGTAAACCTGCAACCCTCGGATCAGAGACCAGGTAGGATCCGTTCGGTTTCCATGGACATAGACAACGGTTTGAGTATCCGAGTTTGAATTGTGTTCGTCAACGAAGTGTTGGGTGTCGGCAAGTATCCAGTTTTTGCAATCCGGATCACAAGCTTGGTATCGAATGCTAATCAATTCATTGGGCAGGCTCAGTTGGCCACAAAGGTTGCGACTGGTGATCCACCAGATCTGATCTCCGTCACGCAAGCTGACGGACATGCAATCGGCAATCTCGGTGTATTCTTGAGGTGAATACTGTGCATGTTTTGGGATGCAGACACCCTGAGTTTGGGCTGACGTTGTGCCTTGAAACAGCAAAGGCATCAACAGCGACCATGCCGCGGAAAGTGCTGCGAACCGGATGGTTTCGAAACTGAAAACTCCTTGGTAGATCGAATTATTTGAAAGCAAAATGAGGTGAGAATTTCCTGAACTTAACGCCTTCGACCGGAAAGCCCTGTTTTTCCGCGTGATCGATACAATGTTGTTTTTTGACATCATTTTCCGGAAATTGTTGCAAAAACTTAACACGAGCGGCTTGCGAATCCGTCTCTGGATTGTACGGTTTGTCGGTTCAATTGAATTGTGCTGAACCGCTAAACCCGTCGTGGAGAAAACAGCCAATGCTTAAACTTATGAAATACAATCGGAACAAATCTTCGATTCCGCAGGCGCTTGTTTTAAGCGTTGTATTGGGATCACTGGTCATGACAACCGTGGGTTGTTCCGATGGTCCAATTCGAAAATTGTTTCGAGGTGGAGCATGCAATACCTGCCAGCCACCAAACGCTCACCCGTCGTACAACTACGGGGCTGATATCCAAGGTCAGCCTCAATTTCATCAGCCCGGCTTCGACGGTTTTTCGTCAAGTTCACAGGCGTTCGATCATAGTAGCTCGTATTATCCATCGAATTTAGGCAATGCCACGATTAACCCTACCTGGGGTGGTGCATATGTTAACGGTTCTTTGGATGGTTCAATCGTGCCCCCAAACAACACTGGGTTCTAGTGTGTGGGTGTGAAGGAAGATACGGAATATAACGCCTCAAATACGAGAATGCAGTCAATGAAAGTTGCAAGAGTCGCTCCGAACTAGTCCCCCTGGTTTCCCGATTCGATGGCCATCGCGCCATAATCCATTGAAACTTGCTTGAAAAGTCGGCTTTTCCCGCCGACTTTTTTTTCGCGCTAACCAAGGTTTAAATGATACAATTCCAATAATGAGCGCCAACGGATGTGAATTTCGCACGACCGACGCCGTTCACGTAGGCGCTTCAGCCCCTCAGTTCGCCGCCACCCTTCAAGTGTCCTGACGTTCTACATCGAATTTGATCCATGTTCAAATCATTGCAAGTCAAGCTATTGATCGTCGTGTCGTTCTCGTTACTGTGTGTGGAATCACTGCTTATTCCGTGTTCCGCGCAACTTGGCGGAGGGATGGTTGCAGAGGATTTGACGAGACTCGGCAAACCGATTACCCAACGTTGGCAAATTGGCGTATTGATTCAAGCCGGCGAGCGCGGGGCTTCCTCCGTGAATCTGTTGATTCCAGTTCCGGCGGACTGGGATGAACAATCGGTCGCTTTGGTCGGGGAAGATGTTTCAGACTCCGTGCGTAACCTTAAGTATGTGACATTGGATGATGGGGTACGCTGCCTGACGGCTTCGATCCCCAGAATCGGCGGAGGTGGGGCGGTCAAAGTGCTGCAAACATTCGATGTTCAGGTTTATCCCATTAAAAAGCCCAGCGAACCTGAGAAGCTCATGGTTCCAAAAAAACTGGATCGACAAATCAAACCATTTTTGAACGCCAGTCCACTCATCGATCATCGCAGGAGTGCTATTAAGAAACTCGTAGCGGAACTCGTGGAAAATAAACCCAATGCATGGAGCCAAATCGAGGCGTTTCATGATTGGATCGTCGCTAACATTGCGACGACAGGCGATGAAGAGTGTATCGGAACGACCGCGACCCTTCGAAACAATGCCGGTAACGATGAGGACAAAATTAACCTGTTTGTTGCCATGTGCCGTTCACATAAAGTTCCCGCTCGAATCGTGTGGGCCGAACAAACGGAGTATGCGGAATTCTATCTGGTTGATGAGAATGAACGCGGGGCCTGGTATCCTTCCCAACCCGGAGCCAATCCTGAATTCGGCCAGATCAGCAATCCCTCCGTCGTGCAACAGAAAGGGGACAATTTTAAATTGCCGAATGGCGAAAAACGCCGATTTGTACCCGAACTCGTTAATGGCGATATGCGAGGCTCAGAACCAGAAATCATTTTCGTTCGCCGTATCGTCCCTCATTGACTTCGCAGGAAGAGTTATAGGGTCGCTGTCGCCGATCGGTCCGTTCGGATGGGTTCAAACTTTTGCATCTGACCCCGTTATTTGATTCTTGATTGGCATCGAAGTTGTTCTCAAATGTAAGCGCGACCATTGATCGATCTCTCCCATGTCCAGCAAACTAAATTCGAGTCGACTCAACGATAAAGTCACATTCGTTTTGACTTGGATCATTACGGTCGTCTTGTCGACGTCGTTATTGATGAGTCAATCTCCTGTACCGGAACAACAGCGTTGGGAGTTCGGTATGGAAATTTCCGCCACTGGGAACGTAACTGGATTGGTCGCTTCCGTCCCGGTTCCGGTGGAGTGGCCTGAACAAAGAATCAAAATTGTCGAAGAGCAAAAGGATGATGGCGTGACCCGCATGGCTTATAAAAACCTGGGCGATCAGGCGGGTCAATTGATCATCACTATTAACCGTATGGTGGCAGGTGATGTTATACGTGCCTCCGTAATTATGGAAATTCAAAAGCAGGATGTCGCTCGACCAGAATCGCCAGAGAGTTTACGCTTTGCCACGAAATCAGAAACGAGACGCTTGGATAAGTATCTTAAGCCAAGCCCGTACATTGAGAGCAACCACCGCCGAGTCAAGGAATTTGCTGATGCGATCCGAATCGACGAATCCATCGCTCCTTTTGAGCAAGTTCGAATAATCTATGAATTCATTCGCGAACAAGTTCCATATGAGTTCGACGAGAAAATTCGGACTTGCATTGAAGCATTGGAGCGAGGCAAAGGGGATTGTGAAGAATTATCCTCACTGTTTATTGCTGTTTGCCGCATTAAGGGAATACCGTCGCGTGCGGTTTGGATCCCTGACCATACCTACCCTGAATTCTATTTGGTGGATGAGGTTGATGTTGGACATTGGATTCCCTGTCAACTGGCTGGCGAATATGAGTTCGGTAGCATGGCCGAGTCTAAGCCAATTCTGCAAAAGGGGGACAATTTCAAAATACAGGGGAATAGAAATCGGTTGCGTTATGTCCAACCAACGCTGACCGCACGCGACACTGCGGCCCAACCTTCTTTCCGTTGGATTATGCAGCCCGTTGACGACGAACGTTAGCTCGGAAATTTCATCCGTTTATTTTCGTTTTATTAACGCGTAAGCGTCAGTCAATTCGATGCGGTTGCAGCCGCTCAAAAACGCTGCTTGGATCACGGTTTCGGTTGGCCGGATCGACTTCCATCTGGCCATACACGATTCGTGTCATACTCTTTCTGGATAGGGGATCCAGCCCACCCGTTTGGCTGGCGGCCCGCGGACAAAGTGAGGTTGGTACAGAATGAGGAAACGAGCATTTGCATAAATTTTGCGGCCAAAAAATCGCCCGGGCTAATATGCGGTTGAAGGAAGCGGGAAAGGACTCAGCCAAAATTCGGGCTAAAAACTTCTAGAAATCTCTAATTTTTCCGAAACTATCTGTATAAAAGCTTGTTCAATGACACAGAAGACAGATTTTTGCTTCGAAGGATCAAGCGGTACCGAGCGCATTTCGATCACGAAATGGAATGTGCGCTCACGAGTGATGGCTTTAATTCGATGCGGTCGAGTTTTTTCTCGATTTGGCCGCTCGACATATCTGTTTTGAAATGTGTATTCGTTTTCGATCGTTGAGTTCGGATGACACAGGTGAATGCAAATTAAATGTAAAAAAAGGTTGATTTGGAGTATTTAAAATGGAACGTCGAGTTGTTTTGAGTTTGGTTGCCGTACTTGGATTGTTCTTGCTGATTTGTGACGCTGTGGTCGCGCAGCCTGGCGGAAGATTTCAGCGTGGCCAGGGAGCACAGGGAGGACCTGGTGGTTTTGGTGGTAATTTTGGCCAGATGTTTGACGGTTCCCTTGCCATGTTGCAACGCGACGAAGTGCGTAGGGAACTGGCGTTAGACGATGCACAAATTGCGGATTTGGAAGGGTTGCAAAACGAAATTCGGGAGTCGATGCGGGATACGTTTCAAGGGTTTCGTGGTGGTGAACGACCTGACTTCGAAAAGATTCAGGAAGAAGTTCAAGCTAAAATGAAGGAAATCGAAGAAGAAGCAAATCAGATTCTCCTTCCGCATCAGATCAAGCGGTTGGAGCAATTAACTTTGCAGAACAGGCAACAACGAGGTGCAACTGCAGCACTTGAGTCGATTGCCGACAAGCTTGATATTTCAGATGAACAGATGAACTCATTACGAGCAAAAGCTGAAGAGGCACAAAAGGAATTTGAAGCCAAAGTGGCAAAGGCTCGCGAAGAAATGCAAAATTCCGTTTTAAGTGTGCTTAACTCCGACCAGCGTCAGAAATATATGGACCTAATTGGCGACCGTTTTGAATTCGATAGGAATCCAGGGAATCGTTTTGGTCAACGTGACCGCGGAGACCGCGGAGAAAACCGTGGCGATCGCAGACCCGATCGTGGCCGCGACCGCGAAGACTTTTAGGCATAAGAAACTGCGATCCAAGCCAAAGTCATTTCAAATGAAAACGCGGCGAGTGCATGTCATTCGCCGCGTTCGTTTGGATGGTCTGGGGTGTGGAAACGCTTGCAATTGGCAGAAGCGGCTAGAGACGGGAAGTCGGCTGAGCTGCGAATGGGTATCGAGTTCAATGAACGGGTCCTATCGGTCAATGGCCTTTTTTTACCAGCGATTACCACAAAGTTTGAAAGGGCCTGACGAATTGCCGAAACAAATTGATTTTGTTCGGGTTTTATATTGAGAATCCATCGGGGATTGGTTTTCACTTTGGCGGCTTGGAATTTCCAAAAATTCCAAGGAATGTAGATGAGAGGAAACGCACTGCATGCAGAAACGCATCCCCTCCTCAACCCCATATGTGGTGCGTTTCCTCTTGTTTACAATTTTAGCGCATGAGCTGCCAGC
The DNA here is from genome assembly GCA_041748315.1 of Pirellulaceae bacterium. Classification (GTDB taxonomy): domain Bacteria; phylum Planctomycetota; class Planctomycetia; order Pirellulales; family Pirellulaceae; genus CALMEE01. Next base: position 12,601 of record JBGTDM010000144.1, read on the forward strand.
AATTAGCGGCGAAATATCCCCGAACGTAAGGATATTTCGCCGTTTTTTTTCGATTTGGGCGGCAACGCAATCAATCGTGATCCTGATTTGGGGACTATCATTGTATCGAGTCCCGTTTTTTAGTTTAGAACGAAGTTAAAATGGACGTTGGTAAGCTTTTCGTTGAACGCGGCTTGATTGACCAAGGACAACTGAATCAAGCAAAGGCAACCGGAAGCAATCTGCTGATTCAGTTGATTGAGCAAGGGATTGTGCGCGAAGATATTGCGCTTAAGGCGATTGCGGAACAAGTCGGGTTGGAATTTATCGACCTGGCCAATGAAGAAGTTGATTTGTCATTATTAAAGAGTTTTCCGCAAAAACTCATTTATCGCCAACTCTTGTTTCCAGTTCGGCGGGTCAATGGTTCGTTGGTTGTGGCCACCAGTGACCCGTTCAACATGTATCCACTGGATGAGGTCAGTGCTTCGGTTGGATTAAACGTGCAGCCGATTCTGGCCGAACGAGCCGAGATCGCCAAGTTGATCAAGCAGCATTTTGGTGTTGGCGGTGAGACGATTGAGAAATTGATCGACCAGAAAGGGGACGAAGGAGATGTCGAGTTACTTGAAGACATTGAAATCGATGGATCTGAGCTTTCTGAAATGGCTCTCGAGGCGTCAGTCGTTCGCCTTGTCAATGAGATTTTGCTCGAGGCGATCGATTCCCGTGCCAGTGACGTGCATATCGAATCGCAGGGTCAAGGGTTGGTCGTTCGCTATCGGATCGACGGACTTTTGCACCCTCAACCCGTTCCGGCCGAGATCAATCATTTTCAATCGGCGATCATCAGTCGGCTGAAGATCATGGCCAAATTGAATATTGCTGAGAAACGATTGCCGCAGGACGGTCGTATTAAGCTCAAAGTCAAGGGGCGGGAAGTCGATGTCCGTGTATCCGTGATTCCGATGATCCACGGCGAAGGCTTGGTAATGCGTATTCTCGACAAAGGTTCGATGGTCTTCGAATTGCGAGCCTTGGGGATGGGACAGGAGACCTACGATCATTTTAGTCAGTTGATTCGATTGCCACACGGAATTATCCTGGTGACTGGTCCGACCGGGTCTGGAAAAACGACAACGCTCTATAGTGCACTGGTCGAGATCAACAATCCTGAAACAAAAATTATTACAACGGAGGATCCCGTTGAATATCAACTGGATGGGATCAATCAAATTCAAGTGCATCAGAAGATTGGTCTCGACTTTGCACGTTCCCTACGAAGTATATTGCGTCATGATCCGGACGTGGTTTTGGTCGGCGAAATCCGTGACTTTGAGACTGCTGAAAACGCAATTCAAGCTTCATTGACGGGTCATTTGGTGTTTAGTACGCTGCATACAAATGATTCGTCTGGAGCATTTACACGGATGATTGATATGGGCGTCGAGCCCTTTCTGGTAGCCAGCACGGTTGAAGCGGTAATGGCACAACGACTGGTTCGACAACTTTGCAACCACTGTAAGCAGGCGGTCGAACCTAAACGAGATGATTTGCCCAGAGATTTTCCTTGGGAACAACTGGACGGGCGACCGCTCTATGTCCCGGGAGGCTGTCGAGAATGTCGGCTGGTGGGTTATCGAGGGCGACGGGGCGTCTTCGAGTTATTGATTACAACGGACGAAATTCGCCAATTGGCCCATGACCGTGCAAGTTCCTGGGAGGTGAAGCAGGCCGCGCTTCAGCAAGGCATGAAGACCTTGCGGGATGATGGATGGCGAAAGGTCATATTGGGTGAGACGACTGTGGACGAAGTTCTTCGAATCACGAAAAGCGACCGGGGTATCGAGCGTTAAAACAAAAAGCCATGCCTGAATTCAATTACGTCGCGCGGGATTTGTCCGGCAACAAAATTAATGGACAGATGAACGCGTCGCACGAACGCGAGGTCATCCAATTTCTGGGAACGCAAAAGCTGTTTCCGATTGAGGTCAAAGGTCAGAAGGAACAAAGAGCCATTTCGTTTGGACGACGCGTTGGCGCGCAACAAATGGCTGCGTTTTACTCGCAAATCGCCTCGTTGTTGAAAAACGGCGTTCCATTGATGCGGGCGTTGAAATTGATTTCGCAGCAAAGCTCCTCGCCACGACTCAAGGAAGCGTTACAGGATGTCAGCAGTCGAGTTGAAGATGGTGAATCGATCGGAGATGCGTTTTCACGCCATCCCAACGTGTTTAATTCGATCGCGGTCAACATGGCACGCGCGGGCGCTGAAGGGGGCTTTCTGGAAGATGCCCTGGAACGTGTCTCTGAGTTCACCGAACAGCAGGCAGATTTAAAAGCACGTACGGTCGGTGCGTTGATCTACCCGGTGATTTTGTCCGTGATCGGGACGCTGATTGTGTCGATTTTGCTTATATTCTTTGTTCCAAAGTTTGGCGAACTGTTTGATTCATTGAGGTCTCAAGGCGCACTTCCATGGGCTACGGAGGCATTATTGGGGTTTAGTGCCGGACTCCAACAATATGGCGTGGTTATTTTTATTGTTTTAGCGGCACTTTTCGTCGGTCTTAGGGTTTATACAAGAACAGACAACGGCAAACAATTCTTCGATCTGCTGAAACTTAAGCTCCCCCTATTTGGTATCATCAATCAGAATTTGGCAGTTGCCAGATTCTGCCGGGTGTTGGGAACCTTGTTGAAAAACGGGGTTCCGATATTAAAGGCGCTTGAGATCAGTTCCCAGTCGACCGGCAACAGGATACTAGCAAGTGCTATCGAAGAAGCCGCCGAAAGCATCACGTCCGGACAGCCCTTGGCAAGTCCCCTTGGCAAGTCGGGGCACTTTCCGGTTACGGTCACCGAGATGATTTCGGTTGCCGAGGAGTCCAACACATTGGATGTGGTCCTTGTGAACATTGCCGATGGACTGGAGAAACGAACATCACGTCGATTAGACCTGATTGTGAGGATGTTGGAACCTTTTATGTTGGTGGTGATGGCGGGAATCATCTTGTTCATTGTGATTGCGTTGTTGATGCCAATCATGAACATGAGCCAAATTGTAGCCTAGTGCTTTGTCAATATTAAGAGTTTGGATTGTTGAGTATCAGCCGGAACGCGATAGCGTCCGGTTTTTACGGCCTGAACCGGGTGCTGACGCACACCGGCTAACCCTAATCTCTAACTTTGACAAGGCACTAGCTTCCATTGAGTTTTGAATTAAAAAGAATTCCAGGAGATTATGATGAAGAGAAGTCGTCGCCAGAACCGCCGAGGTTTTACGTTGACGGAAGTGTTGTTGGTCATGGCGATTTTGGTCATGATTGGCGGCTTGGCCGTGGTGGGCTTTTTGCAGGCTCAGAATCGGGCAACGCGCGATGCGGCTCGATCGGAAATCAATACGATGAAGAGCGCTTGCACACAATATCGGTTACAGTTGAACCGGTTCCCCAGTAAATTGGATGATCTGTTTACGCCGCCGCAAGGTGTCACGCCATCGCAGTGGGGTGGCCCCTATCTTACGAGTGGCAGCAAGTTTGATCCTTGGGGGAATGAATATCGCTACGAGTTTAATGAACAGACATTAGAGGTTCGAATCACGTCCGCGGGTCCCGACGGGATCCCGGGAAATGAAGACGACATCCCAGCTCCAACCGAACAGCAATAATCCTATGGATACTGAGGGTGTGTTTTGATTGTACTATGTCGCGATCGAGATAACATCAATCGTCGAGGGTTCTCGATGGTTGAACTCGTGTTAGTGCTTGCCATAGTCGTCGTTGTCGCAGGTTTAGCGGTTACCCATTTTACGCGATCCTATTCGGGTCAGTATTTGTCGAAAGGGGCGGATCGCGTTCGAGCTGAGTTGGGTCGAGCGCGCGTCCAAGCGATGCGGACGGGTGAGATCCATGCTTTTTTTTATCGACCCGGGACCAATCAGTTCACGGTTGCGCGATACGCCGACTATAACGAAATCGAACTGGCCGACGATTCAATCAACCGGGGCCAATATCAGTTTTTTGACCAGTTGTTGCCGGCGGATGTCTACTTTTCGGAGGCGGATGTTGAGTTTGATTCGCGAGCCCAACTTGCGCAGGAATCGACTCAAGCCACCTCTGGGAATAATGATATTCGCCCAGTGCTATTTTATGGCGACGGCACTTCTCAAAATGCTAAACTTACTTTATCCCACACCAGCGGCGCATCAATACAGGTCAATTTACGGGGGCTCACGGGATTAGCCAGTTCCAGCAAATCGTTTTCGCGGAATCAATAGCCTTCACGCAGATTGACGAGTCCTTATCATGTGTTCGCAACATCTCAGTTACCCACGAATCGCGCGGCAGCGACGTCGCGGGTTGTCGTTGCTTGAGGTGATATTGGCAATCGCGATCCTGGGCGTGGCGTTAGTTCTGATCGCTGAGTTGATCCGAATCGGGGCTCGAAGTGCGGATCGAGCAAAACAGATCAGTATGGCGCAAATCGTATGCGACACCAAAATGGCGGAACTATCCGCCGGCGTCCTTCCTTTGGCGACGACGAGCAGCACGCAAATCGAGGAAGCTCCCGGCTGGTTTTACGCGGTTGATGTTCAAAGTGCAGATCAGATCGGTCTGTTGAGGGTTCTGGTCACCATTAACACTGCCGAGTCAATCGACACGGGTGTCAACCTGTTTTCGTTAACACGGCTGTTGCCAGATCCGAATTACGACCCCTATGAACCGGAGCAAACGCGATGAAATCCCAACAATCGATGCTCCGCGACCTTACAGGATTCACCCTGCTGGAGGTCATTTTGGCGCTGTCACTTACGGTGATTGTTGTTGCGTCCGTTGCTGCGGCATTGCGATTGAACGTGCTGATGCTCGACCGACAGCGGGTTAAAATTGAACAGACTCAAATCGCGAGAAGTATCCTTCAGGTGATCGCGAGAGACTTGCGTGCAGCGGTTCAATACAAGCCCGCCGATGTTACCGGCTTGAAGGAGATCATGGCCAATCCGGCAGACCTGACGTCGCTGTTGGCCGGTTCAGATCCAAGTGCCACTGCGGATGCGTTATCGGGAATTGATCCATCCCTGTTGCAAGGTGCCATGGGGAGCGCTAGGGGCTCAGAAACGGGGGGAGCAGCGAGTTCATTTGATTCAAGTTCGATTTCAAGCGGATCTGTGCAACCCGATCACGTGGGCCTGTATGGTGACGAGTTTCAGTTGTCTGTTGACATCAGTCGCCTTCCGCGTTTTGATGAATATAGCAAGCAAATCGCAGGCGACGGCACATTAATGATTCCCAGCGACGTCAAGACGATCGCGTATTACGTCGAACAGAATCGGCAACCGGGGTCTGTGGCATTCACTCTCGACGAGGAATCGAATCGAGGTGGACTGTACCGGCGATTGAGTGATCGTTCGGTCGCGTCGTATGCATTCAGTGCAGGTGCTGATCTTACGTCGATCGGGTCACGCGAACTAATCGCACCGGAGGTTGCCGAAATTCGGTTTGCCTATTTCAATGGGACCGATTGGCAATCCAGTTGGGATAGCCAGCTTATGGGCGGGTTTCCGATTGCCGTCGAGGTCATCATCGTCATTGATCCGGCAACTGTCGAAGTACAGACTCAGTCCGACTATCAGTTCGGTGGGTTTGATCGAGAAAC
>JBGTDM010000145.1:0-9881 GCA_041748315.1 Pirellulaceae bacterium
CCGCCACGTTTCAAAAAAAAGTAGTGAATCGCGAAAACCAGTTGGTTCTTGATCGGTGAACTGATTCGTATTGCACTTCGCGCATGATGGTCGTTGACATCGTTACATCATTGTCCATAGTTTGCGCTCGATTTGATCGCAAACCGAGGAATTCAAACGCATTCTTGACCCACGCGGTTTTCTCGGTTTACCCGTCGTAAGATTGAAGGATGATCCCGACCTCGCTTCATCACAAACACTGGTGGAACTCCACAGTGAACTGGATGAAAGACGTATTTCGAATCGACTTGCGCTCGCTGGCCGTGTTGCGGATGGGACTGGGGTTGATCATCGTGTGGGATGTTTTGGTGCGCGTGCCCTGGCTCGATCCCTTCTATTCGGACAAATCATTCTTTACTCGAGAACTCTCTCAAATCTCGAACCATCCTTCAGCATGGTCCTTGTATTGGCTGGATGGGAGCATCAGCTATGCCGCGATCCTATTTGGCGCGACGATAATCGCTGCAGTCAGTTTACTGGTCGGATTCAGGACTCGGCTGGCCACATTGGTTTGTCTGATCCTGGTTTATTCGATGTCAGTACGGATGCCACTATCGCTTGACGCCGGGCATGTGTTGTTGCGGATGTTGCTGTTTTGGTCCCTGTTTCTTCCGATCGGCGCCAAATGGTCAATCGATGCACGCTTGTCCTCTCGCCCTTTACTGGGAGATTCGGTGACCAGTATCAGTTCAGCAGCGATCATGATTCAGTTCGCAAGCATGTACTTTTTCTCTGGCTTGGCAAAGTGCAATAGTGAATGGTGGTTTGGCGACGCGATACGGCAGTCACTTTCGTTGGAAATGTATGCTTGGCCGTTGGCGACTGTGATTCGTGATTTGCCAAGCTGGTTATTGCTATCGATGGGCCGGCTGATCGTGATTACCGAAGTCCTTGGTCCGCTCCTGTTGTTTGTTCCCAGGGTCTACCTGATTGCTCGTCCAGTGTTCGCTATCTGGTTTTGGCTCATGCATATCGGGATTTGGCTTACGTTGTCGATTGGAGTGTTTGCGGCGGTGGCGATGCTGGGTTGGAGTCTTCTTATCCCGCTCAAATCTGAAAAGGGGCCCGCATTCAAGCCTGTGAGGGACGTTCGTTCCAGACGCGAGTCGAGCCAATACTACGCGGGTCAGATATTCTGTGGCGTCGTATTGGTGTACGTGGTGCTGCTTAATATCTCCAATACCGATAATCGTCTGGCCAAATTTGCCATGCCAGACGCGTTTCGATCACTTGGGTGGGTAACCATGACGGCCCAGGAGTTTAAGATGTTTGGCCAACCTCCTCAACACAACCCGGAACTTCAACTATCGATTTGGACGCGGGAGGACAGGCCATACCAGCAACTCACCCTGCATGGCGAAGGGTCGGACCCCGAATTTGAACAAAAGCCGCTTCCCTATCAGCCGGATCATAACACCCGACGCATGGAATACAATTTAGTTCACTATTTCGCCTTGGATCCTGCGACGGTGACGCGAATTCGCGACCGGTGGGGAGCATATCTATTCAGGCGATGGAGCGATCAAAGTTCAAAGGAAACGGAAGGATTCAAGGGAGAATTAAGGTGTCGACTGATGCCATTAACAATCGACGCCGACGAATCTGAGGAGATCTGGTGGTCCGGCAGAAGTGCCGGCGCACATGCCAACGACTAGTGCCTTATCGAATCGGCGCGGCGATTTGTGGATCATCGACGGCTTCAAATTCCGATTCGCGGCAAAATCAAAAAAATTTGTCAATCCGTTTAATCTGGTGATCAAACATGAGTTTCGGCGACTAGATCAACCGTCAGTTTCAGGGGAACCGTCGCCAAATTATAAACCTGGGAGTCGGCCGAATTAAAAAAACCAGTCGATGGAACTCGATTAACCTTCGTCGATCAGGAACAACAACGTGGTTTGTCGGAGTTGCAGCGCTTTGTGGGGCTCGCCAAACTCAATATGCAACCCGTCCCCTTCGGAAAATTTTTCGGTCCGGTCATCAAATTGAATTTCGAGTTCGCCCTTGATCACATAGCCTACATGCCCTCGAACACACCAATCAAGCTCCAAAAATCCTGATCGAAGTTCAAGCAAACGTACTGATCTGTCCCCGTACACTACGGTTTTTTCTCTGGCAAACTCATTGAGTTGTTTCCATTCGAGATCGTTGAAGTCGATACTTCTGTTCATCACAATTCACTCCATAAATACTGGGACAATCGCAACGGTGTGAACGCAAATCGACTTCCCATTGGATTTTCTTTTCCATTTTCCTGTACGAATCCGAACTGATGGTGTGCTCAGCAACCGGGGAACCGTATCATTTGATGATCGAATCATGACGGCTGGTTTCCGATTGCCCGAACACCGGAGTGGAAACGATTGACGTTATTTAAGCGATTTCAAGTCGTTCATCGATCGGTTAGTCCCTTCTTGATCGTCTGATCGAGCTGTCCCTAGTCTACAAAAATCGTCGCAAGAAATAAATCAAGCGATTACCGAGTTTTTGCAGGTGGTCGTCGGATTAGCCGATCGGATTCGGCTTGATTCGGTTGATAAGCCCGTTGCAGCTTGCTAGATTTGTAGCTTGGTTTCGGAGAAAAACCTGCAATTTCCACTGGCTGGTTGGCAACAGAATGCGCAGTCCTTACCGTAAAATAATTAAACGAGATTTGCATGAAAACGATCTTTGCGTATTGGCATCCACGTCGCTTGTACAATTCATTACCACTCGGATTGGCAGTCCTCCTGGTGTTTCAGGGTTTTTTTGGGGCCGTTGTTGTTGCGCAATCCGAAGCGACGCTGCAACCTAAAACCGTTCCCGTTATCGAAAATGGCCAGGCTCAGATTGTTCCCGGTTTCTCTAAACCAAGTGAATGGATTCATCACGATCTTTGGGTGGAGACCGAGTTTGACTCGGATGGCGATGGGAAATTGGACCGAGTGCATGTTTCGGTGACTCGCCCCAAACAAACCGAAACGGAGGGGCTCAAATTACCAGTGATCTATGTGACTAGCCCATATTTTACCGGAGTGGGTTCAACGGCCAAAGAATATTTCTGGAACCCTGAACATGAATTGGGGGAAGAACCTCCGGCGCGGGGTGAGATGCCCCTGATTCAACAACAGAGTTTGCGACCGATCCTGTCGGATTCACATTCGGTCAAATGGGTGCCGCGCGGTTATGCACTTGTCTATTCGTCATCGCCTGGAACCGGATTGTCCCAAGGTTGTCCGTCGTGCGGTGGCGACAACGAAGCGTTGGCACCGAAAGCAGTCATCGATTGGTTATGCGGTCGAGGCAAAGCGTTTACGACGATCGACGGTGATGAACTCGTTGAGGCGACTTGGAGCACCGGAAAAGTGGGCATGACCGGAACTTCTTACAACGGTACCTTGCCAGTTGCCGCGGCCACAACTGGCGTCGAGGGTCTAGAAGCGATCATTCCGATTGCGCCCAATACGTCCTTTTACCATTATTACCGATCGCATGGGCTGATCCGACATCCCGGAGGCTATATGGGGGAAGACATCGATGTATTGTATGACTTCATCAACAGCGGCGATCCGCAGAAACGTGATTATTGCAATACCGAGGTGCGCCTCAAGGAGATGCAGGGCAACTTTGACCGGATCACCGGTGACTATAACGAATTTTGGGCCGGGCGCGACTACTTAAACAAATTGAGCCATTATAAGACTCCAACTTTAATGGCACATGCGTTCAACGATTGGAACGTAATGCCAGAACACAGTGTTCGCATCTACCAAGCGCTCAAAGAGAAGGGGGTCCCTTGCCAAGTCTTCTTTCATCAAGGCGGACATGGTGGCCCCCCATCGATTGATTTAATGAATCGGTGGTTTACACGATTCCTGCATGGTTATGAGAATGGAGTCGAAGATGATCCACGCGCTTGGATTGTGCGCGAGGGGGACAAGCAGGATGAACCGACTCCTTACGCCGATTATCCAAATCCCGATGCAACACCGGTTTTGCTGTACACGGGGAGCGGAGGGAATCAGGTCGGAACATTGAATTTGGATCCGGTCGCTGCACCGGGGACGGAGCGACTCGTCGATAATGTTGGCGAATCTGGCGCCAGGTTGGCACGCGCCGAGGAGTCACAGCACCGCTTGCTATACGCGACAGCGGAACTGACCGAACCGCTCCATATCTCCGGTACCGCACGGCTCAAGATCCGATTGGCTTGCAGCAAATCAGCAGCCAATCTCTCAGTGTGGGTCGTCTCATTGCCGTATACCCGAAGTCGCGAGATCAACGACAACATCATCACGCGCGGCTGGGCGGATCCGCAAAATTACAAATCACTCACCGAAAGCGAACCACTCGAGCCGGGCAAGTTTTACGAACTTTCATTTGACTTGCAGCCCGATGACCAAATCATTCCCGCCGGCCAGCGAATTGGAATGATGATTTTTTCCAGTGATCGTGATTTTACATTATGGCCCGAACCCGGCACTGAACTGACCGTCGATTTGGACAACACGTCATTGGAATTACCGATCGTCGGTGGCAGGGAAGCGTTTGAAAAAGCAACTCGATGAGTTAAGTTTGCCTTAGCCAACGATCGTGTTCCGGAGTGAAAACGATTGGGTTGGAAGGTAATCGCTCGACAGTGATTTCATCGCAAAACCGTTTTGCAGAGTACTCACTCAACTCCGAGCTTCCGCACCAGTAAGCAATCAAGCCGCGTATCCGGTTCGCCGTGACTCCGTTTTCCCGATAATGGTTAATGGTCGTGTCGCCATGTCGTTTTGCGAGCCGTCGACCGTCCTCGCCGACCACCAGCGGTAAATGCCAATAACGGCATTGAGGTAGTCCGAGCAATTTTTGCAAGATCATCTGACGCAGTGTTGACGTCAACAAGTCGTCACCGCGGATAACATCTGTGACCTTGATCAACCCATCGTCGATGACACATGCAAGTTGATAGCTGGCGATTCCTTGTTTGTTCGTAACGAGAATATCACCGATTCGTTGTTGAATATTTGACTTGTGAACTCCGGCAAACTGGTCCGTGAATTCCAATGGCTCGTCGGGCACACGCAAGCGCCAAGCGACTCCGGAATCTTTCAGATCTTCGAACCTTACGGGTGTGATCTGTAACGGACGACAGGTTCCCGGATACCGCAATTCATGTTGATCCGCATGCGGAGCACTGAGACTGGCTGCCGCGATCTGGGTTCGAGTGCAACCACATGGGTAGATCGCACCCTGTGCAGCAAGAATCGAGAGCGCCTGATCGTATTGATCGATCTGATGCGATTCGTAGACCGGGCCCTGGTCCCAATCGATACCCAACCAGCGCATTGTATCGATCGTGTCGGCGTCCGCACCCGCTTTGATTCGAGGTCCATCCAGATCGTCAATCCGCAGCACGATTTTCCAGCCAAGTTGCCGTGCCGTCGCCCAATTCACCAAAAACGTGCGTGCATTCCCAAGATGCAATGCCCCAGTCGGACTCGGTGCAATTCGAGTTACATGGCCGTCATCCATTATCAATGCCCTGGATAGTATTAACTCGATGCGCGCCAGTTAATGAATCACCGCATTATACTCGACATGAGAGAATTTGACACGGTTACAGCAAAGGGAGCGAAGTTCAATTCGAAATGCGATGATGTGCGATTCCTTTCTTGCGAACCGGCGAGGTCGCCGATGGCAGGGGCGGCGATGATCGCCCCCTTTGCCGATGATGGCAGTTTATTTCAGAATGGAGTCGATGTTCGTTCAGAGTTAAATCCTACAGCGCCGGCTCGATGTAAAGCTGTAGGCCAGCCTTTCCAGGCTGACGCCGTTTACCTGGTTTGTGCCAAACCGGGAGGATAGGGTCAGCCTGGAAAGGCTGACGTACATATCAGCCTCGAAAGGCTGACGTACATACCTTGCACTGTAGGATTAAGGTGATTCCATGGCTCCTCGTTTTCAAAGTGAAGTATGAACTCAAGCTACGACCGCAAAACGTTTGGTGAAGATATATCGTTTTTGAAACAACATGTTCACACGATTATTCTGGAGAATCATGAAGGCGCCGCGATTGCCATCGTTCCTGCTTGGCAAGGCCGTACCATGACATCGACGGCTCAAGGCCATGGTGGCATTAGTTACGGCTGGGTGAATTACGATTTGATCGAATCTGGCCGGATTGATCCGCAAGTCAATCTATACGGGGGTGAAGACAGAATCTGGATTAGCCCAGAGGGGAGCCAATTTTCGTTTTTTTTCCGGCCAGGCGACCCGTTACTGTTTTCTCATTGGCGTTGTCCATCATTAGTTGATACGCTTCCTTTCTCGGTCATTCGTTCAACGCACAACACCGTCGATCTCTGCAACCAAGGAACACTCACAAATTATCAGGGAGTGCCGTTTGAAATTCGGCTTGAACGCTCGGTAACCTTGCTTGAGCGGAATGATGTGGAGAACTTATTGGCTGTTTCATGTTCACCCCAGCTTCGAATGGTTGCCCATGAAAGTCAAAACAGACTGGTCAATGTTGGGCAATCGGCATGGCGTTCGAAAACGGGGCTACCTTCGATTTGGATTTTGTGCATGAACAAGCCATCGAGCCAAGCTACCATCGTGATCCCCTTTCAGCGTGGCTCTGAATCCGAACTCGGTAAAATAGTGACAAGCGATTACTTTGGTCCCTTGGATGAATCGCGGCTGAAGGCGGATTCGGATCGCGGTTTGATTTACTTCTTGGGGGATGGGCGTTATCGAAGCAAGTTGGGGTTGTCGTTTAAGCGGAGCCGTCCCATTCTGGGGAGTTGGGATGAAGAGATCCAAGCGTTAACGGTCGTCCAATTCAATCTGCCGGATTCAGCCCCCGATGGCTACGCCAGCAATTTGTGGAAGGTTTTGGATAATCCCTATGAGGGGGATGTCATCAACAGCTACAACGACGGCCAAAATGAGGGGGGTGGGATGTTGGGGCCGTTCTATGAACTGGAGACTTTGTCACCCGCGCTCGCATTGAAGCCTGGTGAAAGCTACAACCACATTCACCAAACATTTCATTTCGAGGGGGATCGAAGCGAACTCTCAAGGTTGGCCGAAGCGATTTTCGGCGTCACGGTTGATGAGATTGTTAGCCAGTTCCGCAACTAAACCTACAGCTCAAGGTATGTACGTCAGCCTTTCCAGGCTGACGCCGTTTAGCTGGTTTGTGCCAAACCGGGAGGATTGGGTCAGCCTGGAAAGGCTGACGTACAGCTTTTCATCGAGCCGGCGCAGTAGGATTATTCAGTGTCAACTTTGGGGGTGCGTCTGATAGTGAATGACAACCATCCACTCCATCATGTCTGAAACACTGCTGTGCTGACTACCTTTGGATACCACATTGGAAATGATATTGACGATTTTGACCGGATTGTCTTTCAGCCATTGATTGACGTCGGTCTCGAGCGAAGTGACATCGAAGTGGGTGAAAATTCGTATCTGATTCATAGGAAGTTCTCGAGCTATTTATTGTAGGCTTGGTGTTGTGCGTTTCCGGCCGATTCGACGTACATCAACAAATCGAGAATTTCGTCTCGAGTGAGCGTGTTCAATAGTCCCATTGGCATCATCGAAACTTTGGATTCCAACTCGTCCTCAATGTCGTCGACGTTGATCTCAACTGGCCGCATGCGATCAAGTGGATTCGCCAGCAAGCGGACGACGACATCGTTGCGCTCCGCGACGACGCCGGAGTGAACTCGACCGTCGATATCCTGAATAATTAAAGTGCGGTATTTCTCGTCGATTGTTTCCGAGGGCTCGATGATCGATTTGAGGATTCCGATTCGATCAATGTCTCCATTTTGCAATTTCTTCTGAAGTTCCAACAGCGTTGGGCCGACGTCACCTCCCATGGCATCCTGAGCGTCGACTTTATGGCATTGCAGACAGGACATTTCTGTAAACAGTGCCTTTCCGTGATCGAACGAGCGGAACCGCTCCATTTCGTTTAAGCTATCGGTCAAGTCCTCCAACGTCCACTCGCGAACAAAGGGCCTCGCCGAGACGGCTGCATCAACGGTTGGCGAGAGTGCCTCGGGCGGAATCACGCTCAAATCTGGAACGACGTGCATTGTTCCATACATGCGTCGCCAGTGACCTGGATAAGTACAAACATAAGGATACTCACCCGGTTGTGTCGGAGCAACAATATTGAGGCGTTCGATTTGACCTGGCTGTAACATCTTGGAGGCATGAAGAACTTCTGGCATCTCGGGCACAAATTGCCGAGCGACGCCATCGGGATCGCTCGCCATCAGTTCGGCAGCGATCCCAACTTTGGCGTAAGCGCCGGGTGTCGTAATCACAATATTGTGCGGCATGATATCGGAATTTTCTAAGACGATTTGAACTGGCTTACCCGCTTCGACAAATATTTGCGTACGATCATACTGCATCATGTGAGTGATCGGCCTGAGTACGATCACATTGACTCCCAATTCACCGAGTTGCTTTCGGTAGCGGTTTCCCACGTCGCGCGGCAACGAGGTGGACAAGGTTTTGGCAAATGCGAGTTCATCCAGGACCGAGGGCTCAGTGCGATCGGGGACAGCGACTTGGCTCACCTGATCGATGACGTTTTCGATCATTGGAACGATGAGCTCCGAATTCCAACTGCTTTTGGGAAGCCGCGCAAGCGCGCGAATGGCCGATGTGCGGTGTCGTTGTTGGAACGCAAAGTTCGCGAGCAAATTGAAACTGGCTTTTTGTTCCATTTCCATCGTTGGCAAAATCGTCGTCGGTAACACTTCGATGGCTGCTCGTTCGATGGTGCCGAGTCGGTCGTTCGAAACGGTGACCGATGTGGATTCAATGGATGCGGGGACTTTAGTCGTTTCGAAGACCACCTGACGTCGCTCGTCTAGAACCTTGAGGGTGAAGCCGTCCAATCGTTTCCAAAAGTCACCTTCCGTTCGATTCCAGATAGAGACCGAGTCGATGGGGAATTCCCTGGTCAGGTCGACCTCCCACCAGGGATTGTCGTTGTTTTCCGGAGTGTGCGTTTGGCTCCCGGAGCCATAAACGCCATCTCGATTTCCATCGATTGCTCGGTCAGCTGTCCCTTCATGAGCCGTGGCGCTCTGGCTGGCTTTACCGCGAACGGCAATATTTTTCCCTTGGGAGAAGATTTCAACTTCGGCTAACGTTAACGTTCGGCTCTTGCCAGGGAGTTCAATTCGCACATAGCGTCCGTTGGTTGAAGTAGCATCCCCGATTTGTTCGACTAAGACTTCCGGTAGCACGCCTTCGAGCAAATTCGAAAGTTTTATTTGAGTTGTGCTGCGCAGCCTGGCATCGGAAATCAGTGGGATCGACCGTAATAAATCCGGAAACGTGCTCGCGGATTCGATTGCGGAATTCCAAGCGGTCTCAAATTCACTGTGGATGTTGATCAAGGTGGCGTAAGCAATTTGCCGTGTCACAGGCTGTTTTGCCTCGGTTGCAAGCTTGTTCAAACGAGCCAAATCAGCTTCGCGTGCAGTGTGCGGACGGCGGGGATGTTGCGCAGTCGCTCGGCCGGCAGAGTCCAGACAACGACTCCGAGGCACCAAATGATGACGACCGCCACCAGTGCCAGGCCCCACCACAGCCACGAAGCCGCATACGGCGACGGGCCAAACACGAACCGCAGCAGTTCATCCGGCACGGGCGAACACCTCGGTCATCCCCACCAGCCGAGTACGGATCTGCCCGCTGCCGCCGATCGTTGTGCGGGGGATTACGCGGGTCGTCATGAACTCGGCGAGTTCGTGCATACGTTTCTGTTCGGCGCGCTGATAGGCGGCGATGACCCGGGGCGTCAAAGTAGATCCGCCGATCACGAAGCCACCTGTCGCGAC
>JBGTDM010000146.1:0-2941 GCA_041748315.1 Pirellulaceae bacterium
TTGTTCAGATGTCCCTGGAATTCTATCAGCCATCGATTTGTTTGCGTTGACAAGCCTGAATGAGGCAAGTCCGGTTTCGATTTTGGAGGCGTTGGCCTGTTCACGTGCTGTTGTAGCTCCCAATGTCGGATCGATTCATCAGACTGTCATTGAGGGCGATACCGGATTTCTTTTTGAATCTGGAGACGAGCGTCAGGCGCTCGAGAACTGGTGCAAATGTCTTAACGATCGTGACCTATCCACTCGCCTCGGTACTGCAGGTCGTCGTCACGTCGAACAATTTGGCTCGCTGAATTCCATGACCGAAGGATACATGGCATTAATTGAGCAGATGTACGGTAAAAAGCGATTCGACGAAGAACGTCCACTCAACGGCGGTCAGTTTGCTGAAGCTGTAAAGCATCCCGTGACATAAATCACTCGCAACAAGCCAAGCATTCGGCGGTACGCCACGCTCATGGCGACTGACAACAATAAAGCCAACGGGCAAATCGATCTGGTTCGATGGAAGCTGATTCTCGACCGGGCGATTCTGGAACCGTTCGCTCGACAAGTCCAAATGGCTGTCAGGCTGTCCTGCAAATTACATCCAATGCCTGGAATAAACATGAGCAACCATTTCGCTGATCTTGGCAGGTACTTTTCCCACACATTTCCCAAAATCTATTGAGAATTGTTGGTGGCCAGGATGAAAATTTGATCTGTTTGCTGCGATTGGCTTGCGAATACGGCAACTTCTGATAAAAAAATTATGGGAATGTTAAGATGGATCTTGGAGCAACCATCAATCGTCCCGCATCGATTCGAGCGTGGCATCACCCGGCAATTTGATAGGCGTATCATTTATGACAATCGACGCAACAGATATTCCGGAACCATCGGCGCCGAAACGTGCTCAAGAACGTCCTCTGCAAGCGCTGTTACAGCCTCCTTTGAATGCGTCGACAATTCCTATCGTAAAGCTCTGTTACACCTTGGTTCATGCTGCAGAGGCCGTGGGCATTCGCGACTTGGCGGATGGCGAGTTTTTGCCGTCCGACACCGCTCTTGAACAGGGTATCGAACGACAACTCAACTATCTGCTCGATCAGGTTGGGTGTCAACGGCCAGGCTTTCGGCTATTGGAAATCGGTTGCGGATATGGTCATTTGCTACAATTGGCCAAGGATCGTGGTGCCGATGCAGTCGGTGTCAATATCTCACCGGAACAAGTTAAGTATTGCAACGAGAATGGGTTGCGAGTCTATTGTTGCAGCTATCGCGACTTACGCGATTGTTCGGACTGGCACGGACAATTCGATGGTATCATTGCAAATGGATCGTTGGAGCACTGGGTTCAACCGGAAGACGTACAGGCGGGGCGTATGAATGCAATTTATCGCGAGTCATTTGCGATTGCACACAATTTGCTCAATCCGTGTCTCGCCGATTCTCGCTATGTGACCACTGCGATTCATGTCAAGCGAGATGTCAAGCCCGAGGATCTGTTGACGCACTGGCGACGCCATCCAAAAGGTTCGGATCGTCGGCATTTCAGTCTGTTGCATAACTGGATGGGGGGATATTACCCGGTGAGGGGTCAATTGGAAGAATGTGCTCGGCCTTTTTTTAACCAGGTTGAGGAACAAGATGGAACGGTGGGTTACCGCATCGCCAACGACTATCGATTAAAGAGAATGGTGCGAGGTTTGTACTCGAATCCCAAACTTGTCTGGCGGATTGCGCGATCTCTGATGTTGCATCCTAAAATTGCGCGAACCATGATTCAGTGCTATTTTATTGAGCAGACATGGGATTGGCAGTTTCGTGGAGAGGATCCGCCAATGAAACTGCTCCGTCATACTTGGCAGCGTGCACCTGTGACAGCATGAATACTTGAACGAGAACATTGACTACGATTTGGCAGCCGATCGCGAGTTATAGGTTATCGCTGACGTGGATGGACATTCTGCGACTTGACGTTCATTCAGACAAAGTTTTGGCGTCTGCCAATAACCGAGATGTTTTTAGCGTTAGCGCTGTCTTGATCTCGTTTTGTCCCACAGCTATGGATGAGGGTCGGGACCACGGTTTTAGCGACTGAAAATCCTGGTTTCCCAAAGAAATCCACCAACAATTTCCGGGGGCAACGTCTGATTTTTGGACCGATTGATTGAAGAAACCAATGAAATCCTGGCAGCTATGGTCGATTTCACCGTTTCAGCTGTCATTTTCCAAAAACACGGGAAAACCGTCCAACGCCTACTTGACTGGGCCAACGGACTAATCAGAATAAAAGGTCGGTATGTTCTGAGTGGTTGGCTAGGTACGGTTCACCGCAGTTTGAATCGCGGAACATCGTTATAACTTAAGGAGTTACACCATGGTCGAGTTAATGAGTTCCTTTGATCGTTCTCTTGAGGCCTATTCGGCAAGTGCAAAATCGACAACGAAACTGGGCAAAGCAAAAATGTTTGCTTTTGGAGCTGCTGCGGTTGGCAGCTTGTTGGCAAGTAGCCAGGCTGAGGCGGATATCGTTTATTCGGGACCGCTGAATCTTTCAATTGCCCAAGGTGCAGGTTTAGGCATTGATTTTGATTTGAACGGAGCATTTGATGTTGGATTGTTCAATGTCAATGTGTCACTTGCAACGGGCGGGTTTGCCGCTAACAGTGCCACGAGTGGGTTGGGCATTTTGTTGGGTGGAACGACCAACGGCTATAACTTTCCGTTGCAGGGAGTTAACAGTGCAGGCAGCGTGGGCGGAAACCTGCAAACTTTCGCCGGCGGCGTCCTGTGGATGGGATACGCCTTTGGCGGCGTAACTTCCACCGATCCGTGGGGAGTTTTCGCTAACGCATCGAACACGGTAACGGGCATGCTTGGTGTTGCCTTTAATGGTGTTACGGCGGGTGCAGGTACGGGTACGATGTTTGGCTGGGTTCGACTTGCCTTACATGTG
>JBGTDM010000147.1:0-4075 GCA_041748315.1 Pirellulaceae bacterium
CTTCTGCCTTTTCTTTGTCGCTGGGTCTTGTCGACTTTAAGATCTGTTCGATTTCACCCTTCGTCAACGGAACCGGTTTCCCGGCGGCTCCGGTAAAATCACCGATTCCAGGAGTTTCTCTCACCAGGAACCACGATTCATCGTTGATGGCCATCCGCACGACAACATATCCCGGATAAAGCTTTCGTTTAATGATACGCTGTTTTCCGGTCTTCGTGAACTCGCGAACATCTTCGGTTGGAACGAGGATGTCCGAGAAATACTGGTCTAAGCCAGCTCGTGCCACCCTTCGTTTCAGTGCGTCACAAATTGACGTTTCGCGGTTGACTTGGACTTTTAAAATGTACCAGTCTAACTCACGATCATCGATGTTTGTCTCGGTTTCCTCAACAAGGCTTTCAATTGGGGCAACATTTTCGTCGTCATCCAAGTCGTCATCGATGAAATCTTCGTCAAATATATCGTCGAAGTCGCTTTCTGCTTCCGCTTCGGCTTCTCCGTCCGCTTCGGCTTCTCCGTCCGCTTCAGCTTTCCCTTCGACCGGCAGCGTCGAGTCGTTCATTTCACCGTCCATCGCAGCGCCGCCCATCTCTGCGGAGTTTGATCCCGATCCAGAGCCCGATTCAGAGGATTCGCCGGTTTCGGCTGGGACACCCCCATTGCCATCCACCGCTGGCTCATTCAGCGAATCCGGATTTGCAGATCGGTTGGATTCGTCCAACCCCTGGTGTTCATCAAGCCGTAGTTCGGTTAGCGCATTCTCGGAGTCATCTTCTAGACGGCTGGCGTCCGAAGCCTGTGGAGATTGAACCTGTTGTTTCTCGTCGGTCATGATGTTGAAAAACCAATTTTTTTAACGACTATAAATCAGGGTCGGGCACCATGGGGGGTCAACCGAGGTATCGAACCCCCAGGACTCCGAACAGCCAAGACCAAATGATATCAAAAATATACAGGGCCAGTGCCATCACGAAGATTACAAACATGACCACCACTGCGGCTCGCCATAGCTCAGGCCACGCTGGCCACGAGACCTTTTTCATTTCAGCTTCGACTGCGATCAGAAAATCTGCAAACACCGAGTAGTTAACGACTCGGAATGCGACCCAAAGGCCAACCACGGAAAATGCCAAGCCCCAAACATAGTTGGCACCAATGAACATATCCGACAAAATATCCCAATAATTGGACATCGCCAAAGCGATCAAGACCGCAATGATGGCACATGCCACAAAAGTAACTTGTCGAACAATTCTTCCCTGAGTTGGCTTGTAAAGCCCGAATTGAAACAACTCAATCCAAAAGCTCGTTTTGGCGGGTTGACTCGGTTTTACTTTGGCCACGCTATTCATTTCAACGACTCCCGGTCGTAAATCCTGTTTGCTATCAAATCTGCCAAAATCGTTCCCGGTTTTGACACGGGCGAAAACTGTTTAGGTTCGTCCGTTTCCGAATCGTTGTTGGTCGACCCGCTCTACGCTTAAATTTCCCGAAATATTTACGCACGCTGGCTTGTCCCGCCCATTTTGCGAGAAATGCCATGTGCGCCTCGTCATTAAACGATCTGTTGTTCGAATCTCAATTGCGAGAGCCGCCATCGAAGTCAAACGTCAGCAGGGGCGGAGGGACTCGAACCCGCAACCGCTGGTTTTGGAAACCAGTGCTCTACCAATTGAGCTACACCCCTGTTTGAGCTCGAGTTAATTGAGCTTCCTGCTCGCGAGCTACATCTATGTTTGATTCAAGCCAAACCGGTGATTTCAATCGACCGAACCGATGGTTCGAGTTCGTCAACTCCGAGTTCGCTTCCAATCAACTTCAACCAAGCAAACTCAACAACAAAAAAGTATCCAAGCTATCCCAAATAGACAGCTTGGATGCGGATCACGTTGGCCGTCAGGAAAGGATTTTAGTTACAACCCCTGAACCCACCGTTTTGCCACCTTCGCGAATTGCAAAACGAACACCGTCGTCCATTGCAATCGGTTTGTGCAATTCGACTTCAATTCTCACGTTGTCGCCAGGCATGCACATTTCAGCTCCAACCAAGTTAGCAGTTCCCGTCACATCCGTGGTACGGAAGTAAAACTGAGGTCGGTAACCACTGAAGAATGGCGTGTGACGACCACCTTCATCCTTGCTTAAGCAGTAAACCTCGGCTTCGAATTTTGTATGAGGTGTAATTGAACCGGGCTTTGCCAGTACCTGACCTCGTTGAATATCTTCACGTTTGACACCACGCAACAAACAGCCGACATTGTCACCAGCACGACCTTCATCGAGGATCTTGCGGAACATTTCAACTCCAGTGCAGGTCGTTTTGCGTGGGGCAGCTTCCAAGCCGATGATTTCAACTTCCTCACCCGTCCGCACGACACCACGCTCGATACGACCCGTGGCCACGGTACCACGACCTTCAATCGAAAAGACATCTTCAATCGCCATTAGAAATGGCTTTTCGTCTTCCCGCTTAGGAAGCGGTATATGGCTGTCGATCGCATCCATCAAATCGGAAATGCACTTGCTGGCATCAGGGTCGCTGGGATTCTGATAGGCCGGCAAAGCGCTACCGCGAATGATTGGAATATTATCTCCGTCAAAATCGTATTTGCTGAGCAGTTCCCGGACTTCCATTTCGACCAACTCCAACAGCTCTTCGTCGTCGACCAAGTCGCACTTGTTCAAAAATACAACCAGTGCGGGAACGTCCACCTGGCGAGCCAGCAAGACGTGCTCTTTAGTCTGGGGCATCGGGCCATCCGCGGCCGATACAACCAGAATCGCTCCGTCCATCTGAGCCGCACCCGTGATCATGTTTTTGATAAAGTCGGCATGGCCAGGACAGTCAATATGCGCATAGTGACGATTTGCGGTTTCGTATTCGACGTGAGCCACGGCGATCGTAACCGTTTTGGTTTCGTCGCGCACGGTTCCGCCCTTGGCAATTTCCGCATATCCCTTTGCTTTGGCCAATCCTTTTACAGCCTGAACAGCCAAAATTGCTCCGGTCGTTGTGGTTTTTCCATGGTCGATGTGTCCAATGGTTCCAACGTTAACATGCGGCTTTTCCCGCTTAAATTCTTCCTTGGCCATCTTGTATTACACCTGCTCTTTCAAAAAACAATGACCTGTTACTTACCTTGAATTCGAATTTGCTAATCAAATCATTAACAAAAGTCGACGTTTGTCCTGACCATGAAAACTGACGCGAACTACGTCCAGTTATCTCCAGGCGCTTTGGCCGACAACATCAATCGATTGACAGAGCTGCTGATGGGAATTGAACCCATGACCTCGTCCTTACCAAGGACGCGCTCTACCACTGAGCTACAGCAGCCAATCGCGCTTTGGCTGTCCAACCTCTCCCCAAACGGGCCTGCTGGGTTTTGACGTCGCACAAAGATCAAGTATTCAATCCCTAACAGCCTGGCTTTCAACTTACTTTTACTTCTCACCCGGCCAAACAACTAAACCAATCTGTTGACCACTCCCCTCGATACCCGGCCGTAAACGTCAGGTACCGTTGCTTCGCTCAAGAGCGGGTGAAGGGAATCGAACCCTCACAACCAGCTTGGAAGGCTGGGGCTCTACCATTGAGCTACACCCGCCCAAATCGTCAATAAACAAACTACACCTATCCAGTCCACTCACCAATTACTATCGCGTCTGATCAGATCGACCTCAGCCCTGCCATCCACCTGAATTGAATCGGAGTCACCTGAAACTTCTTCAGCCCACCATCCCCTCAGCCTACAATCCACGCTGAGGACAAACCTAGTGAACAACGCTAATGTTCAATATCAATGATCGTGAAAGTCAACACAATTTCAATCTACAATTTCAACAAATGGGGGGAGCAGGATTCGAACCTGCGAAGGCATTGCCAACAGATTTACAGTCTGTCCCGTTTGACCGCTTCGGTATCCCCCCGAAAACTAAATCCGCAAAACGAGCAACCGACGATCAGACAAACGCCACATTTGCCGTTCAATTTTAAGCAGCAATTCTCTCACTTTTACCAAGCTCAGATCCAAACGTTCCCGTGTCCCTTCAACTCCCGCTTATTTGCGCGACA
>JBGTDM010000148.1:0-5231 GCA_041748315.1 Pirellulaceae bacterium
TGATCGGATCCGAACATGATACTTTCCTTCCTGGTTGGCATTAAATCCCCCAGCTTCCCGCTAGGACTGCCATTCAGTTTCCAATTTCACCCCAAAAATGACCAGACCAATTTCAAACTCGCATTAAGCTTCATGCACCCCACGGAAACTTGAGTAAAAAATCAAACTTTACGCGATTTTCCTATTTCGCTAGTCTTCTATTCAAATATGACGACAATCGCTTGACCGACGCAAGCGACAATTGCAGTTCCACTCATCCGCTCACAATGATCGATCAGCCGGAAGAACCCCACTTGCAGGCATCGGACAAAATAGAAACGCATGGGAAGCCTACCCTCTAAATTACGTGAACTGCTACTGCCAGCGGTGATTATCGCCAGCATCCTGGTGATCTTAATCCCATTGCCACCCGCCGTGATCGATTTGCTGCTGATTGCCAATATTACGTTGGCGGTCATCGTTCTGCTTTCAACAATCCAGGCGAAGACTCCGCTTGAACTCAACCTGTTTCCAACATTGTTGCTGGTTGCCACATTGGGCAGGCTGGTCCTTAATATTGCGACAACTCGTTTGATTCTCAGCCATGGAGCAGACAGCGAAATGGCGGCGGCAGGTGGAGTCATCCAGAGTTTTGGGCAGTTTGTTGCCAGTGATCAATTGATTGTCGGTTTGATCCTGTTCGCGATCATTGTGGTGATCCAGTTCGTGGTCATCACCAAAGGTGCGACAAGGATCAGCGAAGTTGCTGCTCGATTCTCACTCGATGGCCTTCCGGGAAAACAAATGTCGATTGATGCGGATCTCAGCGCGGGGATTATCGATCAAAAGCAGGCTCAACAGCGTCGACAAGAGTTGGGAGCCCATGCCGACTTCTACGGCGCGATGGACGGAGCTAGCAAGTTCGTTCGCGGCGACGCGATTGCTGCCGTCTTAATCACGGCGATCAACTTGCTCGGGGGGATCGCAATTGGCATTTCTCAGGGGATGTCGGTCAATGACGCGATTGCAACCTTCTCGATGTTGACGATTGGCGATGGTTTGGCCTCTCAAATTCCAGCATTCCTGATCGCCATTGCGGCCGCACTCCTGTTAACGCGCAGCTCCGAGCGAACCAACCTGTCGCTGCAATTCATGACGCAAATTTTCTCGAAGCCGCAGGTCCTGTTAGTCGCTGCCGTCTTTTTGGGAATCCTGACATTAACACAGCTTCCGATCATACCGTTACTCACCATTGGTGCATGCTGTGCCGGAATGGCTTTCGTAATAATCAACGGGCATAACAAGCACCAGCCCCTTCCGGAAAAGCCAGTTGACGAAGGCAAGTCAGAGTCGGAACGATTGATTGAGGATTGTTTGAGTAACGATCCCATCGAGTTTGAACTGGGCGTCGACCTGATTCAGTTGGCTGACATCAACCGGGGTGGCAAGTTATTGGACAAGATCACGGCGCTTCGTCGGGAATTTGCCGCTGATTTAGGCGTCATATTGCCGCGCGTTCGCGTCCGCGATAATTTGGAACTCGACCGGAATTCGTATCGAATCAAAATTCAACAGCTGCCTGTTGCGACCGGGATCGTCTTTCCAGATCGGGCGTTGGCGATTTCGCAAACGAAGCACCAAAAGGCCAATCTTTTTGAAATTTTTCCGCACTGCGCTCGCGCCGTCGGTCCGCAAAAGAACGAGACCGGTGTTTGGATTCGCGCTAGCCAAATTGACCAAGCGCTACAACATGGCTTCGAAATACTTGCCCCCACCGAATTCCTGGTGGCTCAATTAAAGAACGCTGCGCGAGCTTCTGCGGCATCACTGTTGACGCGCGAAGCAACATCCCACTTGCTCCAGCAGTTGCGAGTCAATCAACCGTCCGTGGTCGACGAACTGGTCCCTAACCTGTTGACGGTTGGCCAATTACAGATTGTGTTACAGAACTTGTTGCACGAAGATGTTCCAATTCGTCAGATTCAACTGATTATGGAAACGCTTGCCGATCATGCGCGTACGACGACCGATTTGGGACAGCTCACGGAACTCGTGCGCGAGCGATTATCTCCTTATATTTGTCAACGATTGGTGGACGATGGTCCGCTCCGGGTACTGCGATTTGATCCACCTAGCAACCAGCGACTCAAGGATCATCTTCAAATTGCCAATCAAGGTGATCCGCGAGTGCACCATGATTGGGAGATTACGATTGCGGAGAAAATCCTTGACGAGATCAGTGGCGCGGCTCAGCGAACAAAGCTCGATGCATTGGTTGTGGAACCCAATATGAGGCGTCGCATCCGCCGGTTGATCTCGCAGCGTTTACCGCATCTCGCGGTCCTAAGTGAGACCGAGATCCCGTCCACCACGCAATGGGTCGAAGTCGAAACGCTACGAATTGCCGGTTGAAGCCGGGATCCATTCGAGCCGCAGGCCGATTGTGGCGTGGAGATGCAAATGGCGATTGGCAATCTATAGGGCTCGAGCCGTATCTGCGGTTTGGCGTGATTTTAATTTCCATATCATTTCTTCTGTCCTCCTTTTCTGGTTGATCAAAAAAATTGAAAAATTTACCAAGTCGTTATTGAAACGTCTGCCGATATTACGAAAGCGAAGTCGCGCGCCAAAATCCAGGCCACACTCGGCAGATTGCATTTCTTTAAGCACAATATGCGGATTTTCTGGCGTGCTGGCACTCGCATCGATAAGAAATAGAAACTCGGCGAAGTTGAAGAATTGGTCATTGACTTGGCTTTTAAAATTTTGCTAACTACGCCATCCCAAATAACAACTTGGCGAATGGATCAGATTGATACCACGACTTGATCCATTCCTTGGAGATGCCAGTTGTGAGGGGCGGACAAGAGTTTGTCCGCAACAAGGATTTCCCACGGAAAACAGTTTTCGGTTGTTGATGACGTCTTGAGCAATCAAGTTTGTCTTTGACAATCTAACTTGCCTCAGCAAACCATTCACGGAGGATTGCATGGCGACTACGGTTGCTTCCACCGACGAGATTCAACAAGTATGGGAAGAGTACAAGAAGAATCCAGCGGACAAGAGTCTTAGAAATCGCCTGATGGAACGCTATTTTCCATTAGTCAAATATAATGGTGAAAGAATTTGGCAGCGCTTGCCTGATGGAGTCGAGTTGGATGACTTGGTCTCGGCGGGGGTGTTCGGTCTGATGGACGCGATCGATGCGTTTGATCTAACCCGAGGTGTCAAATTTGAAACCTACTGCGTTCCGCGTATTCGCGGAGCGATGCTTGACGAATTGAGAACGATGGATTGGGTGCCTCGTTTAGTTCGATCAAAAGCAAGTAAACTGTCCGAGGCGACCAAACGCTTGGAAGCGAAATTCGGTCGGCAGCCAACTGTCGAAGAACTCGCTGAACAAATGGAGCTTTCCGTCAAGGAACTCGAAAAGATGATGTCCGATGCAAATGCCGTCGGATTGATCAGCCTCAACAAAAAATGGTACGAAACCGACAGCTACAAGGACGTTCGAGAAATCGATGTCCTTGAGGACAAACGCGGTGAAGACCCCACTCGACGAATCCAGAAGAATGATCTGATGCGCCTGGTGACCAAAGGTCTGAATCGTAGCGAGCGCTTGATCATCATTCTCTATTATTACGAAGAATTGACGATGAAAGAAATTGGGGCGACGCTCGATCTCAGTGAAAGCCGTGTCAGCCAAATGCATACCAGCATTGTCGCTCGTCTGCAGGAACAACTCGGCCGCCGCCGCCATGAATTTGGCGAAGCGATCGACGGCTAACCCGCATTTCGCACATGGAAAGCGTCGAGAGGGGCCATCTGCCGCTGGGGACAGCGGCAGCTACAGTAGGTCGGCCGGTCCGCAGGCCGACACTTTGACCGGAACGCACCGTTGCCCACAACACTGACATTTGCCCAACAATCGAGCGATCGCCAACGCAAATGTCATCGTTGTGAGAAATGCGGGCTAATCAGCTCACATCAACCCATCATACAACCTGGGATAGGCCGCCAAAGCCTGTCCCAGTTTTTTTTGAGTGTTGTTGGTGCTCTGCGACCGGTTCCTCAACGCCGAACGGGCGCAAAGGTCGTTTTTGATGTCGTTGCCGGTCCTGGAATTCCCGGGTTGAATTCAATCGCGCTCGCGGCGTTTTCTGGCCGGCCTGGACTTTTTGCGCTGCGACATGTTTGTATCGACAATCAAACCGACGGCCTCGCTCCAAGTAGGAAATCGGTGTACCTTGCCGGATGCACGCGAACTTTCCATATCTTCCAAATCGTCGTGATCATCAAGTTCCTCGCCGTCATCCCGAACATCAACCACATCAGCTTTCTCGCGGATTTCGTTCGAAATCGGATGTTCCTCTCGACCTTTTTTGACCCGCCGTTTTTTCCGGCGAGGTTTCCTCCCCTGTTTTGATTCAAGTTTGTCTGATGTGGAATCGATGTCGACGCCCTCTTCATCGCTACGCTCGTCGATGTTCCGCTCGTCACTACTGCGTTCCGGCGTGCTTAAATTGCGCTTGGGACTGCGACTCCTGGGTTCGGTTTGAGTTTTAGCTGACCGTTCGCGTGGCTCACGTGCTTCACGCGGCTTACGCGCTTCACGTTGTCCGCGTTGAGGTCGGCGTTCTCTGGCAGGTAACGCGTCTCCAGTTTCCGAGTACAGATCTTCAATTTCATACTCAACAAAATCAGCAGCGTCAATTTCAAGATCGAGTTCGTCAAGTGCTTCTTCGTCATCGATAAGCAGGTCGACATCCTCATCGATCTCATCGTCGAAATCGTCGTCGAATTCCGCCTCAATCGGATCAAGGGTATCGTCGATTACTTTACGACTACGAGACACGGGCTCTGGTGGAATCGTTGGGTGGAATAGATCGCTCAAGACTTCAGCTGTAGGATCCTGGATTTGACTTTCGGGTTCCTCAAAATCGGCACCAAGGAATCCTCCAAAGGGCGTTTTCGGTGGTGCGGCCTCGATTGATCGAGCTTTTTCAGCGCGTTTGTTGGTCACTTTTTGCTCGTCTCCGCGTTTAAGCGGGGTAGGTTGTCGAACCGCCTTCGGTGATTGTCCACTGCTACTTGGATTGTCGGACGTTACCCCAAGATCGCTTGCCAATATTGCCCAATTGTCCGTTGGTGAGGTCTGTTCCGTTGAACCGGACTCAGCTCGCTCGGTCGACTTGCTCTGAACTCTGCTCGTTGTTTTTGAGTCCGGTTGGTCCGCTGCGGGTTCACGTGAA
>JBGTDM010000149.1:0-9262 GCA_041748315.1 Pirellulaceae bacterium
CAAATCGGTTTCCAATATGGTCAATCGAGTATTCATGATCTCGTGTACGAGCTTCAAATACAATCGGTTCTGATTCCGGGTGACGGGCATCCAGAAAACGCGCTTCGGTCGACAATGTTTGACTCGAGAAAATCACGATGAATTTTCGAGAGCGAGTCTTCCGGACATGGCATCCAAACTCTTCGTCAGTTTCTTCGTAAACCAATGGATCATTTGCAGGATTCGTGCCAATTTGATGGCGATATATTTGATACGATCGCAAGGTTTGCGGGTCTTGACGAGCGTAAAAAACCGTTTGATTGTCCTCAGCCCAAACAAAGTTACCGGTGATATCCATAATTTCATCCGGGAGCAATTCCCCCGTCGTCAAATCCTTAAATCGCAACGAGTACTTACGACGCCCTACATAGTCGACTGCATAGGCCAATTGGTTGCCCAGTGGACTCGCTTCGACGCCACGAACACTGCAAAACGGACGACCTTCAGCAACGAGGTTGACATCTAAAATGATCTCTTCCTCAGCGGCTTCGCTTCCTTTCTTCCGACAATAGATAGGATACTGCAGCGCCTCATCGGTCCGTACGTAATACCAATACCCTCGCTCGAAATAGGGAACGCTCGTGTCCGTTAGATTAATTCGTCCCTTCATCTCTTCGATCAAGGTCGATTGGAGCGGTACGGTTCCACGCATACATGCCTCCATGTATGCGTTTTCCAATGTGAGATAGTCGATGACGTTCGGATTCTCTCGCTCGCGCATCCAATAGTATTCGTCAACCCGAAGTTTGCCATGGTCTGAAAGCTCTTTGGGGGACAATTCCGCGACCGGAGGTGTTGAATTGGGGGCTCGCAATGGATTATCTTCCTGGGAAAGAAGGGGGCTCCCAACGTTCCACGAAAACATTGTCAACACAATGCATCGCGCTAGTGAAGTCAACCACCCCCAACGTCTAATATTCGATCTAGTCATCCGAATGATTCTGGTTCAAAAAACAGATGCGTCAGTCGTTTCCATTTTACGGGATTTTACAGGAGCCGCAATGTCCTCCCCTTTCCAGTGTGCTTACGAATCGGCATTTGCCAGCAAAATTCCGTCAAACGTTCGTTCGATCAAGGATCGATCGATAATCAAATGGCCTCACGCTCGAGACTCGAGCGACGCCACGAACCCTTTACCCCGGACCGCAGGACGCTTCGCATCTGGCTGGTTTCGGCTGAGCGATCACCTGGCTGCATTTCATAGTGTCACTCACTCTGAAACATGTTGACACTGAGAAGACTGGTTTGAAATCGTCGTCAACGTGAGTTCCGGCCTTAACTGGCCGTTTACTCAAAATCGTGGTTCGTGTTGGATGACTCCGTTGAAGGAGTTGTTCAAGGAGACATTTCTGGTAGAGTTTAAATCATTGATTGGTCACAGCTCTTTAACGAGATCAACATGTTGGATTATTCAAATGCGAATCGTCTGTTCATTTTTACGATCATGGGACCCTTTGTGATCATGACGTTTTTTCACTGTGACCCATGTCGCGCTCAGGTTGCTGGACAGCCTTGGGAAGCCAATCCAGAGTTGGTCCAACGGCTTATGAATAGCCAAGATGAATTTAATTATGATGAGTCGCGCGTTCCCCAGTATTCGTTGCCGGATGCTTTACGCTTCAATGATGGAACTCCGGTAACATCGGCTGCCCAATGGAATAGGGAACGACGCAGCGAGTTGATGGAGGTTTTTCGCCGTCAAGTTTACGGGCGCCGCCCAGAAGCCACCGGCCGAGTCGAGTTTGAACTGTTGAAGAAAATAGAAGATATGTTCGACGGTCAGGCGACTGGCCTAAGCATGAAGGCAACGGTAACCATCGAGCGACGGCAGTTTGAATTTCCGTTTGTGGTCATTATCCCCAATTTGCGACAGTCAAGATCGCCGGCGATCCTATTGATCAACAATCGTTATTTCACTCCGCTGGAGAAAGCTGCAACCGAAGAAGATGATTTTTGGCCAGTTAAATTGTTGATCTCGCGTGGCTATGCGACGGCCTCGTTTCATACTTCGGACGTTGATCCAGATCGAGCCGATGGTTATGCGCAGGGCATCCGTTCCTTTTTTGCCAACGGAGAGGCTCCGGCAGATGACGCATGGCGAAGTCTGTCCGCTTGGGGTTGGGCTGCCAGTCGTGTCTTGGATTTTCTTGAGGAGGTCGATGCGATCGATGCGTCGCGCGTGGCGGTGGTTGGGCACTCACGGGGAGGCAAATCGGCTTTGTGGGCAGCTTGCGAAGATACGCGGTTTGCACTCAGTTACAGCAACAACTCCGGTTGTGGTGGCGCTGCGTTATTCCGTAGAAATTTTGGCGAGACCATCGGCCGGATCACAAGGGTCTTTCCGCATTGGTTTTCCCCTGAATTATCGACTTACGCCGGGCGGGAGGTTGAACTCGCTTTCGACCAACACCAACTCATCGGACTGATTGCACCACGTGGAGTTTACATCACGAGCGCCGACGAGGATTTATGGGCGGACCCCAAAGGTGAGTATGCATCACTCGTGGCCGCTGCGCCCGTGTTTGAGTTACTCGGGCAAAAATCGATTGTGCAGTCGGCGATGCCACCGCTGAATGTGCCGAGGCATCGGGGACAAACGGGCTATCATATTCGCAGCGGCGGGCACGGTCTAGAAGCGGCTGACTGGACCCATTTTCTTGATTTTGCCGACCGTTT
The DNA here is from genome assembly GCA_041748315.1 of Pirellulaceae bacterium. GTDB lineage: Bacteria > Planctomycetota > Planctomycetia > Pirellulales > Pirellulaceae > CALMEE01. The sequence goes on from JBGTDM010000149.1 coordinate 2,716, forward strand.
ATTGATAACCCAAGACTAACACTTGAATGGTGTTAAGGATCATGCCGAAGCCAGGATGTGAAGTCTTTGAATGCCAGCGAACCTGAAGCTTGTGAAACTGCAATTGGGCAAATATTAAAACAAACAGGGCGGCTGCAAAATTTAATTTGTAGCCGCCCTAGAGCCAATCGCCCTCAAGACAATCGCTGATCAGGCTAGTCGAAGTCTAAAAGGAGAATTGTAAAGTTGTCGTTTATCGGAACAAGTGCTGTGAACGCCGAGCCCGAACGGTTGCAGTGGTCTCATCGCGAATCCAATCGAACCGTTTGCTTGGTGATAACTAAATTCGTGTTCGCGATGCATCAAGGAATGATCAATCCAATCGTGGCATAGTCGATGGCCATGTTGATCCCACCTTCCAAACTGATCGGAACGGGATCGACGAGCCATGGTGCACAGTTGCCCGGACGATAATAACCCAAGGCATAAATGCACTCGTTGGACGGGTTGATTCTTTTGTGGTAAGGGAGAAACGCAAGACTTACGAAAAAATGACCGGCCGAACGAATCGGTTGACGGAATGGACCTGCGGAATGCCCATAACGCTCAAGCTGCACGTCTTCAAAATAGAGTGGTTTGTGACACAAATTCGATGCATACCAAGTGGTCGTGAGTGGCGTCCAGCAGCGCCCCTGATACTCGAAGCATCCCAGTGTGCATTCGACTGGCACTCCCCAGAAGCCGGAGACTTCCGCCAAGTCTGAATCCCCGAGAGAAGCCAGATGAATCGACTCTTCTTGACCACTTTGGTTTGAGATGATTGCATAACTACGTTCGATCCGCAGCAAGGTGCCCGTTGCCAGTCGGCGACCGCAGCGGTCTCGCCAATCGCGCATTTTGACAGCCTGGTAATCGATCTGTCCTTGTTGTGGTCGAAACGGACTGATGTCAACCACGATGTCGGTAATCGGGCGGTCCAACAACTCCTCGCGGTATGTATCACATGACCGTTCCCCTTTTTTTCCGTTAAGTTCGTCATTGAAACCGAAGCCCTGATCGTCCTGACCAAAAACTTCCTGGCGATAATTCGACGATTGCATCCTCGGGTGGCGAGAACCGTCAAGCGACTCGACTCGACTCGACCCGTGAGAAGGTGCATAGCCTTGATCGGAAGTCTGAGCAGGTGCGTCGAAAAACGATTCTTGATGGTTGTTTTGAATCGAATGACGTTCCGGGTTGGTTCGTGGATCTGCTGGAGTAGGTTGTCCATACGATCCTTGACGACGGGGGGGGGCGATCTGTTCAAAATTCCGCGAAGACGAACCATAGTGACCGTTGTCGTCAAACGGATCATGAATAGGTTGCACCGCTTCGGCATGATAACGGGGGGCCGAATTCACGTCATCTTGGATTGGACCCTCCAAACGGATCGGACCGTACGATTGTTGTTGCATTGCCCGCGCGTTATTTTCGCGTTGGCGCCAATCCAACTGATCCTGAGCGTAGGCGACTTGGCGTCCGGGAAACTGTTGCGTTTCAAATTCGTGTGCCGCCACACTCTGTCTAAGAGGATTGGAGAATTGATCTGCACGATGGTGTTCGCTGGACGCATTGGGTTGACGATCCGCAACCGCCGAATAATGATCTGCAGAAAGCGGGGTCGCAATGGGTCGGCGTGAAGCCACTTTGGGCACGTTTTGGTTTTCGTTGAGCGGTTGTTCGCTCATGGATGGAGTTGGTTGTTGCGATGATGGCTGTTGGGAAAAGAGCCGCGTTCTAATGGAGGCCTTTTCACCTGCGACAGCTCGGATGGGTTTCGCATGAACTGGAGGGGTCGCTTGACCATCAAATTGTGGGCGTGCGACACTGTCATTTTCAGCTGTCGACCCGACGTCGGAGCCCTGGTTGTGTTGTCGGAGCGAATTTTGTTCAGCGATGACAGCATCTGAACCGAACGACCCAACAATTCCGACCCCGGCGCAAGTGGCGATCCGGAGATAATTAGCAAATCTTAGGCGCAAGCCGTCGAGCAGTGGCGAGTTCGCGAGCTTTCTAAAAGCCTGACGCGACCAGATCGGGTTCGCTACTGTAGTTTGGTGCTTCCTGCGTAATGGCAATGTCATGGGGGTGACTCTCCCTAACACTGGCGGCGGAGACTTGGATAAATCGGCCATCAGTGCGTAATTCGTCAATGGTTCGGGTACCACAGTAACCCATCCCAGCTCGTAAACCGCCGACCAGTTGGTAAGCAAAATCGCTTAACAAACCTTTAAACGGAACCCGGCCCTCGACTCCTTCGGGGACCAGTTTACCGCCAGCCAAATCTTTCTGGCGATAGCGTTCGCTGGAGCCTTTGACCATGGCACCGAGCGATCCCATACCTCGATACACCTTAAAGGTGCGTCCCTGGTATAAGATCGTTTCGCCAGGACTCTCGGCCAAGCCAGCAAACAATCCTCCAATCATCACCGACGACGCGCCGGCAACAATCGCCTTCGTAATATCACCGGAAAAGCGAATGCCTCCGTCTGCAACCACTGGGATTCCAGCTCGGTTCGCTTCTGCCGCTGCGTGGAAAATGGCTGTGATTTGCGGCACGCCAATTCCACTGACCACTCGCGTTGTACAAATCGATCCAGGGCCAATGCCAACCTTAACCGCATCGACTCCTGCATCGATTAAAGCCCGAGCACCTTCGGCCGTCGCCACGTTACCGGCAACGACATCAATGTCCCACTTGGCTTTAATCGCCCGGACCGACTCGATGACATTTTTCGAGTGACCATGGGCACTGTCCACGATCAATACATCCACACCTTTTTCGATCAGGCTGGCGACACGGTCTTCGTCATAAACGCCGACTGCCGCACCAACCCGAAGTCTCCCCTGCTCATCCTTGCAAGCATTGGGGAAGCGATTCATCATGTCGATGTCTTTAATCGTGATAAGTCCCCTCAGTTTGTTAAATTCGTCAACCAGCAAAAGTTTCTCCACTTTTTTAGCCGTTAAAATTTTCTCAGCTTCCTCAAGCGTGACTCTCCCCGTAGCCGTTACCAATGGCGATTTCGTCATAACTTCCGAGATTTTCGTATCTATTCGCTCCAAAAACCGCAAATCCCGACGCGTTAAGATTCCGACCAGACTGCTATCAGATAGCACGATCGGAATGCCTGAAACGTTATGCTGGTCCATCATGTCGCGAGCATTTCCTACAGTAGCATCCGGTGGTAGCGTTACTGGATCGTCGATGATCCCGTTCGCACTTCGTTTGACTTTGTTGACCTCTTCCGTCTGAAACTCGATCGACATGTTTTTATGAATAATCCCCATGCCACCGATCTTGGCCAGCGCGATGGCGAGTTCATGTTCCGTAACGGTATCCATCGGCGCACTGATCAAGGGAATATTCAGCCGAATTCGATTGGTCAATCGCGTCGATACGTCCACGTCGTTCGGAACGATATCGCTATAACGAGGTTCGATTAAAACGTCGTCAAAAGTGATTCCCGTATACCTGATTTTATCGTTCATGTGCCTAACAGCCGGTTAAGTGAGATATGGAGAGAGATATGGATCGATTGCTTATGATCGTGTCAGTGTCGGGCTTGATTGCTAAATTCCACGAGGTTGCTGACCGTTCAGCCACGCTGGCAAATTCGGTGTAATTGCGTATTATGCAGCTATCTTCCATAAAACTCAACGGCCAACGAATGAGCAAACCCATAAACAACATGGACAAACCGGAAAGAACGGTTCACACCGTTTCTGAGTTTACCGCTCGTCTCAAGCAGACTTTGGAGGAAAACTTCGATGGAGTCTGGGTTCAAGGCGAGATATCCGGATTGAGCCAGCCCGGTTCCGGCCATTGTTACTTCAACCTCAACGACGAGAATGCTCAGCTTCGGGCCGTGGTTTGGCGGTCGACATTGCAACGCATGAAATTTGAGCTGGAGGAGGGACAACAAGTCATTTGTTGCGGCGATATTGATATCTATCCACCACGAGGGACCTACCAACTGATCGTTCGAAAAGTCGAACCGTTGGGTGAGGGGAAATTGCAGATCGCCTTTCGACAGCTCCACCAAAAGTTGTCGGCAGAAGGACTATTTGAAGCTCAACACAAACGCCCACTCCCTCGATTTCCGCAACGGATCGCAGTGGTCACAAGTCCAACGGGAGCGGCCATTCGTGACTTTTGCCAAATTGTTAAACGGCGCTGGCCGCAGTTGCACATTTTGATTCTTGGTTGCCGTGTTCAGGGTACCGAGGCACCGCGGGAAATTATCGAAGCGATTCGACAGGCCGCGCGGATTCATCCTCCCCTGGATGCGGTGGTCGTCACTCGCGGCGGGGGGAGCATCGAGGATCTCTGGAGTTTCAACGACGAACAAGTGGTTCGAGCGATTCGTGCCTGTCCAATCCCAACGCTATCAGCAATTGGTCATGAAATCGATATTACGTTAACCGATTTGGCCGCGGATGTCCGAGCCGTCACCCCGAGCGAGGCTGCCGAGGTGATCGCTCCTGATCAACAGGAATGGATGGCCGCATTGGAGGAAAGCTCATCGCGCATGCGAATCCTGATTCGACAGTTATTAATTGGCGCCCGCAGGCGCCTGGATGCGATTACGTCCCAACGGAGTTTCCGCCGTCCCGATGATTTACTGAAGGACCGTTATCAAAGAATCGATATTCTCGATCAAAAACTTCGCTCGACCATGGAACGTACGACCGAACGACATCGTCATCGCTGGCAACAAGCGGCGTCACAGTTGCAGGCGGTTAATCCCCTGGCAGTTTTGAGACGGGGCTATAGTATCACCACCGATATGCAGGGACATCCACTTGGAGATGCAAATCAGGTGAACGTTGGAGACGACATCAAAACCGTACTCGAATGGGGAACTCTGGTCAGTCAAATCCGTGGGCTGGATCAGTCTCAGCGTTTACAATGACGAACTTCGATTCAGATGCGGGCGCCTGCCATGCGACGAATTCGTCGAGACGGTTGGCTTGGCCTGAGAACCAGGTCCATTCGTAAAAAGGCATTGCCATAGGGCTATCGACCATGCGGCGATGACTGCTAATGACGAAGTACTGGCTGCTACCAACCAGGCAGCGGACCCATCGCGTCCAACTCTTTCCAAAAAGAAATTCAACGAAAATCCATTGTAGCAGACAAAAATTATAAGTCCCACGACCAAAAATTTGGGCCAGCGCTTATGTATGTTTGAATCTCCAATCAACAACAATGCCGGCCAGACCAGAACAATTGCATCATAAAACGAATGATAGACACAGGCGATTGTTGTCAATAGGATCAAAGTCGTTTCCCAATTTCGCGTTGCCCGGGGGGCAGGGTTGGGCAACCGCAATCGACGAAAGATAGCAATTGTCGCGATTGCCAACATCGACAGGGTGGTCGCAATTTTGGTCCAACTGGGCAAGGGTCCACGGTTGAGGCGTTCAGCAACCGGATACAAATCAATGCGTCGATGATTCTCCAATGCACTTCCGACTTCCGGATGTTGGTCCAGAGAAAAATAATTCTGTCGCAAATCCGCGATGAATTTGTCCGGTCCCACTTGCATCGCAATCCATCCGATGACGCCGAACGAAATCAATGTCGCGAAACTCCCTCCTAGCAGTACGGGTTTCCAATCACCTCGTGCCAACATCAGCAGGGCAATCGGAACACCAAATTGCGGCTTAAACGCAGCAATTGCCAAAGCCATTCCGGACAATATCGGCCTAGCTTTGGCATAACGAATCGCGGCAATTGCCCCCACCGCAATCTGAAGCGTTAACTGTCCTAAATGAAAATGCATGTAGAACGGAATGGTCGATAGGACAAGCAGTCCGATCATCCAATAACCGCGTGTCGGGTTGGCCATTTCCAGCGTATTCACGATCAGACCAATCAGCGTGATCAGCATGATCAATTGGAAAATCACATATAAGTGACGTGAAACCTCGATCGAAGCCAATGCAAACGGCAAATGCATTAACAAACTGTGGGGGGGGAAAAGTGGATAGCCTCGTTGATCAGGTTGCTGGCTGACGTATTCCGTTCCGTAGGGATTGCCCCCCTCCAGCAAAAACTTCCCTGGAAAAAAGATCGCGTTGTGAAAATCGACGAATCCCCGGCGTTTCTCTTCCCAAATTCCGGGATCGTGAACTTTTGCGAATACGTTTCCGATGTGCAGAATGAGTAAAACGATACACCCCAACAAAAAGACAAAGGTGGGGACCTGATCGAGGAGTTTTTTACCACCTGGAAACATCGAAGTCTCGCTCTGGGATAGATTTCGCAAAATTCAACAAATCGTCCGCCTGAGTCCGCGCTTCGTCAGGCCGCATCGAGCGATTTCGTTTGCGATTCAAGATATTCGATCCCCTTTTTTAGGGGGGTATCAATGGTCTCCCACCTGGGAACGTCACGAGACGATTGAGGAAGTGCCTCCAAGGGGATCGGCGCCTCTTCATCCGGATCCGGTAGTTCGATGAGTTCGATTAAAACATTCTCAGTCACCCCAGAGTCGTTTGTCGAGTTCTCGGATAAATCCTG
>JBGTDM010000150.1:0-1902 GCA_041748315.1 Pirellulaceae bacterium
CAACATTGGCCCAGGTATTCATGTCGCTCGCCGAGAAGACTTGACAACGCAAGAAAACGGAAAGAAACTTGCGCAAGCCAGATTGGCCACAACCCCAAATTTTTGACAGCCCAGGCTAACCCTAATCTCTAACCTGGACAAAGCACTAGGCGGCCGGAAATCAATTACGATATGCTTCCCTGTCGGTTGGATTTGACGACACTCGTAAAGTACCAAAATGCTAATGAAAGGCAGCTTGCCGATACGATCACCGTAATCCAACACGAAAGGGTCAACAGGTCGAGTAAGTCGCCGCTGGCCCCAATAAAGTTGCGAGTGATCATGACGCCCACGTAACCAAGATAGCCCACCGAGTCAACAACATACATCAAGAATCCAATGTTGCCACGTTCTCGAGTCATGGCGAGCAGTCGCTCGAACACCGTGGTGTGAAAGGCAACGTACGGCAAATATAGCCCGAGTCCGATCAAAACCATGAAGTAAAAGCCGCTTATCCACCCGGACTGACGCCCCAGCAATGCGATGGTCAATAACCCGAATCCGGCACCACAAGTGACCAGCGAGCTGAAAAATGCCCAGCGATTATCGCGGATGAACACCGCGCTACCGTTGACGACAAGCACGCCAAATGCAACCAATATTTCAGTTCGCGTAAAGACTCCGACATCGGTAATTCCGCCTAAACTACTCCAGATTTCCGGAGCAAAATCTGCTCGAATACTGCGCAGGATCGTCACGACCAAGTAAATGACCACCAACAACAGAATGCCACCCGCATAGCGCCACAAGAAGGACCAGCGCTGTTGACGAGTCATTGTAAATCGTTTCGTTCTGGCAATCGTGTCGATTGTCGAAGGCGCGGGAATCAACATCAACATCCAAACAAAAATTCCCAACGGCAGCAAAAAAAGCCCGCCAGCCGCTGCAGGCATCCAATCCTCAGGGACCCCGAGATTCAATAGCCAGGTACCCACCGATTTTGTTACGCCGTCGGCTAAAATAAAGCTGGCGCAAAGTCCCGCTGTCAGCGCCTCCGTCAAGCGTCGGCCCTCCAGGAATCCCAACACCAGCCCGAAGACCATTCCCAACGGCAATCCATTGAAAAACAAGCACACCAGGTTCCAAGGTCGCGGAACCAATCCAAACAGGACTAATGCAACCAATGCGGTCACCACCAACCACAAAATCCACACGGCACGGCGTTCGGGTTGCATTTCGGAAATGATCTTGATCCCCAGAAACTTAGAGATCGTGTACCCCATGACCTGCGAGGTGATCAAGATGACTTTGAAGTCGACCCCCCAAACCTGGCTGTCTGCAAAACTAGCCGCCGTGAAGGGCTTGCGAAATGCATACATACAGAAATAGCAACCAAAAGCTGCTACGACGGCCCACATTCCCCACAACCAGTCACTTGATCTGAGCGATCTCAAACCATGATCCGGTATCTCCTCAGATCGTTTGGAATTCATATCTGACCTTTAACTTCGCGTCTCGCCCATCCCATTTTTTCCGCTCGGATTGAACGTCGTTCACCCCACCGGTTGTGGCCGGAAGCATTTTTTGATCAGCCCAGAACGCATGCTCAACCCGACATGTCTGACGATTAAGCGGTCAAACTAGCCGGCTGATTCCCAAATCAGTATAACTAAACTCTACTTTAGCCCCAATGATGTTTCGCTCAAGGTTCAACATCACCGGTTAACCTCGCCGTATCGATCATGGCTATCAACGTTGCCGCAACTGACGTACGCTGTTCTAACCCGCATTTCTCACAACGATGACTTTTGCGTTGGCGATCGCTCGATTGTTGGGCAAATGTCAGTGTTGTGGGCAACGGTGCGTTCAGGTCAAAGTGTCGGCCTGAGGATGTGTCGGCCTGAGGACAGGCCGACCTACTGT
>JBGTDM010000151.1:0-12705 GCA_041748315.1 Pirellulaceae bacterium
CGAAGCCCCGCGTTCGATCCGGTCGTCAAGTTCATGAATCAGTTTCGACGTGAACCAGGCGATTTTGCCAAGCGTGTCTTTCTTAGTTGTGGCGTTTATGAGTCGCTGATTTACGAGAATCGATCAATGGTTCCCTTCTTGCATCAATTGGGGGTTGAAGCGAGTTTTGTTGAAGCTTTCGATGGTCACAACTGGGAAAACTGGCGCGATCGCTTGCGTGATGGATTAACATGGCTGTTTCCCGGACCCCTCTGGGTCACCTACATGTAGTAGCGAGGTGCAGGGGGACTCAATACTGACGTTATCCTTACAGGCTTAATCTCCATATGAAGGTGAACTCATGACTCAATCGACACGGCGAATTGGACTGTCGCTGGGCGCAGATTTATGCTGGCCAAAATGTTACGAAGAAATTCTCAACCGACTCGATTTGAATATTGTACTGAACGGAGAACAGATTTGTTTTGAAGTCGAACGCTTGACCATCGAACCCTTCAATATACGGCAACCCTGCAAGTACGATGTGGTCGTCGACCGCGTCACCCATTGGTATCATGCCAGCCGTGAATGGATCAAAAAGGCGGTCGTGATGGACGCGTTGTACGTTTACAACAATCCATGGTCACTTCAGTCGATGGAAAAACAGACAACGTATTGCGCGATGGCAAAACTCGGTTTGCCGGTCCCGGAAACCTGGTTAATCCCGCAAAAATCTTATCAACATCATGACGACCTCACCACGATGTTGAATCGGTACGCCCGGTTTTTTGATTTGGGCGAAATCGGCGATAAAATTGGTTATCCACTCTATATGAAGCCCTATGATGGTGGCGCTTGGAAGGGGGTCAGCAAAGCAGAAAATGCTGATGAGTTACGTTCGAATTATGAAGGGAGTGGAACCTCGCTGATGCACTTGCAACGCGCGGTCGATGGTTACGATCGATTTGTACGATGTATTGGATTGGGACCCCAATTCCTGTTGATCAAGTACGATCCAGTAGCTCCGCTTCATGATCGCTATCAGATCGCAACGGATTTCGCCACCGATGACGAGCAGTCGCTGCTGCAAGACATGGCGATGACCATCAATAGCTTCTTCGGCTGGGATTTCAATTCATGCGAGTCATTGCACCGTGACGGAATCTGGTACCCAATTGACTTCGCGAACGCCTGTCCCGACTCGCAGGTCACGTCACTGCATTACTACTTTCCCTGGATCGTAATCGCCAACATTCGCTGGTCAGTCTATTGTGCTGCCACTCGAAAGCCAATGCGAAAAACGCTGGACTGGCAACCGTACTATGAACTGCTGCATGAAGAAATGCCCTATCGAGAGAGATTGGCTGCGTATGCAGCGATCGGCCATCAACGGATGGAAACGGATCGCTTCAATGATTTTTGCCACGAGTACCTAAGCGAAATCGACGATGCTGCGGTCGATTTTTTTGGCACCGAGGGTGCTCGAACAGCCGTGCGGGCCAAGGTTCAAACGCTGTTCCCAGAACATGAAGTCGATCAATTCACCGAGCTCTTCTGGGAACGCATTCAACGGTGGCGAGCCGATCAATCTGCATAAAAACCGGTTACTTCTTAGCGCAGGGCTCGACTTGCGATCCTGGACGATCGAACTTAGGGTCGACTGGTAAACCCTAGCGCGAATGCGTTAGGATAGAGCATGGAATGGTATCGTACTGTTTTCGACGTTGTTAGGGTTATTGAGAACGTGATGCGGGTATGGCAAAGCAAGGTCAGCTTTTTGACACATCGCCTCCGCAATGGACGTTAGACGATCAACCCAATTGGATGGTGGCCCGAGTCGTTTTTTCAGAAGCTCCACATGGCCCCTACGATTACCTCGTTCCCGAACAGTTTCAAAGAAACCTGCGGCCGGGGATGCGGGTTCTGGTCCCCTTGGGTCGTGGAAACCGGAAGCTCGAAGGGTACTGCTTGCAATTGATTCGCGCGGGAGATGCCGAGGCGAGTTCGTGCCCAATGGGTCGGCTCAAACCGATCATTCGTCCCATTGACCAAGCATCGTTAATTCCGGCAAGCCTCATGCAGTTGGCCGTCTGGATGAGTGAGCGCTGGCTGTGCCCACTGGGCAAGACGTTTGAGACCATTCTTCCCGCCGGAGTCAGAACTCGCGCAAATCTACGCCAAGCGGTGGTCGTAAAACTGTCCGCAGCATTTGTTGAGAATCAGCTGGACGTCAAGATCTCTGCGCTCCACCATCGCTTGATTGAAATCCTGCGTCATCGTGGCCCAATGCTCACCTCGGAATTGATCCGTGCCGCCAATTGTAGCTCCGCACCGATCAGGACATTGCAGAAGCGCGGTGTTTTGGAAACGACGACTCGCACCGTGGAAAAGGAAGATTTTGCAACGCTGATTGAAGAGGACCCTGTATCGTTGATGCTCAATGACCAGCAGCAAATTGCCTTCGATGCCATTCATGAATCGTTGCTTGCCGAACGGTTTCAACCATTCCTGCTACATGGGATCACCGGTAGCGGCAAAACGGAAATCTATATTCGAGCAATTGAAGAAGTGATCAAGTTCGGGCGTCAAGCGATTGTACTTGTCCCGGAAATCAGTTTGACGCCGCAGGCCCGGCGACGATTTCGTGCTCGCTTTGAGCGTGTCTCGGTATTGCATAGCAATTTGACCGGTTCTCAACGCGCTTGGCATTGGCGACAAATCGCTTCGGGTCATGTCCAGGTGGTGATTGGCGCTCGGAGTGCGGTTTTTGCCCCCTTGCCAAAGCTTGGTTTGGTCGTTGTGGACGAGGAACATGATGCCTCGTTCAAGCAGGACAAGTTACCCAGATATCATGCTCGCGACGTCGCGTTATGGCGCGCCAAGCACGAGAACATCCCTCTCGTCCTGGGGTCTGCAACGCCGGCCCTCGAGAGTTGGCATGCCGCACAACAGGGAGAGTATATGCTACTCAGTCTTCCGGAGCGAGTTCTTTCACGTCCACTTCCGAAGGTGACGACCATCGATTTGCGAATGCAAAATTTTGAACGACGGGGACGACCGTCGGCCATCAGTCGTCAACTCAATGCGGCAATGAAAGAGGCCCTTGAGCATGGAGGACAGGTGATCCTGTTGCTCAATCGGCGTGGTTACTCAACGCATGTGCAGTGCGTTACCTGTGGACACGTGGAATTGTGTAAGGAATGCGCCATTCCGCTAACCCATCACCGCGACAAAGAGTTGGTCCTTTGTCATTACTGCAATTATCACTTACGGACTCCGGATTGCTGTACAAAGTGCCACAGCCCGGCGGTTCGCTTTTCCGGATTGGGGACACAGAAACTTGAGTTCGAGGTGATGGCAAGGTTTCCCGCGTTCAAAGTCACGCGCATGGATACCGACTCGATGCAACGGCCCGGAAGTCATGAGAAAGCATTGGCGAGCTTTCGTGACAAGGAGACGCAGATCTTGTTGGGAACACAAATGATCGCCAAAGGACTGGACTTCCCCAATGTGACTCTTGTGGGTGTCATAAACGCCGATACTTCTTTGCACCTTCACGACTTTCGTGCGGCTGAACGGACCTTTACATTAGTTACCCAAGTCGCCGGGCGAAGCGGGCGAGGGCCCAAGGGAGGGCGAGTTCTGGTGCAGACGTATTGCCCGGACCACCCAGCGATCATTGCGGCGACTGATCATGACTACATCGGCTTCGCAACTCAGGAACTCAAAAATCGCAGCGAATTCAATTATCCCCCCGCCGGTTTTTTGGCACGCGTGATTGTACGCGGTGAGGACGAAAATCTGGTCGAGGCGTTTGCCGATTCGATTGCAACCAGGGCTCGTGAGTTGGCTGCGACGACTGTCGTCAAAATCGTTGGTCCGGCAGCCGCACCCATTTCCAGGTTGCGAGGCAAATTCCGCTACCATTTTCTGGCTCAGTCGAATTGTCGCAACCAACTTCACCAGGTCATGGCCAGACTGCAGAGCGAGCAAGAGCAACATGAGGATTTGCAGTTTGTTATCGATATCGACCCGTACGACATGATGTGAGTTCGGCAGATCTCACCAGCGAACGGGATCCCTGTTTCACATTCACGCCATCAGAATCACGCGGTTGCACTGAGATCAGGCTTTATTCCAATCGATGCAAGACTTAGAATAAACGGAACAGGAAATACAATCTCTTGGCAGGTCAGGTTTCTCGTGGTTGTCGCTAAACTGAGCTTGGTGCATGATTAGGCTTGTCGATTGTCAGCGTCGTTTGTTTCGGCAAGCGCAGAAGCCGCTGGGTTTCCGTACATTGCGCTGCGATCTTAGTTCATTACGTTATGGGTACTGATGTCTTACCGTTCTATCAAAAAAATACTTGGCGAAAACAGCTTGGAACGGAAGTGCCGGTTTCTATTTGGCGGAAGCCTGTTCGTGCTGATCGCCAGTTCATTCTTTGCAGTTTCGCGAATTACCGAGAGCTTGGTGCGCGACAAAACGCGTGAGATCGCTAATGAGACGATCGCCACCGAATTCATGCGTATCCACATGGAAAAGCGTCCCCACGAACAGACGCAGAATCCCCTATTTGAAGCCATCTCACGGTACCTTGGGGAATCCAACCATCAAGTTCATCCCGTGACGTTGGATGAAATCGGCTTGCGAAATCTTGTGAGTTCCCACCTCGTGACCAATTTCGATAGCCCTGATATCGTCGAGCGACTTCAGCCCATCGCAGAACGATTGAAGGTTTTGCAGGATAGGTACCACCGGGAGTCCAGACGCCCAATCACCCAGAATTCATCCTCCCTGCCGGATGCAGGTGCGAGCCAATCTGACGTGGCGACAACGAACTTGCCAGCATCAGATAAAGGCAACACTGGGGATACAGTTTTGGGACAGGAAGTTCGATTTCTGGCGCTGAACTATTTAGGTGAAAATGGCGTGGACTACATCGATGCCTACCTCCCTGGAAACGAGTATGTCTTTTTCAAGCCCATCATTTTTACTGAGACATGCGTCGAATGCCATGGTGTCGGCACTAGAAATTCGGCTGGGGGAATTGTGTTGCTGGAACCAGACGAGCAGGATACTGCCAGTCCATCCATTTTTTTCCTCCGGTATTCGCTGCCGATTGCCGAAGCGAATGCTGCCATCAATCGGAACCGCGCGATTCTAATCGCTACGGCGATTATCACCGCCTTTCTCGCTACGGGTGCCTTATATGTAATCATGCGATACGTCATCGTGAAACCTCTTCAACACTTGCGGTCTGTCAGTGAGGATGTCAGCCAGGGAAAAATGGATGTTCGAGCCGAGTTGTATACAGGCGATGAATTCGAGCAGCTCTCTAAATCATTCAATCGCATGCTTCGATATTTATCCGATGCTCATGTTGCATTGCAAAACGCCAATCGCGACCTGGATCGCAAAATTGACGAGCAGGCCCAATTGACGATGAAATTGTACGAACTCAACAAAATCAAAAGCGAGTTTCTCGCCAATATGAGTCACGAATTGCGGACACCGCTTAACAGTATCATCGGATTTTCTGAGGTACTTTCCAGCCTCGACTCGTTGAACGAAAAACAAAAGGGTTACGCCAACAACGTATTGAAGTCTGGCAAGTCCTTGCTGGAACTGATAAACGATATTTTAAGCCTGGCAACGCTTGAGGCGGGAAAAGCAGATGTCAATCCGATCGAATTTCAAGTCGTCTCTGTGGCAGAGGAAGTCAAAGCGATGGTCGGGAAAATGGCGGATGACAAACGAATCGATGTGCAACTTCGCGTTCTAAACCCGTTGCAACCCATCTATCAGGATCCGATCAAAGTCCGCCAAATTATTACCAATCTACTCACCAACGCAATCAAATTTACTCCGGAAGGTGGCCGAGTCCGCATGACGATCAAAGCCACCGACAACGAACACGTCGAGATCGAGGTCGACGATACGGGTGTCGGAATTCCCGAAGCAGATCGCGAAATCATTTTCGAAAAATTCAGACAGGGAGCATCAGCTACAGGAGCCAATTCGTTGACCAGAAAACACGAAGGAACCGGACTTGGCCTTTCCATTGTCAAGGAACTCTGCGTGCTGATGGGCGGCTCGGTTACCGTCGACAGTGTCGTCGGTAAAGGGAGCACGTTCTTTGTCAAACTGCCCACACGCTATGTTCCGCAACCCACTGCATTGGCAGGATTGCCATCGGCAGATCTCATGTCGCAACCAGCTTTTCTGAAGATACCCGTTGCCGAACCCGTTGGCGAATCCGATTAGCCGTTGGTTAAGGCGCGGCCTTGGTATCATTCACAATCTTTGCCCAATTCGCTTTTCTCTGTTTCATTTCTACGTTCCTGGCACAACGCTTTATGTCCGACTTTGAAATCAACTTGTTCACCGATGGCGCCTGTAGTGGGAATCCTGGCCCCGGTGGCTGGGCGTATATCCTGCGACACCTGCCCACCGGAAAAGAGACCGAAATGTCTGGTGCGGCTGAACACACCACCAATAATCGGATGGAGCTTGAAGCGGTGGTGCAAGGCTTGGCAGCATTGAAACGAACTTGCCGAGTCGAATTGTTTACCGACAGTACCTATGTCGGTAAAGGGCTGGTTGAATGGATGCCAAAATGGAAACAAAATGGATGGAGACGCCGAGAAAACAACAAATGGGTCCCCATAAAAAATCAAGACCTTTGGCAGCAATTGGATGAACTTTTGGCCCGTCATGAGTTAAAATACACCCGCGTAGCAGGACATAGCGGACACCCCGAAAATGATCGTTGCGATGAATTGGCGGTCGCAGCCTATCAAAGATTGATTTGAATGTTTTGTGAACAAGGGGTGCGATAACGAAATGCAACCAACCTGACAGCCCTCGAATTTCTAAACAAGTGAGCCTATTCCCATGAGACAGCGACACTCCGTCCTATTTTTATCTTGGTTCGTTGCCCTAGCCGTTAGCCTGTCAGCAGCTTCAGTGTCAGCGGCGGTCCAAGATCATGAACGAGTGTCAGCGGAAATTGAATCGTTGGTGCAAGTTACGCTGGAAACCGCGGGCGCCAATCGTGGGCAACTAGAACAAGCTCTCGCAGCAACGGAACCAGAGTTTTTACCTGGCATGAAGTTTCTGCTGGCATACATGCCGCCTCAGGACGCCAAGAACCTGAGCAGCGATTTTCTTTTGGAGCACGTTCGTGTTGCCTATCAGGCATGGCACGAATCTCCGTGGCAACAGGACGTCGATGAAGAGTTGTTTTTGAACTACATCCTGCCGTACGCCAATGTCAGTGAACGCCGTGAGCCGTGGCGCGCTGACTTTCGTCAACGGTTTCTCTCAGTGATTGAATCGGCGACAACTCCTGGCGCAGCAGCGGTCAAATTAAACCAATCCATTTTTTCGACGCTCAATGTCAAATACTCGACACAAAGAAAACGTGCGGATCAAGGTCCTTTTGAATCCATCGAAGAGGGAACCGCATCCTGCACTGGCTTATCCATTTTATTGATCGATGCCTGTCGTGCGGTCGGCGTCCCCGCACGATTTGTCGGAACGCCACGATGGTCTGATGACAGTGGCAATCATTCCTGGGTTGAAGTCTGGGATGGTGAATGGAAATTCACGGGAGCGGCGGAACCAAGTGGCGACCATCTGAATCAAGCTTGGTTTACTGAGCGTGCCTCTGGCGCCCAGAGGGATCAACCGATGTACGCAATTTATGCTGTCAGTTTCCGCAAGACACCTACCACCTTCCCGTTGGTGTGGAAGCGAAATGCAGATCCAGTATGGGCCACGAATGTGACGGATCGGTATACCCAACTGCAAGCTGAGTTATCCGAAAACGAGGTGATCGCTCGGTTTCGCGTCGTCGACCCAGATATTGGCAAGCGAGTTTCCATGCCAATTCAGGTCGTTGACGAGGCCCAACAAATTGTGTTCGAGGGCGTCACCAAGGATGAGGGGTTTGATTCCAACGATCATTTGAATGCTGCTTTATCGAAACACGCGACATATTATGTTCGTTTCGAAAGCGCTGGGCAGGAGCACACGATCACAATCCAGACGAATGACGAAGCCCAGTTGTTTGAATTGTCGTGGCACACCACGACTTCATCTAATCCCGCATCGCCGAATGCTCCCGAATCCAAAGTGCTTGAACGGCTTTCGGCTTACCTGGAACAAAATCCACAAGTGGACGAGTTCACAACGGACTTTGAGGCACAGGAGTTCGTGAACGTACCATTGTCTCGCGATGAAGCCGACGCCGTCGCGGACCTGCTGTGGAATCATCGGCGTGAGCATTGGCTGCAATCGTCAACTCGCAAGCAGGAATTTGAAGACAAAGTGCTGAGTCACGATGATTTAATCATGAAATACGAATTCAAGGTATTCGGTGAGAAGCCGCAAGCGGGACACGCCCTGTTTATCTCGATGCATGGAGGTGGCAATGCAGCGGCGCGAGTGAACGAACGGCAATGGCAAAACCAAATTCGCCTATATGAGCCTGCCGAAGGTATTTATTTGGCACCACGAGCGCCCACCGATACCTGGAATCTCTGGCATCAAGCTCATATCGATCCACTCTTTGACCGGATCATCGAGAACTTCGTTTTGTTTGCAGACGTCGATCCAAATCGAGTTTATTTGATGGGATACTCTGCGGGTGGGGACGGCGTCTATCAGTTGGCTCCGCGGATCGCCGACCGCTTTGCGGCGGCGGCCATGATGGCCGGGCATCCCAATGAGACGGTACCCTTGGGTTTGCGAAATCTCCCCTTTGCCATCTACATGGGAGAAAATGATTCGGCCTACAACCGAAATCAAACTGCGACGGATTGGAAGGAACGGCTTGCGACGTTGCGGGAAGCAGATAGGGATGGTTATGATCACCTGGTCACCCTCTATCCCGGCAAAGGCCATTGGATGGACGGTGAAGATGCATCGGCTTTGGATTGGATGTCGGAAAAGGTTCGGCAAGTCTGGCCCAAGCGAGTCGTTTGGCATCAAGACGATGTCACGCATCTGAGATTGTATTGGATATCCGTCGCGACAGATCAGGCCGTGGCCCGCTCCACGATCATCGCTCAGGTAGACTCGAATCGCATTTCGATTGAGACCAGTGATGTCCCGGAGTTTCGCATCTGGTTGCATGACGAGTTAGTCGATCTCGATCAACTGATCGATTTGGATGTCAATGGAAAGACGACCCACGTTCGACCGAATCGCTCAGTCGCAGCGATCGCTCAAAGCCTGCAGATGAGGCCCGACCGCCCGATGATTGCAGTTGCGTTTATCGATGCGGCAATGGTGGCACCGGAATCGCATCCAGAATAAGCGTCGCAATCATGTCCGGCAGTGAATCCCCCCCGCAACGGAAACATCGCCACCAGGAATTGTTCACACAAGTTCAATTCGTGAAGGGTGTCGGACCGGACCGAGCCCAACTGTTGAATAAGCTGCGTATCTTTCAAGTGATCGATATACTGTTTTTCTTTCCTCGGCGGTATGAAGACTTCAGTTCCCTGTCGACGCCGCAACAAATCCACACCGATGTCAATACCTCGGTGATAGCCCGAGTCGTGGATGTTGATGCCAATTTTACACGCGCTGGTAAGCAAGTGACTTCAGCGTTAGTCGAGGTGTTGGGACGCAGCCCGCAGGCAGTTGCGCTTCCAGTTTATCTGGTCGTGACTTGGTTTAATCTCGACTTTTTGTCGAAGAAACTTGCTCGTGAACAGACTGTAATGTTACAGGGCGTGATCAAGGTCGACGAAGATCGTTGGGTGATGACGCAGCCCAAGATCTCGTGGACCAGCCAGATGGAATTGCCGGAACAGGTCACGTTGCTTCCGGTATACCCGCTGACCGAAGGGCTCTCACAGGACCGCATCCGACAAATTGTCAAAGCAACCGTAGAAGAGTATGTGGGATTGCTGGAGGAAGTTTTTCCGACACCTTTTTTGCAAGCGCATGATCTATTGGGAATACAACAGGGCGTCATGCAGATTCACCTCCCCGAAACGCAGGCAGACGTTGATGAGGCCCAACGCCGCTTAATTTTTCAGGAACTTTTTGTCCAACAGACAGCCCTGGCCATGCGTCGCAAACATTTGGAGACCCAACATTCGGCACCCTGCATTGAGCTGACTCCCGTTATCAAGAGCCGAATTTTGAACCGGTTTCCCTTTGAGTTAACCACGTCGCAACATCAGGCCATTGAAGAAATTGCCGCCGACATGAAGCAAACGATTCCGATGAATCGCTTGTTACACGGTGAAGTCGGTAGCGGAAAAACGGCTGTCGCCACGTTCGCGATCCTGCTGGCGGTTGCCCAGGGATTCCAAGCTGCCGTGATGGCACCCACCGAAATTTTGGTTGAACAACATGTACAAAATCTGAAACGCTGGTTGGCCGGGAGCCGGGTTGAAATCGAATCGTGGACCGGTTCAATGACCGACAGGCAACGCCTGATTACATCGACCCGTATCCGAGAAGGAAAAACAAGTATACTCATCGGAACTCATGCGTTGGCCAATGCTGATTTGGAATTCGAAAAACTTGGATTAGTTGTGATCGATGAACAGCATAAATTCGGCGTACGGCAACGATCCCAATTTCGTTCGGTTGGTGGTACGGATCCGCATTACCTGGTGATGACTGCGACTCCCATCCCTCGTACGATCTCGATGACATTGTATGGAGATTTAGACGTTTCCATGTTGCAAAGTCGTATCAATGCAACATGTAACGTCCATACGTACTTTGGCAGCGAAAGCCAGCGAGCACAATGGTGGGAATTTTTTCGAAAAAAACTGGATGAAGGCCGACAAGGCTATGTGATCGCTCCCCTGGTCGATGCGGAATCGGAAAGTTTGGCCAGCGTGGAAGGATTGTATGAGTCACTGACCAACGGTCCATTGGAAGCGTACCGAGTGGATCTGCTTCACGGGCGACTTAAGTCAGCGGAAAAATTGCAAATCATGCATGCGTTCGCTCGTGGGCATACTCAGGTGCTGGTCGCAACCAGTGTCATCGAAGTCGGCGTCGATGTCGCGAACGCAACGGTAATGACCATTGAGTCTGCCGAGCGATTTGGGTTATCGCAACTTCATCAGCTCCGAGGTCGTATCGCCCGGGGTCAATTTCCCGGCTTCGTTTGTGCATTTCCTTCCCCGCAAGTGATTCTCAATGATCCAGAGGGGGTCACCGAGCGGCGCTTGCAAGCGTTCGTCGATTCCGCCGACGGGTTCGAGTTGGCAGAAATTGATTTGCAACTTCGTGGGCCCGGGGATTTCTTCAGCGATAAACAACACGGATTTCCGCCAATGCGAATTGCCGACCTGTCCCGTGACCAAAAACCGCTTTATGAGGCTCGCAAGGTCGCGCGCGAAATCGTGGCTGCTGATCCGCAACTCGAAAATGCCGATTTTTCCCGACTTCGTCGCATGGTCATCGCTCGTTACGGAAAAGCTCTGGAGTTAAGCGATGTTGGCTGACACCGACACCGGGTTTAAAAGCGAGCAGCTCGCATTTTCTAAGAATAAGTCCAATAAACTGATTTTTAAAGAATTTTTCCGTCCGAAAGTTTTCGGTAGAAACGACTAATGCATTGCCAAAGTGGCAAGTGACCTTCGAAAATGGGGACTCGTACGAATGCTGGAACATTCCGGCGGGTGCATGGAACTCTCGTTACACACTTTATTTCTTGCCCCTGTTTTGGAGCTAATGCCGGATAAGAAGCCGAGACAATGCACTTTCGGTTCGAATCGAAGTTGACACAAAACTGGTTCATTCGCACACTGATGTAGGGTCAGCGTCTGAACTAGACCGAAATGACAAGGGAGCAACACATTTCTCTGTCAGTTAACCATTTGTCACTGGCTTGGTCATTCCCCCAGAAAACGAGTTTGACCCGGCACCGTGATCAGTTCGTCCATTCTTTACACATACCTTGGAGGTACATAATATGAAATGTTTGCTCAAGTTGGCTGGATACGTTTATTGCAGTTTCGTCGTCGCCGTCAGTAGCTTCGCTCAGGAAGAAGGCGAGGCTGTACAACAGGAGCCGATTCGGCACTCGTTTGGTGTTATTCAAATGCAGTCATCGGATGGAGAAGGTAACGTCATGTCATTTTCGCAGGTTGCGCCCGTTGGCTCAATACTCGAAGCGCCGATGATGTTGGGTGATGAGTTTTCAATGGTTGGAAATCCTGAATTTGCCAGTGAGCTCAACCTGGTTCCAGATCAAAAACAACAACTTGAACAGCTTAACCGCGAATTCTCGAAACGAATGTCCGATTTCTTTAATTCGGGAGAAGATGGTTCCTTTAAAGTCCGGGACCCACAGGAAATGAAGTCATTTATGCAGTCGATTCAAGATGAAAAGAAAGAGCGCCTGCAGGAAATATTGCTCCCGCATCAGTTGGATCGTTTGCGCCAGGTCAGCCTTCAAAACGATTTTCGAGCTCGCGGGGACTCGAATGCACTAACCAGTGAACGTTTGGCTACGGAATTGGGAATCGATGAGGAACAGAAAAAACGAATCCAGCAGCGCGCCGAAGAAATCAGGAAACAGCTTGCCAAGGATATCGAGGAATTGCGAGCCAAAGCTCGAAAGGAGCTACTCACTGAACTCAATGTAGAGCAACGTGACAAGCTGGCAAAAATGATGGGGGACGATTTCGAATTCAAACCGCCAAGTTTTATGGACCGAACGCAACGACTGAGAGCCCCGAG
>JBGTDM010000152.1:0-14293 GCA_041748315.1 Pirellulaceae bacterium
TGTTAAGAAATGCCTGAATCAACTCGCTGGCAGACCCGGAAACCTGAGAATGAGTGGCGAGAAATGAAGTTTCGACATCGGCCCAGAAACGCCACTCATTTTTGGAAACTGCAATGGTCGATTGTAAAATGTGGTGAACATCGACCAGTGCGTTTTCATCGCCGCCTGGGTGGGAAAATTCCTTCATGGCGGCGACAATTTGCGAAATGCTTTCGATCTCCTCGATCGTATCGTCCAATACACCCGGAATTTGTGACACGATCGATTTTAGTTTCGCCGGAGTGATGGTCTGAGTGATTTCATCGCTCATCGAATTCCACATGGCATCATTTGATCGTGCCTCGATACTCTGCAGCAACATTTCAATTGCTGGCATTAGTTGTTCGAAGGACTTGGCAACATGTCGAACATTGTTGTTGATGTCCTGCATAGGCGAATTGATTTCACGGGCCACACCCGCAGCCAATTGCCCCACAGATTCCATTTTCCGAGCTTGTTCCAGTTGGACCTGTATGGTGCGTTGAATGGTAACGTCGTTTCCCATAATCAACCGTGACTTTGAGTTTGGATCGTTTCGCAGAGGGCTGATCGACAATTCCAGTATCTTTGTGTTGCCATGGGCATCAGTAAATGTCAAATCAACATTTCGAACTTGGGCTGCCACGCATTCTTCTAAGGCGATTTTCAGATCATCGAATTGAGTCCAGCGTATCGGTAGCTCAATAAACAGCTTCCCCTTTGCAAAGCCTTCTTCGATGCCGAAGATATGTTCCGCAACTGGATTCATTCTCACGACGCGCTCTTCATCGTCCAAGCTGATCAAAAGGCTCGACAATGCCTGAATCATATCCTCGGCATCCTGATGAGCATCCTGAATTTTCCGATATTGCTGTTCGACGGTAGTTGACAACGATTGGACCTTCGCCAGACTTTCTGACGTTTGCCGTCGTTTCCGCGTGAGGGAAGCTGCAAGTTGTCGAACCTCGACTTCATCAAACGGTTTTTTCAAGATAAAGAGCTGATCGGTATCACCCAGGCGTTCCGAGATTTCCTCCCAGGTATGGTCGGAATAGGCCGTACAAATTACAACTTGCAATTCGGGATCGACCTTCCAAAGATGTTCAATGGTTGTGATACCATCCCAACCGGGAGGCATGCGCATGTCGACGAAGGCGGCGCCGATACAAATCCCTTGTTCCATACATTCCTGCAACCGCTCGACACCGGTTTTGCCCTGCGTTGCGCAATGGAGTTCGTAACTCAAAACTTCGAAATTGGTATGCGAATCCCCAAATAATTCAGCTTCCAGCAAGCGTAAGCCGTGTTCATCGTGGTCTGCCGAAAAGATTTTTCGGAAGTCTGTGTGGATGGCTTCGTTGTCGTCGATGATCAAAAGGTGATTATCGGCTTGATTCAAACTCGTGGTTGGTTCCATTAGAATCTTCCGTTGTTAAGGTAACAAGTGATCGTTTAATATCCTGATTCAATGATTTTGAGTCGCGGCTCTTGCGAGGAATCAATAATTGAAACGTGGCGCCTTTTCCAATGCCATCGCTCATTGCCTTCAGTGATCCCCCCAACTCTGCGGCTGTGGTGGCACTATGATGTAGGCCAAACCCGCGCCCGGAGGCTTTACTCGAGTAGCCGAAATGAAAAATCTGCTCTAGCTTTTGTGGATCAATACCGCTGCCATTGTCGCTGACAATCAGCGAAATCATTCCCTCACTTTCAGAAACGCTTATGGTGATTTGTGGTTTGCGGATTGCATGCTCTACCAATGCATCCTTGGCGTTGGTCACCAGATTAATGAGGACTTGAAGAATTCGGTTTTTGTCCGAGACAAAAGTAGGCACACCTTCCTGGATTTCAGTTTCGACATGAATTTTATGATTGATCATGGAATTGCGAACGGCACTCAGCGTGCATGAGATCAATTCCTGCGGATCAATTTCAGTGAGCAATCCCGAGGCCTTCGCCATTGATTGTTGAACGTTCACAATGTTTTTGATATGTTCTACATTCTTCAGAATATCACTAAACTCGCATCGTATGTGGTGACGTTCGTCCTGAAGCGTTTTGGCCAGTTTGCGCAGGAATTCCGGGATTTGCCGACCGCGTTGATCCTCGGTCACAAATCTTGCGAGTTGATTTTCATGCTCGGAAACGAGATTGCTCAATCGATCGAGACTTGAAATCGCGCTGGCATCCAACTGCTTTTGAATTTGCGAAGTAGAAATATTGAAACTGTTCAAGATATTTCCAACATTGTGCAGAACACCGGTTGCCACTTCAGCCATCCCGGATTGACGGGAAGCATCGATCAATTGTTTTTGCAGTTTTTCCTTTTCGGCGTCGGCGGTTTTTCGTTCGGTAATGTCAGTACGAATCACGACCAGTTCGGAAAGGTCTCCGTCCGGATTATTAAACGGCATGACGGTCGTATCAACCCAATACAGCGTTCCATCCTTGCGTTTATTGCAAATCTCACCGTGCCAGGCATTTCCGGAATAGACCGTTTTTCTCAAATCGTTCCATGTCGAATCGGGGTGAATTCCGGATTTAAAAATCCGATGGTTGTTTCCGATCAGCTCATCTGCCGTATAACCGGTGATGGCTTCAGATCGATCATTGACATAGAGAATGGTTCCCGTTGAGTCCGTGACTTCCACGATCGCATGTTCATCAAGAGCACGTTTGTGGTTTTTGAGGTCGACCAGTGCAATCGCTAACGACGAATTTTGTTGTCGCAAGGACTCCTCGAGATCATTGCGGCGTTGTTCTTCCTTTTTTCGGTCAGTGATATCTCGGACGATGGCCACAAAGAGTGTTTCTCCGGCATTGTTCGTCAAGAGTTGCAAGGAAACCTCGACCGGAATGTCTGTGCCATTTTTGTGTCGATGAATCGTTTCAATGAGAAGTCTGGATTGCCGCCCATCGAGCAGCGGTTGAAACATTTCGCGTATCGATTCGCCGTTAAATTCTGGATTGATATCCAGCGGCGTCATTCCAGATAGTTCTTCAGCATTATATCCAACTTGTTGAATCGCCCCTTGATTGACGTAAACAAATTGTAAATCGCAGGTACGGCAAATAAATACACAATCCTGGATTCGATCCAGCACATGTTTAAACTGGGCCAGGGACTGCTCGACAAGCTTACGTTCGGTGATGTCTTGTCCAGAGCCCACCAGGTACACTTCGCCGTCAACATCCATCCTTCGACCGTTAAGCACAACATGTCGTATCCCTTGAGCGGTTATAATTCGCGCCTCGCACTCAGCCTGGCCATTTTCGAATACTTCCTGAATCTTGGTCGCAACCCATTCCCGGTCGTCCGGGTCGATTCGCTCCAATGCTGGAACGGCAAGCATCTCTTCGTTGCTGACACCAAACAATTGTTGCATGGATCGATTCCACCTGACATAATTACCGTTTGCGTCGAGGACGTAGAACAAGCCGGAAACATCGTCAATGATCGTATCTGCAAACTCTTTAGCCTCGCTCAGTTGTAATTTTGTTTCTTCAAGGGTACGCAACGTCGATTTAATTTCTGCCGTGCGCTGGTCGACCGTCAATTCCACGGTGGCTTTAGCATGTGCGGTTTCGACCTGCATGCGGCATAATTGACGGATTTCCTTTTTTAGTCGGATACAACCTGGAATCAAAAACGAGATTTCAAATATAACCCAAGCCGAATGTTCAATCCATCTAAAAGGCGATGCGGTGACGATGCCAAATACGGAGAGTGGGTACCAAACACCGCGCGCGAAATGATCCAACGCTGTTACAATCGCCGCTGTGATCAGAATCTTCCAGTCTCGATATAGACTGAGAATCGCCAGCGACGCGAATGCATGAAAATGCGTTTCGATGCGCCCGCCACTGAGGTGAATCAACAAACAAGTCCACAGCAATTGAATCGCGGCGACCAAGTGTCGAGTAAATACTGCGTCCGGAAACCGCTTCAGCCAATATAAGGCAACCCCGGAGAATATTCCTCCGATAAGAATTACGGCAATCAAATGCGTATGAATCGAATAGTATTCACCAATCCAGGTATAAGGCGACCAAAAGGCGGCAAATGCCACGGCAACAACCCACTGGGCGATCATCAAAATCCCCATGAAGCGACTGACATGACGACATTCAGCCGCGTACCGCTCATCGAACAGTCGATTCGTGCGTTGTTCCAACTGGAATTCGCTCAATATTGATGGCACGATTTTAAATCTCCGTGTGGTTTGGGAATTCAGTGGGCAATAATCGGGCACCCATAGACTGGCCAGCTAAATAGCTCGCTACTTAATCCATGGATGCGCGCCAGCAGTTCGTGGGTTGGTTGACATTCACCAACGAGTCCGCGGCCTCTCGTGTTCCCACCAGAAAATACAAGTGTTTCCGAGTGATTGAAATACAGGACATGACCTGACGATGTGATTCCCCAGCGATGCGTTGCTTCTCCATCATAATCCGGGACGACGACGGCTTCATGGATTCGCCGCAACCGATGGGTCGCACTCGTTTCGATCCAGTCGCGGTTCTGTCCTGCGGGACAAAATGCGAAGGCACGAATCGTGATCGAATCTTGAATCGTCGCAACCAGCTTTTCCAACTCTTCAACTGCAGCGAGCGTACACGGGCATTTTGGGTGATAGAAGAACAGCAGCAGGTTTTGACGCGGCAAACCGAATTCGACTGCCGAATCCGCAGGCCTGGAAACTGCTACGGTATCTTCAGCCCGGTAGGAATAGTCGGTCATATACAACAAACCACCAACCGCCATCGTAATGGCAGCCAGTGACAATGTCGCCTGAATTTGTATTGATTCGTTATTGAACATCTTGACCAACCCTTAAAAGTCAATCGTTTTCAATCGACCTAATTCTCAGTTTGACAGGCCGATGATACCTGTCGCAGTCTAAACCCAGTGACGCGTTCCAAATTTTGTAGGCGATTCAAATCGCATGTCGTGAAATGAAAACGTGGGGGAGAGCATGGAAGTCAAGATGTCGTTCATGAGCGATAATCGATGTTTTTGCTTCGGGTTTCCCTCGGAGAAATCGTCGATTCCGCTTACTCCAACATTAGGTTGATTTACGTCGATGCAAACCAATACGGCTCGAATATGGTTGAATTGAAACGAACAACCCCTCCAAATCGTCAATACAGGAACATATGTAAGGCATTCTATATGTTAAAAACAACTTCTAGTTTTAGTTATGAATTGTATATCCCTTGCAAAGTGGTGCATTCCGGTCCTGCTGAAAACTGGGTCGCAACCCATAGGAACTCGGGTTTTCGTGCCGTCATCGGCAATAAAAGAGCCAAGTTCGCTGTTAGCGATTACAACAGAATCCTCGCTGTACTTTTTGAGAAGAATTGATTCCGTGTCGATTTATTCAAAAGTCTCATAGGCCGAATTCGGCAAAATTCCGGACAATTTCAGCGGATGATTTGCTCTTGAACTCAAAGGCATGTTTGCTTATTGGGCATTTTTTTTTGATTGTTGGCCCGCGGATTGAAATGCAACTGAAGCGGTAAACAAACGATTGCATAAGCACGGGGGCAAAAAACCGAAGTTACGCTGCATTTCGCCTCGAGTCTCATAACCCGGAACCTCTTTGCAAACGGGTGACCCCAAGCCGATGATGGAGTCCAAAAATGGCGGGGTCCCCATACGATTCTCGCTAACGTGTGAGATTTATTAAATCCGCTTGCCGCCTGTGCCCAAACGTCGACGTGGAATGAAAGCACCGGATGCATGGAATCAACGGGATGAATACGTCGATTCACACTGGCGATCCTGAATTTCACCCAGATTTCACGTTTCTCCGGTTGGGCATGATTTAAAACGACGGTGCAGTTTGGTAGAATCCTGATTCTTCAAACCAAAGGACTACAGACCCTTGAAGTCCTCCATAAATCATTTTGCACAGGATGAAGCCGTGTCACTATTTGGGGACAAAAAGTACCAGTATCGTGAAACCTATTTCGTGCTGTTTGAGCGAAAGAACTTACCGGAGTTGACCAAGATCGAGGCAACATTATCGCAACTGGGGCCGCGTTACGAGACTGTGGAGACTCGAATGAACGATGGCGTGATTGAGTCGATGACGATACGTTCGCCCCATGACTTTTCCGCTATGGATATCACCTTGGTCGAAGGTCAAGATGTCGCCACTCAGATCAAGTCGATCCTTGAGGACTTCCGCACAGTCACTCTCACGGGTGACGACATGAAAAAGCTCGCGCAACTCAAAGAATGCAATGCGCGGTTCGATATCTTTCACTTCGAAGAAATCGGTGATGGCGAAGCGGGGGAAGATGAATTCCTCGATCCTGGTGGATTGTTGCTCGTACTGGAAAAGTTGGCTGAACTTTGTAATGGCGTTGCGTTGGACCCGCAATCGCAGTCATTGATGTAATTCGATGAAAGGACCTGCCAAGGGATCTGCTAAAGGAATGAATTTCGCGGTATTCGTTGACTAATCACTGTCAGTCAAGTTGTTGGTATGCAAGCAAAAGAAATCAAGAACGGGAGCATTGTTGTTTTTAATGGCTCGCCGGTAATCATTGAGTCCATCAGTGTTCATTCCCCTTCAGCGCGCGGGGCTGCAACGCTTTACAAATTCAAAGGTCGTAATATTATCTCCAAGCAAAAAGTCGATTTAACGCTTAAGGGATCTGAGTCCTTGGATGAAGCAAATTTCGAACGCCGCCAGGTTTCAATGATGTATAGTGACGCAGCGAAGTTGCATTTGCTGGACTCGGAAAACTTCAATCAATACTCGATCGACCTGGAAATTGTTGAGGATGAACGCCAATTCATCAAGGAAGGACTTGAAGGTATCCAGGCGTTGATCTACAACGACGAGTGTGTCGGGATTCAAATTCCAGCGACTGTCGAGTTAACGGTCGTCGAATGCGATCCGGGTGTTCGGGGGAACTCCGCGACATCTCGAACCAAGCTGGCCAAACTGGAAACCGGCGTGACGATCCAGGTCCCCGAATACCTTAAACAGGGCGAAAAGATTAAGATCGACACTCGAACCGGGGAATTTCTCTCGCGCAGCTAGTGGAACAGTATCGATGCTGACTGTCCTGGAGCGAGGTTCGCCCCTTGCATGTAATCAGGTTCACGCAACCGTGTTCTAAGACCACCAGCCGCCATTCACATGCAATGTCTGTCCAGTGATGTAGGATGCCAGATCGCTGGTCAAAAACAGAATGACATTGGCAATTTCTTCGGGTTCCGCAAAACGATTTAGCGGAACATTGGCCAGCATCGCTTGGCGATTCTCTTCGGGAATCGATGCACCCATTTCCGTATTGACAACACCGGGAGCAATCGCGTTGACTCGGATCCCGGAGCGAGCCAGTTCCCTGCTGAGAACTTTAGTCAAGGTGATCACCCCCGCTTTAGCAGAAGCGTAATTTGCCTGACCAAAAAAACCGGTTACTGCAGAAAGTGAAGCGACATTAACGATGATACCTCCTTGATTGAGGTGCTCGACCGCTGCTTTACAGCTATGAAACACGCCGCTCAAATTCGTGTCAATGACTTCTTCCCATTCGGAAGTCGACATTTTTTTGAAACTGCGATCGCGGAGGATGCCGGCGTTGTTGACCAGGATATCCAAAGATCCGAACCGGTCGACAGTCGCTTGCATCATCGACTCCAGCTGTTCAGGCTGTCTAACGTCGGCGGCAATACACATGCTACGATTGCCAAGCCTTTCAACAATGGCAGCGGCTCGCGCTTCGTTGTGCCCCTCTTGATCGGCAAAGAAGTTAATCGTCACATTGGCTCCGGCCGCGTGCAGTGTCTCGGCAGTGGTTTGGCCAATCCCTTGGCTTGAGCCCGTTACAACGGCGGTTTTCCCAGTTAAATCGATTGTCTTCATGATGATAAATCGCAATTTCGGTGAAGTTCACGGAAGTCGATATTAAACCAAACTGATGAGAAGATGCTAGCCCAATGCAGTGCGTTTTTGGGTTGCGTATAACGTTGTACCGGCCACGGACCAACGGATGGTGCACCTCCATGGTTTAACAATCATGTTTTACCTGTTCGATTCAGCATGCGTGAAATGTGTGGTCGAGTCGATCCATGAATTGTCGAAGCATGACAGGCAATCGCGCGACACATCGCTTCATTCAAAACGACACTTGGTCGTTGAAAATGAAAAAGCCGACCTGAACGTTCAGGCCGGCTTAATTATGAGTTTGCGCTCAAGCTGTGATCGACGAGTCGGGGAGGACTAGTCCAGGAATCCAACTAATTCTTGAGAGCGACTTGGTTGTTGAAGTTTTCGGACTGCTTTCGCTTCGATCTGGCGAATTCGCTCGCGGGTCACCTTGAAAATATGGCCGACCTCTTCGAGCGTGTAGCTATAGCCGTCGCCTAAACCATAGCGGAGCTTGATGATTTCCCGTTCACGGTAACTGAGTGTTTTGAGCACTTTGTTAATTCGACCTCGCAGCATTTCCTGCGCGGCCCCCAAGGCGGGATTCTCAGCTTCTCCATCCGGTAACAGATCGCCGAATTGGCTGTCCTCACTATTACCGACTGGACGATCGAGGCTGATCGGGTACCGGCTCATGGCAAGCACGCGCCGGGCTTCTTCAATCGTGGTTTCCGCTCTGCGGGCGACTTCTTCCAATGTCGGTTCGCGCCCCAGTTCCTGCTGCAAACGACGTGAAACCGTGCGGACACGGGACATCGTTTCGACCATATGAACAGGAATGCGGATCGTGCGACTTTGATCGGCGACTGCCCGCGTGATGGCTTGGCGAATCCACCAGGTTGCGTAAGTGCAGAATTTGAAACCGCGTCGATATTCGAACTTATCAACGGCTCGCATCAACCCTGCGTTACCTTCCTGGATCAAATCGAGAAAGCTCAAGCCGCGATTTCTGTACTTTTTGGCAATGGAAACGACCAGGCGCAAATTGCCTTCGGACAATTCACGTTTCGCTTTTTGATATTTGGTATAGATTTTTTTGAGATATTTCACTCGATTCCGCAGGCTTGTTGGGGATTCCTGGCAATTGAACAGAATCGTTGCCAGTTCCTTAT
Source organism: Pirellulaceae bacterium (assembly GCA_041748315.1). Lineage (GTDB taxonomy): Bacteria > Planctomycetota > Planctomycetia > Pirellulales > Pirellulaceae > CALMEE01. The sequence goes on from JBGTDM010000152.1 coordinate 9,080, forward strand.
GTTGTTCAGCATAGTCCTCGCGGGACTTGCCCGCCTTTTTGGCTCGCCGAATCTGGGTCAACAACTCGTCAACTCGCCGGCTAAATTTTTCGACGACACTAATCAGTGTTTCGATTCGCTGCGTACGCAGTCCGAGTTCTTCCAACAGTCGAACCGCTCGCCGCCGCCGCCGCGACAATCGTTGCCAGGCCTCGCGCCGCTTTTTGACGGGATGTTTTCTGTTCGTGGCAATCAAATAATCTTGACGGTTCGATTTTTGAAGAAAGATGATCGTTCGCACATTGTGCGGAATTCTTCCAAGAATTTGCTCTTTCTCCAGTCGGTCGGTCACCGAGACTTGAACCGTTCGATCAAAGGGGAGTTCCCCATCCAAAACGCGTTTAAGAATTTTGAAGGCGGCTTGGAATACATAATCGCTTTCAAGCAATTTCGTGCGAAATTGCCGTCGCGTGATCTCGATATTCTTAGCTAATGTGATTTCCTCTTGCCGAGTCAGCAAGGGAATTTCACCCATCTGTGTCAAATACATTCGAACCGGATCGTCCGACCAGACTTCCGCCTCGTCAAAACCATCTAACAGTTCATCGGGCTTGGCATCGACAGCACCGTCGATATCATCAGTTATCGGCTGGTCATCATCGTCTGCTTCGTCAAACGCGTGATCGTCCAGCCGTGTTCGAGTCGATTCGTCTTCAAGTTCTTCCAGAATCGGATTGTACAAAGTTAATCTCCCTCAGATTATATTCCATCAAATAAATCGATGACGTTGATCGGTTGACAAGTAACGATCGCATCGGTTCCAATAAATAATGTCAATTGACAAGGTTCCATACAACGGCTTTTGTCTCCTCCCCATTCAAAGCTAGACAGCCTGTCCCCTTCGATTCACTCTTACAACTTACCACGTCGTACACACGAAACTCTTGCGTCCGAGAATTTGCTAAAAGATTCCGGTTGGCAAAACATTTCATGAGGGCTCCATCGATTTCTTACCAGATTCGATATCATTTAATACGGCAACAAACCGACCGACACACATGCAGTACAAGGATGATAAAGCCCCAGCGAACTAATGCGCTATACGATCCACCGATGGCTTAACAGCCGACGTATTCGGCACATCCGCGCGACTCGTTCGGGGGATAGAGTAAAACAGGTCTACGGACTCCGATCTGAAATCTCCAAATGGAGGAAGTTGCGCAGCTTGTCCCAACCTCGAAACAAACCTGCAAACTAGGATTCAAATAGTGGGTCGGTGATCGACCTTTGGTTTCAATGGAAACCTGCTCCGTGATCAATGGGCACCCGTAGAAAGAGGCCGTAATTCCCAACAGAATCTACAGCGCTAGGGGGAGCAGTGATCAAGCGGTATATAGATTGTATACGCCACTTCATGCCGGTCTAGATATAATTTGATGTAATCTTCATTTTTACATCAGTTTGCGCTTGACGACCTTAATTGCCAAATGCGGTCGGAATTATCCCATTATATTCGGGTTCAGAAACCCGGTCTAAGCCCATTCTCAACCCGTGGTTCAGCCCCCCAAAATCACGTCCGACTGCCGTCATCTCGCCAGGAATGACGGCCTTCCAACTGGGCAAAATGTGAGCCCTAACGAATCGGAATAATATGACTGAATTGGTCTCAGAATCCAATAAACGACCCCCCGAAAAAGTCAGTTCATGACAGCAGTGCATGCAGGCACTTTCGGATTGGTCTTGGCAAGGATTGATTTTTGAATTCCATTGGCCCTTTGCCAACTCAATGTGTGGAACGGATTTCTGCGTGTCAAATGGCAATCGACATGAAGTCGAGCATCTGAATTGCATCAGGCTTATGGAAGTAAACTGACGGCCAAGAGGTTTCCTTTGACTACTTCCGAACTCCCCATAGCCGTAACATTTTGACCTTTGTTCTGCATCTCGTGACTTGCGGAATTGAGAGGATGCAGCCCACCGCGTAGCATAGGAGAATCACATGCTTGTCATCTCGCGTCGAGAAAACGAAAAATTCTTATTCCCCAATTTGGGTATCACAATTCAGTTGATCAAAGTCAAAGGAAAAGTTGCAAGAATTGGGATCGAAGCCCCTCCCCACGTCCGTATTCTCCGCGAGGAGGTATTAGATGATCAACAAGACGAGCATTTTCAAACGGACGCCGGTGCCGGTCGCGAAAGCTGCGAGCCATTATCCGAGCCAGGTCCGACCGCCGTCTCCGAATCGTCGGCCCAATATAGAAATTCAAATTTAGAATGCGAGCGAAAACATCGACTCAAAGCGATCGAACTAAGTCTTCAAGTGGCTAAACAAAGGATCGAGGCTGGACAAATCGATGGCTTGAATGGCATGTTGGAGAGAATTCTTGTAGATCTGCGCAAACTTGATGGAGATACGGGACATGCGGCATTCACCGATTCAAACTTCAAAAACGAACTACGAACCCATGATGCGTTGATTCGAGGTGACAGAAATACGAAGCTTGCCTTGGTTGTTGAAGATAACGCAAATGAGCAATCGCTACTCGGCGCGATTCTCGAGCACCGTGGTTTCGACGTGGTCATGGTTGAAGATGGCCACACCGCTCTAAAGTACTTGCGAAACACGCTACGCATGCCCGACGTTGTGCTCCTGGATGTGGACACATCGCTCGAGGAGGGAAACCAAACCGTTTCCGAAATTCGCAGTGACTCCAGTTTGCGGGGCCTTACAGTGATTGCCGTTTGCGACAATGACCTCGACGAAACGAAATCTGCGATCTTACGTCAGGGATTCGACCGTCGAATTACCAAGCCAGTAGATTGCAAGCGACTGGTGGAAGACATTCAGGAACTCCATAGCGCTCCTTGAATCGCGAACCGGGAATTCCCATTTCGGAGTTCAGCGAACAATAATTTTCCGTTTCTGAGACGGTGTCTGGATCTCGGGCCGATCGGGGGCGGAGGGGGGTCGATTCATGCATCATGCAACGGCCGTTAAAGGGACGGTTACCGCTGTGCCCAACACCGCGGCCGTGCTACACACCTGAGCCTTTTGGGAAGCCGCGAGCGGACGGACTGGGGTTGGCGACCGTTGGAAAGCGGACGGAGAGGGATTTGAACCCCCGGTGAGGTTTCCCCCACGCCGGTTTTCAAAACCGGTGCCTTAAACCAGACTCAGCCATCCGTCCCCGGTTTTTACCGTGTCAAATCGACTTTGCGATTTTGTCGTTGGCTTGACGACAACTGTTCGACAACTATTTGAGTGAAAATGATCGGCTTGGACAAGTGCCGCGTGCATTTTTCTCTCCCAAGGGGTTGTCGTGAGTGTCAGGAATTCTACCAAATCATGCCCAGACAAACCATAGAAGGGCGAGGCACGTATCGGGTAGCCGTCGATGAGAACGTCAACGCATGAACGCATCTTCAATTGGGGAAAGGGAACTCAAGCACGATTCTGAACAACCATGCACGTGTTGTGTAAGCCGGGAACAAAACTGCCGCGATAGACCTTGTGGGAACTGGAAGCACCGTGGTTGAACCGAATGATGTCGGTGCATGGCCGGCGAGGCTGCACGTCGAAGAGCGATTGTGTCCCAAACCAGTGCGTTTAAATCGGTCGAGTCTGGTAATAATTCGAATCGGTATCGTGGTTGTCGTCGCGAGCTCACTTGCGGGTGATTCATTTCGATCCTCGTTTTGTAGAATCGCGATTGGCGGTGAATCATTGAAATTTGTGGCAGAAAACGCTGGACGCCGGAGTCAGGACGTGCGATATTGAAAGGCAAGTGGAAACGACCGACGGCTCGACTGGATTCAACCAGCCATCGTTCACCGAAACGACATCAACCTGCTTTCTGTTTTTCTACACGACAAAATGACCCATCAACTGACTGCCGAGCAAGTTCTGGATCGCGAGTTCCTGGAAATTCGTGCAAAAATTCTGGAGATTGGCGCGAGTCTCGATCGTATCCAGCGTGCGTCAGGAAATGTTGACAATGATCGCCGAATGAATTTGCTGACCGGTGGAATTCAAATCTTGAGCCAACCCATTGCGGATCACAACTCCGGCAATCGCGTCGAGCAAATTCAATTGTTGTTCTCACGCCAGTATGAAAACGACTGGCGCGATAAATTCAATCTCAAGACATAGGGTGATCTGCCATGTATTATATCGATCCTCACATCCATATGATTTCGCGAACCACAGATGACTATGCGACGTTGTCGCGCATGGGGTGCGTCGCGATGAGTGAACCCGCCTTTTGGGCTGGATTTGATCGGGGTAGCGTTGACAGCTTTTGCGACTATTTCCGCCAGTTGACGGAATTCGAGCCGAACCGAGCTGCCCAGTACGGAATCCGCCATTTCACCTGGCTCTGTATCAACGCGAAGGAGGCGGAGAACCTGGAGCTATCCCGCGAAGTGATGGCCGCAATTCCCGAATTCCTCGATCGACCAAATGTCCTGGGGATCGGCGAAATCGGTCTAAACAAAAACACCAAAAACGAGGCGACTATTTTTCTCGAACACATGGAACTGGCCATCAATTTCGAGCAACAGGTGCTGATTCACACGCCACATTTGGAGGACAAGCACCAAGGAACCCGAATGATCCTGGACATGTTGTGCGACGATTCGCGACTTCAGCGAAATCGAGTATTGGTCGATCACGTTGAAGAACACACGATCGGCGAAGTTCTGAATGCAGGGTTCTGGTGCGGGATGACTCTTTATCCAGTTTCCAAGTGTACTCCCGCGCGGGCCGCCGATATGATCGAAATTTACGGCACCGAACGAGTTTGTGTGAACTCGGCAGGCGACTGGGGACCGTCCAAACCGACCGCCGTTCCCGATTTCATTTTCGAAATGCGCCGTCGCGGACACAGCGAACCAACGATACGCAAAGTTGTGTACGATAACCCTTGCGAGTTTTTCCGACAAAGCCCCAATTTCAATTTCGAACCGCCGCAATGGTCGGAGCTGAAATCCGCGGGACTGGTCAAAGAAAACTAGAGCTTCGTCAAAGCACGAGTGTTCTTTCCCTGCTTGTTTTCGGGGTTGGTGTTCGAGGTTGAGCTTGTTTTAAACAGCCTGAAGGCTGAACTCCAACGCTGCGTGTTAGCGTCAAGGAACGAGTGTTCTTTCCATGCTTGTTTTCGGGGTTGGTGTTCAAGGTTGAGCTTGTTTTAAACAGCCTGAAGGCTGAACTCCAACGCTGCGTGTTAGCGTCAAGGA
>JBGTDM010000153.1:0-2498 GCA_041748315.1 Pirellulaceae bacterium
ATCTGTTTTAATTCTTGGCGTTCCTGATCGTCCAACCGAACGATATACTTCTTTTCCATGGCAAACCTCCGTGTTGATACAAAGGTCGCAATTTTTCAAGAATTAGGGAACCCTAATTTTTAATTGGAACGAAGCACTAGGTTACCTCAGCTCGTTACCGTTTTCTGAGCCATCACTTCCTGACAACAAAGTACGGGCATCGCGCATCGAAGTCGAATCCACGCCTGAGCCATAGAATCGTGAAATCGAGCGGCGAGACAGGCCGAACGAACGGAAAACGACATATGACAGTCCGAGCGTCACGGCAAAAAACGTCATCAATGCCAACACGCCGACTTGGACCATTCGCCGTCCCAGTCCACGCGCTGGTTCAACAACGGTATCCGCATCTTGGACGGCAACGACATAGAGTCCGGTATCTACCATTGCCCCTGAACCATTGACCGCCCGTTGAACGGGGACCGAGCCAGCAATCCATCGTTGTTTCGCACCAAGTTGATTCGGATCATAACCCAGCGGATCGACGAATTTTCCTTGATTCACTTCTAATTGATTAAAGTCGACGCGGCGTGTTGTTAATCGATCTGGAAGTCGTTGATCTTCCTTCAGATTCTTCTGCGCCTCACGGATCAAAGGATGTTCAAGAATAATGCCGTGGTTAGTGCCTGGCAGTCCATTGACGAGCATCGCATACTGATTGGCACCATCTTCAAACGAAATAAAATCTCCTAGTTCGACCGTTACAGCGACAATCCCCGCAAAATCAGCGTCGATATAAATAGGAACTGAGAACGCTACTTTCCAAGTATTCGTTGCACGGCTTAAGAAGACCTCTGAGACCTTTTCACCATCGATATGACCCGTTTTGCCAGCCAAACCAAAAGCATGGTAGACCGTCCTGCCATCGTCAGCGATCGTCACCGAGTCTGATGGATCTTGATGGAAGTAGGAACGATACGACCAGTTCTTACCGATCGTGGGGCTTGATTCCTTGTCCCAAATGGCAGCGACCTGTACGCCATTCTCATCACAAACAAACCAGCTTGCCGCCTTGGGTGCCTTCGGATCAAACAACCATTGATCGACTAGCATGTTAAGTCTTAGGCGTTTTTCATTGGCAACATAGGCTTCTCTGGCGTTTACGAGTTCAACATCGATCGAGTCATTTTGATTCGGATCGTTGAACAAAGGCGTCAATTCCTTGACTTCATCGTCATTCAAATATTCCTCGAACCGTTGGCGAAAATCTTCGTCATTCGTTTTCGCTTCGAGCAGACTAAAATAATCTTCAATGGTCCCAGCCACAGCCCGCGCCGCAAATTTGGCGGCCCACTGATTGCTTTCGATGGCACGTTGCGTGAAGTCACGCTCGGCTTTGGATATGGAATCGTTGTAAGCCCAGGATGCAAAACCACTCATCAGTGCCAAAACGAGGAACGGCCCGAGGATTCCCAGAAGCATCAACGGGCGACGAACAATCCCCTCCTTACGTTGCCTTAACGCATCAATCACACTCTGAACGGTTGCAAACCGTTGCTTGGGATCAGCGGCGATACAGCGGCTTACGATGTCAGCAAGTGCTCGATCAACACCGGGGACCTTTCGATGTTCGGTCAATTTTGGCGCGGATCGAATCAACTTCCGATACGTATCCAAGCGGGTCTCGAGCGAGTCACTCGATTCCAACTCCTGCGCCATTTGATCATTGCGGTAGGGGGGGCTGCCGGTCAGCATGCAGTACATCATGGCTCCCAATGCATAGACATCCCATCTCGCGTCAGGTGCAGCAGCAAGGTCAGCTTGCTCCGGCGCCATAAAAAACAACGTGCCCAGTGCCGGAGCCTGTTCATGAGACAAACGCGACTGACCAAAATCCGCGAGTCGTGGTTTTCTCTCGGGGTCCAACAAAACATTGCCAGGTTTGAGATCGCAGTGCAGGATTCCCTTGCCATGTAAATGCATCAATCCAATCGCCAACTCCTCGAACAATTCCACGGCTTCATCAACCGGAATCGAAGAACGGCTTCTCAACTCGTCTTCGAGCGACCCATGCTCGATGTAATCCATCACATAATAGGGGGGATCCTCGTTCCAACCGACATCCAATAGCTGGACGACATAGCGGTTCGCCGCCAAATAGACGAGCTTCTCAACTTCACGCGAAAGCATCGTAAAATCCAAACTGTTCTTTCGCGTATAGAATTTGATCGCAACCTGGCGCCCTGTCGTGCGGTCGACCCCCAACCACACTTCGCCGTAGGCACCGGAACCCAACAATCGATGAATCGAATAGCCAGCCACGTCCGCCGGCGGCTTTCGTTCGTCTAAACTCAAATCTTGAGACTGGCGAAGCTCGTCCGAAGATTGAAGTTGAGTTTTATCAGACTTTGAGTCTTCAATTCTTGACTTGGTTGGCATGGAACTTTATCACGGAGGCATTTAAACGAGCTCGGCTTTTCTACCCTGGGTGACCGAGCAACAATATTATTATATCGCGC
>JBGTDM010000154.1:0-75054 GCA_041748315.1 Pirellulaceae bacterium
TCGCAATTGCAACGGCAGCAGTTGCGATTCAAGATGGAAACTCAGGAGTGAGCAATCCTTACTCAACCGGCTGGTCCCCACCCAAGCAGCATGCTGACCGGTTCCAAAATACGTTGCGGTCCGGTTCAACAAAACCCAATGTGACCAACATTGAACGCCAATTGATGCCTGTGACATCGACGAGACAATTGAACGTGCAAGATGGTTTTCTGCCTGGCGACCAGGATCCAGACCTTCCGGGATTTCCGGGAGTGCAACCATTTGATCCCCAAGTTGGATTGCAAGATCCAGCGTTTCCGGACATTCCCGGATCGCAAATAGAATCACAATTTTCCCGTCCCAATGTCCAGCTAGAGACGATCAATCCGGAATTAGCCGGTTGGAATTCGGCGTCGAATTCTACCGAAAACAATCGGCTTGGCGACACGCTTCGCTCGAGTTGGGTCATGTTAAACGAAAGCGGCGGCATTAGAGGGGTCATTCAAAAACCCAATTTGGAGCCTGCTGCCGACCAAGTGTTAGCCAGCATTTACCTATTGCGGGAAGGCCAAGTCATTGCAGAAACAACGGCAAATGCCAACGGAGAATTTTCATTCGACGGTATAACGCCTGGCACGTTTGCCTTGGTGGCATTCAGTAAAACGGCTTTTGCAGCTTTCGGCTTCAATGCGATTCCATACAATGCCGCCGACCGTAACAGTCCGGATTCGCTCAATATTCTGGCGGCCCCGCGGCAGGGTACGGTCATCTCGGAGTTGGTAAAAACATTGGCTCCAAGTGTCGCCTTTCGAGTCTATAGACTTTATGAGGTCGGCGAAGGTCCTGACGACCCGCCCCGTCTGTATGGGCATCACGGATTGAAGAACTATGCTCCCGCTGCGATTCCTTCAAGCGCGATCAGCCACCAACCCGTCAAGTTAATTAATGGATCGATGACTGGTCGACTGCACCAGATCGATCATTTGACTGGGCGGCCAATCGATGTCCGAAACATCACGGTGCATTTCATTCAAGGTGCTGCCGTCGTTGCAACGACTCGAGTCGACAATTATGGCGTATTTCAGGTCAGCGGTCTTCAACCGGGGACTTACAGTGTCATTGCTGGAGGTCGCGACGGATTCGGAGCGATTGGTGTCGAACTGGTTAGCTCCTCGACAGGCAATTCCTCGTTGACTCCGCATGGCAACAATAGTAACGTCGACGCCAAGCTAAGCACTAGCTCCGCAGCGAGATTCGTTTCGAACGAAACTGAGAACTGGTGGGAAACGCCCGCTACCGATGTATTCGACTTGACGCTGGTCACTCCAGAGACCATTGGTTGGATCAATCATTTCGTCAACAACCAGGCTTATCTGGAAGCGATCAATACACCGCTACCTCCGGACCCATATCCGTACTATTATCCGAACATGCATGGATACGGCCAAGGATTGCATGGCTACGGCGGAGGGTATGGCGGAGGAGGTTTTGGAGGCGGGTTTGGCTTTGACGGAGCCGGTTTGGCTCTTCCTGTCGGCTTGGGCGCAATTATTTACAGCGCGATCGACGATGGGGATTCCGGAAGAGTCATCGCAAGCCCGTCAAAGTAACGGCTACCTGCACCAGGTTCGCCACGACTTGAAGTTTCAGCATGACAAGCACCAAGATAGTATTGATCGCCGCAACGAGTAGTTTTAAAGCGAGTCCGACTGGGCTCGCTTTTTTTGGAGAGTGCCGAGCATATCGATTCGCTGCGGGGTGCAAGTCCTCGTCCCTCGAAACCCGTTTACACGCGACCCATTCGTTTCTCGGTTCAATCTAATCCTACAGCGCCGGCTCGATACAAAGCTGTAGGCCAGTCTTTCCAGGCTGACGCCGGTTGCCTGGTTTACCTGGTTTGTGCCAAACCGGGAGGATTTGGGTCAGCCTGGAAAGGCTGACGTACATACCTTGCGCTGTAGGACTAATGATGGCCAGCTTCACGATGGAAACAGTGTCAATCCGAATAAACATGAGTACTTACTTCTTTTGAAATCGGAACTGAGCGGTCTTCCGTTTTCAAACTCGCGACGACGACATGGTCACCCGGTTGAATTCCCTGGGCGTCGATCAAGAGTCGCAACTCCTGGTTAGGGGTCAGTCGAGGAATGGGGGGAAATATTACCTGTTGGCCTCGAACTTCGTTTCCTTGCCCATCTTGAACTTGGCTGGGGCGAATCCCTGCCGGGAACTCGACCATCAATTGAACGTTCGTGGCGTCAATCGAACCTGAGTTCGAAACAAGCAGTTCATAGGTGACGGTTTTACCGACTTCGATCACATCCGTGAGATCATCGATATCAAAAGACACTTCCGCAAGTTGTCGGACTTCCAGCATCTGCTGCGCCTGGCTTGCTTGTTTTAGATCTCCGCGGACCTGGAAGTCGATGGTTTGATCACCAGGTTGAATCGGGACGGTCGTGACTTCAATTCGACCGGTCTGGTTGGGTTTCAATTCCGTCAATCCCCACGTGACAGCGTGCGTTTGAGGATTGTAAACACCTTTATTATTAGTTTCCTTGAACTTTAAACCACGAGGAAGCGTCGCCACCATTTCCAGGTTGGTGGCAGAGGCTGTTCCGGTGTTTGAAATCGTGAACTGGTGAGTCGCATCACGGTTAACGAACCTCATCGTCGGTCCTTGGCCGGCAGCCATGATCTTGGGCGCAACAATTTCAATGTCGACGGTATCGGAAACTTTGAGATCACCCTGCGCGTGGGCAACCAGCAAGTTTCTGACGCTCCCCACCTTGGCAGCCTTAAGGCGCAACTGGACCTTTCGACTCTCACCAGGTCGAAGATTACCCAAGGGATACTCCAGTTGGCGGAGACCACCGTTGAACTCCAGGCCATCCGGTACATCTTCCTGAATGATGACCGATTCGGCGATTCCATTCCCCTTATTGTGTACAGTAATGTCAACGAGCACGTCTTCACCCAGTAAGACCCGAGCAGGCCCCTGAGCAGCCATGGTCAATTCCGGTTTGGTGCAAACCGTGCGGACGGATGCTGATGCCGCAAACACCACTTGAGCAACGCTTCCAATTTCACCCGGTTGCTTGGGCAACAACGTCATTTGAATGCGATGCTCCTGGCCTGGTTCCATCGTACCCAAGTCCCACGCAATATGATCTCGGTCCGAGGAGGATGGTTTGGGCTCAGCGCTGATGAGTTCGGTTCCCAGCGGAATTCGGTCGTGAACTTGTACGTGGTTGGCCGGTACCCGGCCGACGTTGCGGATAACAATTTCAAATTTTGCTGGGCGATTAACTTGAACTTCCGGCGGAGCGAGTTTCTCAATTACCAAGGCCGGAGCTTGGACCCCCTCGATCACTCGATTACCTGGTCGATTAAGTGATTCTACAATGGCCGAAGGCAGGCTGCGATTTGACCGGTCGGCCCCCGCTGGAGTCGACAACGGATCGCGAGAGACACTCGTTGAAGCGGGGCTTGGTGGTCCACGAAAAGGCAAGGCTTGATCGGCGTCATCGGATCCGAATTGTTGTCGGTCAATTCCACCCTCCATCCTTGCTGGCGCGTTGTTGGAATCGCCACGCGGAATCGTCGTTGAAAAATCTGATGAGTCAGTGGATGGCCTGTTTCCGCTCGGATTCCGAGCGTGGAGTGAATTGCCATCAGAATTCTGCCGATCCTCTAAAGTGTTTACGATTCGAGACGGATCTGAATTGCGCAAGGTAGAATTATTCTCTGGATACGAATTTGGATTGGCGGGAGGCCCGCCCATCGAGCGATTGTCAGAATTCGACGTCGACATCGGTTGAGTATCGTTCATTGCCGATGTGTCTGGTGACCCCGTTGGCGGCATCGTTGGCGGCAACGATTTATCAGCGAAGAGGTTATTCGGACGGGGTTGATTTGTACCAAGACTCGAAGGCTCTGAACCAGCGCCTTGTGGGTCGCCTCGAGAAGGGTTGTCGGTTTCTAAGGCTGGTGCTCGATTGCGTTCATTGCCCGAAACAACAATTGGCGGGATGCTGAGCGGAGGGGTGGAAGTATTTTCTTGCCTTACCGATGAATTGGGTTGCGTATCGCCGGTTGATGAGTGCGAACCTCGATCACCAAAATTCGGACGAAGCGCTGGCAGTTCTTGGCTACCCGTTGGATCGAAGCGATTCGAGGAACCCTGAAGGGCTGGCGGCTCGCTGGAAAAATTGCGATGGGCCGGCATTGTACCATCCAGAATGGACTTGGCTGGATTGGCGTACTCTTGATCCGAGTCTTTGTTTTCCTGCTGATCGTCAAGATTACTCGGCTTTGAAGGAGTAAATTGCGACCGCGAGAAATTTGAGGGGATCGCGTTTAATGATGAACTTGGTGTCTGCATGTTTGCCAAGTTGGGTACCGTGGGGTTCGTGGATGGCGGCGAATTGACCGTAGGGTCACTTCCGGAGTTGGCTTCGACACGATTCTGTATCGGGACGGCTCGGTCCGCAAGCGGATTTGACGCCGGTTTTGGCGATGCCGGGGCAGGGTCGTTCTTTGCTGCTGGAGTTATCGACGACGGCGTCGGATTCAGCGGCGAGTCGATGCTGCTTTCGGCTTCCTCCCGCGCTGCATTTTGTTCCGCAATCTGCAGGTGTTTCTTGGCTCGAGTTGATTGGATAACAGCAAATGTTCCCAAGCCGATGAAGAAGCCGACGGCAAGCAGTCTCAGCCAAAACGAGCGAGTAAATTTTAGTTTTCGTCTACTGGTCATTAGCTTTTCTCCGTCAAGGCTTCCATGCGTTGACTTGTTAGGCCATTGCGCCCGATGAGGGGCAATCGCCTGGGGAAAAGTTGTCACGACTTATCTCCACCGGCATTGACCGATGGATCTCCATATCGAGTGACACACTGCGATTGGTGTCCATTGTCGTGTTTAATTCAAATTGACATTTCGCGCGGGGCGCGATTCGGACCGGGGGTTTTATCAGAACTGCCTAATTTTGCACAAGATCAGTGCTCGTTCTACTTGCAAAACTTTAGGAAAAAAATTCATTTTCTCCTCGCCGCCGGTTTGCTAGCAAAAACCATGCCGAGCACATTCACGTGACCTGCCCCCTTGAATGCAAGGGCTCGGGGGTGTTGGTATGGCTTGACCGCCCGCTTTGTCGTCCAAGACTCACGCGGTTGCGGTAATTTTAACGGGGTTCTTATTGGCTCGCTGCCAAATTCAGGTCTTAAGCATGTCCACGCGAAAAATTGCTGTTCGGTGATCCAATTATTTTGAGTCGCGGCGACTTTGAGATCGCTTGTTGGTTGCGGAAACATGCCCCTTCAGTCTTTTGCCCCCCCCTTGCGCGACCTTGGTTTTTGTGCCAAGGCTATGCGGAGTTCGATTGTGTGCTGCGGTCTTTGACTTGGTCGCGGGGAGCGTGGGTAGGCTTTTGCCCCCAGGTTCATTGGTCTTAGGTGAGTCCGCTTCAGCATTGGCTTTGAGTATCGCGTCCTTTTTTGCCAACAGCTTTTTACGCGCTTTGGAACGAGCTGGAGTGGTCACCTTTTTCGCGGCTGCATGTTTTGTTGTCTTTTTTTTGGTCATTGTCTTGCTGCCTCTTAAATGTTGGAGTTAAAGTCGAGTTTACTATATCAGCGTTCGCCCAGTTGATCGTAGCTGTCAATCCCTTGTTTTCGAATTAATTTTGACTTTACCTGGTTAAGCTCTGCGCGAAAGATGGTACGTCTATCACGGGAGGTGTGTCTTGCCGCACTTCGCCGTTTGACGGTCGCGTTTCTGGCTCCGTAAAACAGCGCGCCACGTGTCCCGGACAACACGCGAACGATTGCGAATTTTCCTAAATCGACGAATGTTAGCCCCTTGAGCCGGGTCGGCTGTGTCACATCGAGCTGTTCCATTGCCTATCAATGCTTAACGGTATGGCTTGAGCGCGAGAGACATCCATATCGACTTCGTGAGCTGAGTCACGAGATCGAATTTGTCCATCTCATGATAGCATATTTGATATCCGATCGTTGAAGGTAATGATTAAGATTTGTGCTCAACGGATTAACGATTACCATCCGCATTCGAACAGATCAATCCCATCGAGGTGTGCCGCAAAACTGCACTTGCCGTTTAGTTACATTCTTTCAGGCTGACACAGCGAAAGGGGGTGACAATGATGTGATCAAGGACTCGAATGCCTAGCACCGTTCCCCCCTCTTCCAGTCGATCGGTCACAGCCTGATCTTCGCGACTTGGCGTCGGGTCCCCAGAGGGATGATTGTGGACCAACAGGATTGACGATGCGGCGTCCTTGATCGCCGCTCGAAATACCTCGCGTGGATGTACCAAACTGGCGTCGAGGGTTCCCACGGAAACTTGGTGGGTATCGATGACCTGATTTTTGGTGTCGAGGGTGACAATGTGGAACTCCTCTTTGGTGGAATCATGGGCGAGGCGATAAAATCTCGATTGGCAAAATGCGATCGCATCGGCCGTACTTTTGATTTTGGTTGGAGCGCGATTCAAGTGCTTGATTTCTGTGATCCGACGCCCCAACTCAATCCCCGCCATGATCTGACAATATGCCGTGTTGGCAATGACCGAGCTGACCTCCTTTAATTCTCCCGGCAATGCATCGAGAAGTTTGTCCATTTTCTCCTTAAATGCTTCTACAACCCGTTCGCCAGCTTGCACTGCCGATTCTCCCTGCCGTCCCGTGCGAATCAGAATGGCGACTAATTCAGACAGCTTCAGACTTCTCGCTCCATAGGCAAGCAACCGCTCGCGGGGACGATCGCTCGCAGGCGCCGAATTCACCGTCAATCCACAAAATTTCTGTTCTAACCAATTGGACGTAAGAAGCTCATCCGGTCTCCGCTGCCATGTAAACGAAGGCTTGGTCGCCTGTTCACGTACCAGCCAGCCATCATCATGCAACTGGTTAATAAATCGGGTGATGAATGCGGGAGTCTCGTGAGCGCACCGCAACTTGACATCATCCAGTTCAAAATAAGGTTGCTCAGCAATCACTTCGACGACAGAACGGTATCGCTCAAGACGAGCAGAAACAACTTGATTTCCAACATTCATTGTTTCATTATTCTCAGCAAAAGTCAGATATCGGAACGATGGTTAGCGCGTTCGGCTTGGCGATTCGACACTCCGCAATCACGTCGGAGGCCATCACGGCTATCCATGGGTCGCAGTCAGTCTCGGCAAACAACAAATCCGCTAGCTGGGGCAACCGACTCAATTCTAGCGGCAACGGATTTCCCTTCAAACCAGGGTTGTCTTCAACAAGTCCGATCAATTCGAAAAAATGCAAAGATTCTCTTATTGACCTGAAATTGCGGTCGACTTTATACTCTCCCGACTTGGAAAAAACACAAACAGTCCCCGATCACTCATAACTGTTGTCAGGATACGAGAGATTGGATGAGTGGACGAAGGGTTTAAGGAGGAACCGAAATGACTCGGAACATACTACGCATCCTGTCGGTATTGGCATTATCATCGCAAATCCCTGTTGGGTTATATGCAAAGTCGATTTGCGTGTGGCTGGCAACGCTGACCCTTTGTCTGCCAGCGCTCGGACAAGGCGGGTCGACCCCCGGCAACAGTCCTCGTGCGTCCTCGGCGCCTCAACAGGACTCTAGCTCCATTCAAGTGATGGCGGTCGTCAATGGCCAGACGATCACTCGCGAACAATTGGCGCAACAATGTGCCATCCGCTTCGGCGAAGAAGTCCTTCAGAGCATGATGAACCGGATGCTGATCATGGGGGAACTTCAGCGGTTGGGAATCTCCATCAGTAACGAGGATGTGACGAACGAACTTCGTCGTCAAGCCGATAAGTATGGGCTCTCTTTGGACCGGTACATCGCGCTGATTGTCGAGGAGCGGCACATCTCGGTCGATAAACTTAAGAATGACATTACATGGATGCAGTTGGCGCTGCGACGGTTGGCAGCCCAACAAATACAAGTCCAACCGCGAGAGATTGCCGAGCGATTGCAGTTTGAGTTTGGACCCAAGGTCCAAGTCCGCGCCATTGCCTGTAATTCGCGCGAAGATGCCGAGAATATTTTGGCCTACGTGAATCAGCGGCCGGAAGAATTCGGTCGAGTGGCCAAGGAGAAGTCGGCCGACACTCAAAGTGCGGCAGTTCGTGGCCTGCTTCCACCCATTCGCCGCAATATGGGAGAGCCCATTTTGGAAGAGGCTGCATTTAACCTTCAAGTTAACCAAATCTCACCTGTCATCGATGCGGGTGAGCAATTCATTATCTTAAAGTGCGAACAGCACTTCCAGGCTGTGAACTTGCCGCCAGAACAGCGCTCACTGACCGAACAGCGAATTGAGGAAGAACTTCGCGAGGAGAGGCTCGCTAGTGCCGCAACAGAATTGTTCAAACACTTGCAAGAGTCATCGGAAATCGTCAACGTTTACAACGATCAGCAACTGCGCGAGCAAATGCCGGGTGTCGCCGCAACCGTAAACGGATCACCGATCACCCTCAACCGACTCTACGAGGAGTGCATTGCCATATTCGGGCGCGATGTGCTCAAAGCCGAACTCAACCGTTATGTTGTCATGCAGGAATTGCAACGGAACAACATCACGATTAGTGACACCGAAATTCAGGCCGAGATCGCCCAAGCAGCCAACATATTTGGATTTACCAATCCCGATGGCTCCACCGATATCGAGCGCTGGTTGGCCTACGTAACCAAAGGTGATCGATCGAAACTGGACATCTACATTCAGGACGAAGTTTGGCCCTCCGCGGCAGTCAGAAAATTGGTTGAGCCTTCAGTTCAAGTGACGCAGGACGACCTGCAAAAAGGTTTTCAAGCCAATTTTGGCGAACGCGTCGAGTGTTTGGTCATCGTGCTCAATGATCAGAGGCTCGCTCAACGAGTCTGGCAGCAGGCAAAAGCCGATCCAAACGAAGAAGCATTCGGAAAACTAGCTAATCAGTATTCGATCGAGCCCATGTCACGTGCTAACAACGGGCAAGTCGCGCCGATACAAATGTACGGTGGCCGGCCTAAATTGGAGGAAGAAGCTTTCCGGTTGCAAGCGGGAGAAATCTCAGGTTTAGTCGAAGTTGGACCCAACTGGGTCATCATGTTTTGCCAAGGTCGTACCACGCCGAGAGTTCAAGATTTTGATGCCGTCCGGGATGAACTCCACCGAAACATCTTCGAAAAGAAACTGCGGATCGCCATGGCCGAAGAATTTGATCGATTGACTCAATCCGCAAAGATCGACAATTTCCTTGAAGGAACTTCACAACCTGGCGCAAGGGCCGTCCAGTCAGCACGGCAAAATATGCAACTGGAACGGTAACCGGCCCCGTCGTACCCTTTCTTGGTGTGAGAAATTGGACGGAGCGGAAACGCTCCGCGAGTTATAGAATCACCCAACCCGCCCCCTCCAACGTTGGAGTTCAGCCTTCAGGCTGTCCTCGCGCCACGTACTTCACGCAATGTTTGATTGTAGGTGAAAAAGCACGCTAAAGCGTGAACTCCAACGTTGGAGTTCAGCCTTCAGGCTGTCCTCGCGCCACGTACTTCACGTAATGTTTGATTGTAGGTGAAAAAGCACGCTAAATCGTGAATTCCAACGTTGGAGTCCAGCCTTCAGGCTGTCCGCGCGCCACGTACTTCATACAACGCTTGGTAATTGAGTTAAGAAAAAGCACGCTAAAGCGTGAACTCCAACAATTGCACGCGAAAAACACGCTGAAGCGTGAACTCCAACAATGCATGTGCACCACGAAGGGCGACTGGTCGGCTTGACCAGCTACGATGCGTCGAGTTGTCCAGCGGGTCCCTACAGTTATGGCGCTGGCGATTTCGAGGAGCAGTGCGTTCTATTTCATTTCTGGAGTCCGCACCCTGGCGGCAGCCATTTCGCGATGTGTGACGGCTCGGTGCAGTTCATGAGCTACAGCATCGACGCCGCAATCATCCCCGCGCTGGCCACCCGCGCCGGTGGCGAAGTCGCCTCGCTGGAGTGAGCGATTGCATGCCTAAAATCAGATTCAGCTACCTGATTTGACGAATATGGAGGATGTTGCATGCGACTAAAGTGACGAGTCGGCGGACGTGGCTCGCCTCGCAGTTCGGTGAGTGGCAACTTTGTCCATTCAATGGCCGCCAATTTGGCAGATTTGGAATTCTTTTTATTCATCTAAAATCGCTCGTTTGTCGTTCGATACGAATCTCTCCAATTCGCCTAACATCGGACTCCTTGAATCGAGGGTTTGACCCTGACCCGTTGACCGCTGCTCAACTCGTTCCCAGCCCAGTAGAATGCTTGGTCGGGACAAGCCATGTTCTGCCTGGGTGTTTCTCGATTCACACACCGTCCATGACACCACGGCGCTTGCTATCGCGTTTCAACTGAAGTTGAGCTATTTTATAGATTCGGTAATCGAATCAGTTTATTGATTAAGGGCTCGACATGAAATTTGTCTTGCAGCCGCCTTTGCACCTCGAATCTGTCTTTTCTTCATCCAACCGGATTAAGTATTTCCGTTCTGGGTCCAATCAGATTTGGTGTGTCCAACGCGGTGATCGCTTCATGAGTTTCAGAATTCATTCATCGGTCGTTGCGGCGTTATCGTTCCTGCTTTGCCTTAGCGGCTGTCAGGGTGAGCGGGATTCGACGGTACAGATTAACCCATCGAACTATTCAAAAACCAGCTCGGAGCAGATCAGTAATGGAGCATCCAACGACTGGGCTCGATGGCGCGGTCCGAATGGAAACGGAATTGCCAATGGTTCGCAAAGTCCCGTCACGAATTGGGACTTGAGCACCAATGTGTTATGGAAGGCGAGAGTTCCTGGGCGCGGTCACGCGTCCCCGACGATTGTCGGCGATAAGCTCTTTCTCGCGACGGCGGACAAAGCTAACGAGTCGTTTTCCATCCTCTGTTACGATTGCCAAAACGGGCGCTTAATCTGGGAAAAGCAAGTCAATCACGGGGGATTCCGGGAGCGAATACACAGGAATAATTCCTACGCTTCATCGACGATTTCTTCGGATGGCGAGCGATTGTTCACTGTTTTCGAACACCATGGTGCGATCCACCTTTATGCTCACGACCTGGATGGTAATTCGATTTGGAGCAAAAGGGTCGGCCAGTATCAACCGCATTACCCCTTTGGCTTTGGCGGTTCCCCGTTATTGCATGGCGATCTCGTCTTTGTTCCAGGGGAGTCTGACAAGGGGTCATTGGCGGCGTACAGCCGCGTATCGGGCAATGAGGTCTGGCGACTGGACGAGGACTTTACGTCCAGCTATACGTCTCCAATCGTCACCACGATCAACGGACAGGAGATGTTGCTGATTAGTGGTGGGCAACAGGTCAAGGCTCTCGAGCCAACGACGGGCAATGTACTTTGGACCGTTGCTGCTGATTGGTATGTCACGTGCGGAACCATGGTGTGGGATGGAAATATGGTGTTCGCCAGTGGGGGCTATCCCGCCCAGCAAACGGTTGGCATCGACGCCACCCGTGGCGAAATCATTTGGGAAAACGGAATCAAATGCTACGAACAGTCATTGTTGGCACATGACGGTTATATCTTTGCCGTAAATGATAAAAAAATTGCTTTTTGCTGGCGGGCCAAAGATGGCAAGGAAATGTGGAAGGAACGTTTGTCCAGCAACAGCGGCGGAGTGAGCGCATCACCGATCTTGGCAAATGGAAACATTTACGCATCCGTCGAGGACGGTACGACGTTTGTGTTGAAAGCGAATCCCAAGCGGTTTGAGTTGATCGCAGTCAACAAACTGGGAGATTCCGCGTTTGCCAGCCCGACCATTGTCGACAGTAAAATATACCTGCGCGTTGGCGATGAAGGTCAAGAATGGCTGTATTGCATCGGCAAATAAGCTGAGTTCAATAGTCTATTCCGAACGACCCGTGGTCGATGCTGACGCAACGCGGCAACGAAAGTACCAAGTTGGTCCGTAACAGCTTAGTTCGGTTTCAGTCGTCAAGGCTTTGATAGACGAAGCCATCTCGATTTCGATTTCTAGTGGGCTTTTAATCCTGGGCGGCTGGTTGATCCTGCGAACACCTGTTCTAAACCTCCAAATTCGTGTTCCAGTCCATTTTCAAAATCACGGACCCCGCTGGACGATTTCGCCGGATACGCCTCGATTGTTGCGTCAGGATCAGGCGGCCGTTCTGTCCTGTGCAGAAGGACCTTCCTGCCAGTCGTTACGATGGATATGACCCTGCAGTTCGCTTGACTCCAACTGCTGTCCGAGTTGAACGCTCAGGCCACCCATGAAATAGAGTAGCATATTCAGCATCGGGACGATTGAGCTGTCGTGGAACATTCCGTTGACCAGGTAACAGGAGATGGCAACGAGACTGATTAAGCCAACTTGTCGTGCCCACAGCTTCTGAGATTGATGGCACCATAGTTTCCAGCTATGCACCGAAAACCCAATCAGGACACACAAAAACGATACCAGGCCAAGCAACCCGGTCTCTGTCAGGTAGCTTAAAAACACATTGTGCTGCATGTATGGCAATACCATCCGCAGTGGCATGTGGTCCGCTTCATGATAATGATAGGGACGCTTGAACTTGGTATATTGGCCAAACCCGACGCCCAGGATTGGTCGATCTTGAAACATGCGAAATGCCACCGTTGCCAACATCGGTCGCAATTTAGCCGACTGAGCCATCTCGTGGGCCGACACATGCTTGTCCCGCTTGAAACCATCCAGTTGATCGCCCAACACGGCGAATCCGCAAACACCCGCCAACAGCCCGATCGTCGCCAGTATCGCTTTGTATTTTACCTCGAGTGGGACCCAGGCAACGATGAGTGCCGCGAATGCGGCGCTCATCCAAACGCTTCGAGTTAAAGTCATAAACACTCCAGCTAAAAAGAATGGAGCGATAGCCACGAGCACCACTTTACCGGCACGTCCCGAATGCGGCCAGAACATGAATGCCGCCGCCAGCGAGACAATTTGAAAGATTCCACAACTGACTGGATTCAAAAAAGGACCTCGAGCTCGACCCAAGAACTCGGGCTCGTCAGGCGACAAAATATACTTCGGAAATACGATGGAATGAGGTCCTCGGACTTCGGCGATTGCCGTGAAGGAAAGATATAGGCCAAAGGCCAGGAATCCACCGAAGATCAATTTCACGTCCGTCGACGAGATTTTACAGTGGCGCACAACCAGATACATTGCCATGGGCATCCAGTTGAGAAACAGCAGGCGTCCAAGCGGAAGATTTTCCTTGTAACGAAAGTCATGAATAAACGTGCTCGTGGTCAATACCACGAACAATAAGCAAACAAGGATATCGACTCGATTGATCCTGCCAGAAAACGTGTGGCCGTGAATCCAGGCGAACAGGCCTAATTGAACGAGCACCAAGAGGAACAGTATCCGATCGAGGGTGATCGGGATCGGTCCCACGGAGACGTTGTAAAACGAATGTCCGATCACCGAGCCTGCTACCAACACCACCAAACATTGCAATATAATGCTCGTATGACGCAGGACGAACAATCCCCAAATGGCTCCGGCAATCGCGAGAAACAGTATGACTAATGACATCGATCTGGTTTTCGGCCAAATGAATTTTGCCTGGCACTTCAATTCAACTCAACAAGCCGACGCCTACTTTAACGCAACGAAGTTGCTGCATTCAGAATCCGCTCAAGCGCTTTGTCAATATTAAGAGTTCGGATTGCTGAGTATCAGCCGGAACGCGCTAGAGTCCGGTTTTTACGGCCTGAACCGGGTGCTAGCGCACACCGGCTAATCCTAATCTCTAACCTGGACAAAGCACTAGTCGTTGCTATGTATCGACTCGATCGCGATGGAATTGGCCATGTTGTTTCACTTTGACGATTAGATAAACCGGAGGGATCTGGGCGTGATTAGAGTTCGCACCACGGCCATGGAATGCTATCACTAACGGCACCTCGCCCGAATCGGTACTTCAGCGTCAAAACAGTTCTCACGCACGCGGATGAAATTGTTGATGCACTTTTTTGAGCCGGGTCTGGTCGACGTGCGTATAAATCTGCGTGGTGGCGATGCTGGCGTGCCCGAGCATTTCTTGAACTTGACGCAAATCGGCCCCTCCGGCCAGCAGATGAGTCGCAAAACTATGTCGCATCGTATGTGGACTGATGGAAACTGAAACATCGGCAATCAGTGCATACTTTTTAACTAATTCCCAAATCGCCTCGCGCCTCAAGGGCCTACCGGTCCGCGAAACGAACAGAGTACCGTGATCAATGGCAAGCGATTGGACGAGGCTGGGGCGTTGGCGTTGGAGATATTCACGGATCCAATGGATTGCGGCATCCCCCAGAGGCGCCATGCGCTGTTTGTCGCCTTTACCGGTGCAAAGACAAGATTTTTGTTCAAAACTCAAATCCTGAATTCGCAAGTGGGCCACTTCTGAAGCACGGCAGCCGGTTGCATACAGCGCCTCCAGGAGCGCTCGGTCTCTCAAGTAAAACTTCTCGAGTTTTCTGGGAGCATTCAGAAACCGGTCGACCTTCTCTGGAGACAATACGTTGGGAATTCGCTGCCAGAGTTTCTGGCTTCCCAATAATTCTGCCAGATTCTCGTGAATCAATCCTTCCAGTTGAAGATATCGATAGAACATCTTGAGGGTGACGATGTGCCTTGCAATTGAGGCAGGCGCCAACTTAAATCTTCCAAGGTAAGCGACATATTCAGAGAGTTGAGGAATTTGCATACTCGGAATATCACGACCCGCGGTCCAATCGATAAATCGTTTGATATCGCGAGAGTAAGCGGCTACCGTATTATCCGCCAACTGGCATTCGTGGCGCAAGTAATTCACGAAACGATCTGCCCACCCATGGTGGTTCGGCAACTCCCTGGCCCGCCGCTTTGGCACAAGCTTTTTAAGATGTCTCGCCAGTTTTTTCATTTTTCTCAATTGATGAAATGACAACCTTGCGCCCAAAGGCCAAGCATTGTGCTTGCCGGCCGCTTTCGACTAAAAACTGGTGGAACCCATCGTCGAAACTCGCTTGCCAACAGCACGCCTATTGCCCCTGATAGTTGTCGTCGAATATCGAGGAAATCGATGAATGGTTGCGGTGAAGGAACCGCTTTTGCCGCTCAATTGCCAAAGGCATTTCCAGCGATGACGATTAAGCCGAATTTGCAGAGTATCTTCCCATGAGGACTCGGTCGAGTCGTGCCAGGTCTTTGATCAGTCGTACATCGCTATAGCCGCGATGACCAGCCATCGAAGCTTCGCATGCTTCAGAAATAAACGGCGAGACTTCAATCAGCAGCCAACCCTCTGGCTTGAGCCATTCAGGTGAAGCGTTAATCAATCGCTTAATCACGGTGGTTCCGTCATCACCGGGCGCAAACAAGGCACTTTCGGGTTCGTAGTTTCGGACGCTCTCCGCGACTCGATCGCGTTCCTGCTGACCAATATACGGTGGATTGCTTACTACAAAGTCAAATTTCCGATTGGTTGGGATCCGATCAAATAAATCCGATTCGATGAACTCAATCCGCTCGGCAACCTGGTGCGTTTCCGCATTGCTGCTGGCAACAGCCAGGGCTTCGCTGCTGATATCAACGGCCACGAACTCGGCTGTCGCCAAGTGTTTGGCGAGTGCGATTGCTATCGCTCCACTTCCCGTTCCGATATCGATGATCGACAGGGGTTGCCGAGTTGTTCCCTTAGCAAGTTCGATGACCTCTGTCACCAGATGTTCGGTTTCAGGCCGAGGAATCAACACATGGGAATTGACATTGAATCGAAGCGAAAAGAACTCGCGATGCCCGACCAGGTAGGCAACCGGTTCGCCGTCCGCGTGACGTTTAACCCAACCTCGAAATATGGCTCGTTCCGATTCACTGGGTTCCTGATCGAATCGCGTGTATAGATCGATTCGCTTGCATCCGAGTGCTTCCGCCAGCAACACTTCTGCCGCCAAACGAGAACTTTCCGCGTTGTGCGACGCGAAGAAATCGCTAGTCCAATCGAGCAAACGTTTAATCGTCCAGGTTTGCGAGTCATTCATCCAGACAATACCGATTCATTTCAAACAGCAAAGTGAGTTTGCCGTGCTGCAGTTTTTGCACGACATTGAGTTGCTCATTAATCCAGCGAACCAAACATATCTCGAAACTGGTTGCGGTCATAGTCGATAAGAGCGTTCGTTACGGGCTGCAAGTCTCCAGCAATAATTTGATCGAGTCGATATAGTGTCAAGTTGATTCGATGATCGGTCAAGCGATTCTCCGGGAAGTTGTAGGTACGAATTCGTTGACTGCGGTCTCCTGAACCGACCAGGGTCTTGCGCTGATCAGCGCGCTGTGCATGTTCCACTTGTTGGTAATGGTCGAAAAGACGGGATTTAAGAATACGAAGCGCTTTCGCCAAATTTTTGTGCTGTGATCGCTCTTCAAAACACTTGACAACAAGCCCAGACTTTTTGTGGAGCAACCGAACTGCAGATGCAGTCTTGTTAACATGTTGTCCACCTGGGCCGCTGCTGGCGGCATAACGCTCGACCTCGTAGTCATCGGGTTTTAAATCGACCTCAACATCTTCCGGTTCGGGCAGCACGGCGACGGTCGCGGCTGAAGTATGAATCCGCCCCTTCGTTTCAGTATCTGGCACGCGTTGCACCCGATGCCCCCCGCTTTCGTATTGCAACTCGCGAAAGCTTCCTTCGCCGTCTACGGAAATTGTGATTTCCTTAAACCCCCCAAGTTCCGTGGTGCTGGAGTCCAACACCGTAAACTTCCACCCTTTGGTCTCGGCATGTCGTTTGTACATTTCATATAGGTTACCGGCAAATAGCGCTGCTTCATCCCCCCCAGTCCCGGCGCGAATTTCCAACACGCAACGCGATCGGTTGGCATCCTCACCGCCAACGGTCATGTCCAATAGCTCATTCCAAAGGACTTCGCGTTTTGCCAGCAAGTTGGGCAATTCGGATTCTGCCAGTTCCCGTTCATCCGGATCATCGCTGTCGGCCATCTCCCGTACTTCGGTGATCTCGTCGACCACGGATTTAAACCGCCGATAGATCGTTGCCAGTTTGGCCAGCGATCCGTGTTCACGCGCGAACGCTGCCATCTTGTTCGAGTTGCTCATCGTATCCGGATCGGACATATTAGCTTCGAGTTCCTCAAAGCGAGCCAATTTCTGTTCCAACATATCGCGCATGATTCACCTAACGTTATTATTCAGCAGAGACCTGACAAGTTCAGCACCACACCATCCAACGTTTATACGTGCTGCTAAGAATCTGCTTGAGGCTCGCCCGCGACATCCCAGCCTGGTGCAACGGCGGCCGAACCAGAAACGGCTGAATGCGTGCATCGCGAGGCCACTCCACCATTCGATGGGGTGCCAACGAACTCGCTGGGTAAAGATAAACAAAAACGAGAATTCATTTTAAGATCGCGAAGTTCAAAATAACTGGCCATGCATACTGGGGCATTCAGCGGCCGACGTATCGATGTCGATCGATCGGTTCATCGGCCTGACGATGAGCCTCTCCACGCTTCGAAGGAGAATCCTGTCGCAAATTCGTGACTGTTGTCCAATCATAGCGGCCACCCATCTTGCGAACAAGTCACATGCCGGCGACCAGGCAAGAAATTAGGCGACAACCGCTTCTGACCGACCCAACATCAGCCAAAACGTCGTGTACCCATGTTGAAATCTATTTTGGATCGGGCAGCGTCGCTGATTCGTCAACTGGTGCAATCACGATCGGTTCCGGATCGGAGGTGTCGCCGGGCATGTTCCGCCCATTCGATTTCATGTACTTGCGGCGAAACCAATCGGCTACCGGGGTATCGCCAATCAACTGAACCGTGTGAAAAACAACGATTGGCAGCACGCTAATCCCCATTTCCAAGCTGGTCGTCAAACCCACCAGCAAAGTTTTTTGGCTGCCGGAAATCCCAACGGCAATTTGATCGGCTGGAGTACAGCCCAGTCGAGCCGCCAATCCAATTCCCAAGAATAATGTGCCAAAGTGTAAACCTGACATCGCCACGCCGAGCAATCCCAAACCGGCGAAAAACTGGAAGTCGATCGGTTCATCTAGCTTCAGCATGGTCTGTACGGCTCCGATCAGGACCATCGCCAAGATTCCGACCTGCGCTAACGCTCCGAGCTTGAACTTGGCTGCTGTCGCCCAATCCGCGAGCGGACGATAGCTGCGGCTCAATTGTGCCAGCAACATCGGGAACACGACGAGGAGAAACAATTTCCCGATCATGTCCGCTGCTGAGATACCGGACGCCTCCCTGCTTGTCAGCGCCCATATCCAAAATGGTGTCACTAGAAAACAGGTCGCATTCGTGATAATGGTTGTCATTAGCGAGGTAACATCGTTCCCTCTTGCGCGGCGTGTCCATACGGACGCCGCAGCCAAAGTACAAGGGGTGGCGGCCGTTGCGACGATTCCAACCCCCCAATCTTGACCAAATAACATTGCCAATGGCCATGCCATCAATGGCATGAGAACCAAATTAATCACACTCGCCAATACAGGTGCCTTGGGCCGCTTGATCGATTTCCAAATCTGGCCGATCTCCAATGACCAAGCCATCAGAAACATCACGCAAAACGTAATCACGTAACGAATCCAGGCTTGTTTTGCAAATTCGGCCAGCGGCGAACTGAAGGTAAAGCCAAGCACCAGGCAAGTGATTAACGCGACAAGAAACCACTGGTTTTTTAAGAACGGAATCATCGAAAATCGCGACGTGCTAAAATTAGATAGAGACCAAAATCCACTGTCGATTGACTGAAACTTCGTTGCTTGAAATCGATATCAAGGTTCATCGCAGTCCCATTCCAACTCGCTCGACCGCTATCCAACATCGACCTGGCGAGACCGGTTCAAAAAAACAGTCAATTACCAATTACCAAGGCTACGCATTTTCAATCCTGCTAGCGATTGTAGCAACCGCACTTTATTCGGCGATTGCCGACCAGTAGAATCCGCCGACTTTTTTACGAGAAGTATATGCTGAGATATTTGACCGCCGGCGAATCGCATGGCAAAGCACTCATCGCCCTTGTGGATGGATTCCCTGCAGGATTATCGGTTGATCAGGATGCCATCAACAGTGAACTCAAACGCCGACAGGGGGGCTATGGTCGCGGTGCGCGTCAAAAGCTCGAAACGGATCAAGTAGAACTGTTATCCGGTACTTGGCAAGGGGTAACGATCGGCAGTCCCATTTGCTTTCAAGTCATCAATCGAGATTACAAACTTGAACGTCTGAAGGAGCTGCCTCGACCTCGTCCGGGGCACGGCGACTTGAGTGGCTCCATCAAGTACCTGGGTTCGATTCGCGGGGTTCTGGAACGAGCCAGCGCGCGGGAAACGGCGGCGCGCGTCGCAGCAGGTGCCCTAGCCAATCAATTGCTGCGCGAATTCGGCATCGAGGCACTGGCCTTTGTTGTCGAAGTCGGCTCGATCAAGATCCCGACGATTCATGAGCCATTCGCCACGCTTCGCGATAAGCGCGAACAAAGCGTGATTTATTCAACCCATCCAGAATCCGATGAACTTGTCAAACAGGCAATCGACGATGCCGCTGAAGCTGGTGACACTTTGGGGGGAATTATCGAAGCGCGCGTCGCTGGAGTCCCCTTTGGTTTAGGCTCACATACCCAATGGGACAAAAAGCTGGATGGTCGGATCGCCCAGGCTGTGATGAGCATCCAGGCCATCAAAGGCGTTGAAATCGGGCTCGGCTTTGAAGCAGCTCGTCGACTTGGCAGCCATGTTCACGACCCGATCGCTTACGACGAGTCGCGCAAGAAGAGCCCCCAATTGGGTTACGTTCGATCATCCAATAATGCCGGCGGTCTGGAAGCTGGTATGACCAACGGACAAATGCTAGTCATCCGTGCCGCCATGAAACCGATCAGCACGCTTCGCAAACCGTTGGACTCGATCTCAATGAAAACCAAACAACCCGAGCGGGCCAGCTACGAACGTAGCGATGTCTGTGCGGTCGCGGCAGCGAGCGTGATTGTTGAAAATATCGTCGCGTTTGAGATCGCTGCCGCGATGATCGACAAGTTTGGCGGGGACTCCATCCAAGAAATGAAAGAACGACTTCAACTGTTCACGAATTTGGCGCAGGAAATTTAGCGGCACCCGCCCGGCAAAGGTTGCCCCGCAAATAATCAAGGAACGATTCAATGAGTGACCATGTCAAACGATTCGTCTGCCGCGCGCTGTTCGTGTTTGGTTGCTTGCTGCCAACGGTGGTCGTGTTGAACTGGGTGTTGCGCCCCTCGACACCTCAGCAATGGCAGAACGCGATCAAGCAACAATTCGGATTATCCACCACGATTGGAGCAGTTGAAACACCGCTTCCTCAACAGACCATTCTCCAGGATGTGTTGCTGCATTGCGCGGAACAACAGGAGACGACCAGCCTGGGATCGATTTCAATCGTAAACACGGAGCAAAATCGACAGGTTTGGGTCGAGTCACTTTCGATCAGCAACCAATCGTTGTCCCACTTGTTGCAAAGAATTTATCGGGAGGTTCGCGACATCGAGACAGCAGCCCGCCCACTCAAGATCCATTTTGGATCGGTCACGATCATTGACGAACAACAGCATCTGAAATTGAGCAACGTTGTCGTCCAAGTGACCCCCAAAACGAATTCTCTGGAAATCACGCTCAATTTTCAGTTGCCGTCTGCCGCCGACGGGGACTGGATTACCATGGGTTACGAGCGGAGGCAGGAACAAACGACAACAGAAATCTGGACGCTTGATACCCGTCAAAACAAGTTGCCCACGCTACTCCTTGCTGAATCGATTTCAGCAGCGAAATCACTTGGTGACTCGGCGACGTTCCAAGGAGTTGCCCATGTACGCGTAATCGATTCCCGGGTGGATGCCGACATCTGGGGTCGTATTGACCAAATCAATTTGTTCGAGTTAGTTTTTGAACCATTTGACCGATTCTTGTCGGGTACGGCATCGGTACAACTCAATACTTGTCGCATGAGTGCCAATAAATTGACACTCATGGAAGGAACCTTCGAGTGTAAGGCAGGGCGAATCGAAAAAGAGCTATTGCTGGATCTTGTCGAGGGCATGCCGTTACCCGCTCCGCAATTGCGACCGGCGGTTCAGGATCAACCCTATATCGACTTCAGTCACGCACAGTTTGCTTTTCGGATCAAGTCAGGACTGTTAGCATTGCAGGGTGACGAGAAGGGGAACCTGTTTGAATCGTCCGATATTGAGGGGACGGGTCTCGTTGTCAGTCATCAGTATGGCTATCCGATCGAACGATTGCTCCAGGCACTTGGAACCAGCCATCAACCTGCGTTGCCTCGCAACGTCGCTGAACTCGCGAAATATCTGCAATTGTACGCCGATGTTGCTCAAAACGCAGAAGCATCGAATTCAGTCGGCGAGCCTGTCGAAACGTTAAATCGCTAGAAAATCGGCTCGCTGCAAGGTCTATATGTGATCGAACCGTGGCAACCAATCGCTATTGCGTCGTGGACGCCTCCCGCCGCGGTCGCCGTCATTTTGATGTTCTCCAATGACGACTGTCCGCTACCGGCTTTAGCCTCACTTCACTCGATTGAGTTTTATGCGGTGCACCCAGTGTCCGGTCTAAAAACGTGACCGTTTAATCCTACAGCTTTGCATCGAGCCGGCGCTGTAGGATTAACTGGCATTGGATTTAGCCCGAAGCTCAAGGTCGATTCACGTCCATTTAAGAATGACCTGCGAATATGTTGGCCTGTAACGGACTGCGAGTGATGCTCCCCCGATTGCTGACAAAATGTGTCGGTAGGCCAACTAAAAATCTAGGTTTGATTCGGCTATAATTGACGTCTCAATAATCCAAGGATCCACAGGACTGACAATGCTTGAAATTCAATCCAAACCGAAGGAGCCAAATTTGACAAGTTCTGGATCACCTGCGAATGGGGTTGACCCAACGAGCAAAGATGCCGTGGCTTTGATTTTGCAACAGGCCGGGAAATCTGCCGAAGAAATCGCCGCGCTTTCGACACTCGACGCTGCCGATAAATCTGCTGAGACTCAATTCTCGGGAGCCCCGCCAACCATCACGTCGTTGTTTGGTCAAGTCAACGCGCGGGAGTTTCATGCTGGCAGCTTTGCACCTACTTCGGAAGTCGCTAACGTCATGGGGCAATCGCTTGAATTCCTGATGAAGCGAAAACAGGAGAGCCGTTTACTTGATCATCAGCGGATGCTGTTTCACGATGACGTGATCGAAGGCTTGGCCAAGATCGGTTTTTTTGGATTGGCGATTCCGAAGGAGTACGGTGGCAGTGGCGCCAAACTCGGTGACCTTGGTCCCTTGCTGCGAGCCTTGACGTTTGTCCATCCCGACTTGGCGGTGATGTTTGAGGTGCATAATTTTTTGGGACCGGTGACACCAATCCTTGATTTTGGTACGGACGAGCAAAAAGAGTATTTCCTGCCGAAGATGGCTTCCGGCGAACTGCTCGGGTCCTTTGCATTGACTGAACCGGGTGTCGGTGCCGATCCGAGTCGACTGTCGATGACCGCCGAATTGCAAGGCGATCAGTACATTGTCAACGGCGTAAAGTGGCCCATCACCAATGTGATCTACGGAGGCGTCTGCATCTTGGTGGTTAAGCTGCTGGGACATGAATTGAAATCGGGACGCGACTCTGGCATGATCATTTTTGAAGTTCCGCGGCAGGACTCCCAGTACTTTCACATGAAGCGCAACGACCTGACCGCGTTTGACTATTTATGGAACGCGAGATTTCGCTTGATCGATTGCCCCGTTCCAAGTCGAAATCTGTTGGGTCCGCCCAGTAAGGGGCTGGCGCAGGCGTTCAGTTCGCTTGCTAAAGGGCGCGGCGGCATCGGTGTTAACAGCGCGGCCAAGACATTTAAGTTGTTGGCGCAAATAATTCTCGATCCCGAGGTCCAACACGGGGACTCGAATGAACACGGTAACCAAGCTGCGGCAGCTTCTTATCAACCGGCGGATTCCAAGGAACCCACTGGCGGCGGCTGGACTTCATTTCGTTCCACGTTTGGTAAGCCGATTGGATGTGCACCGCGAATTCAAACGTGGGTCGGTCGCGCGACATGCCACGGTCTGGCGGGCCGGGTATTGGGGGACTTGTGCTTCCGCCTGGCTGCGAACGGTGTCCGAGACGAAACTCAAGGGATGATCGCCAAGGTGTACGCCACCAAAGGGCTCCTGCAAACCGCGATTAACGCCTATCAAATTCAGGGTGGCCGCTCGGTCCATACCGACGAACGTCGCAAATACACTCGGGCCGATGCACAAGGGACGGGCTCACTGGCACAAATGCCCGATCATCCAATCGAAAACTATATCGGCGAAAACATGCACGAGTTCACCATCGCTACCGTTTACGAGGGACCCAATCCGGTGTTGGCCGATGTGGGAGCGCCCAATGCGATGACGCGGGGAATTCGTTCACAGTATCTGGAGCCGATCGGTGTTGCCGAATTGCGCGGGAGCTCTGGTCTGATGCCGAAAGCCAAGTTCGGCTGGTTCATAGCCAGGACATTTTTGGGTTCGTTGAACCCCTGGGTCGGCAACCTGAGTGGCGTCGAGCAACTTTTTGAAGACAAAAAACGGTTGATCCGGAAAGCGCTGCGGCGCAACCGGAAGCTGGGACGAGAAATTCTGGTGATCATCGCCCGATATCAGAAAAGTTTTATGGATCAGAGCTTTCTCTTGGGGGACGAGGGGGGAGTGTTTGACAAGCTATGCCACTCGTTGGCGTCTCTTGTTTTTGCATTGTCTCTCGATCAATCGCATGACACAAAGAACAATCCCTATTTAAACGTTGCTGTTGCTCTCGATTTGGAAGCCGATCTCAAGATGAAAGGAAAGTACCCTTCGGCGAAACTTCAGCGATGCTGGGCTGAAATTGGTCAACAGATGATGGATCGACAATCGCAACTACACAAAGACCTGATCGCTGATATTGAGGTTTCGGATATTCCGCTCGATCCGCGGTTTGTCGAGCGATTCATCTAGGTGCACGTCAGATCGAGATTGCCCCGACTCTTGGTCGCAAGGTTGTCGACCACGAAATCTACACATCGAGTGGTCGTAATTGATCCCCGATGTTGATCGTGCCACCATCGACCACAGTCGCGGTGACTCCTCCATGTCCGATCATCGCATTGTATCCACCCTCGCCAAGATTGGTCTCCATCTTGCCACAGGGTGGACAACCCCCGGTGATTTTCAATCGCGCTTCGCCGATTTGCACCACGCGCTCCTTCAGAGCGATCAGGTTAATCCCGCTAACCAGGATATTTCGGCGTGTCAGTGCGGGATCAATCGTTTGCTTACGCAGAAGCTTCGCGACGACCTCGAGGTTTTCGCTTTGAATCAATGTGACCTGCCGAGGGGACCCGGCACCCCCATCAAATCGATCGCCGATCAATCCATGTTCAACATGAGCGACGACCGTATTGACCTCTTTAACGGGTTCACCGCGGGCGGTTCGTATTCCGAGCCATTCCACAATGCCAGGGCTGGGAAATCTGTTTTTTGCGTTGCTCAACGACATGACTCTTTTCTGAATTAAGGTATAGCTAGGACGAGCCCAATGATAACCGACCGCATCCCTTGGCTTGAAGACCTCGTGGCGATATCCAGTCTCACAGCCTCTGATCAAGAGAGGTTGAAATGCTGGCGAATCGGCCGAGCGTCGCCGCCCACGTGATGAAAAATTGGCTTCAAAAATTCGCAATTCGATTATCACATCGGGACGGAGACGGATCAACTCAAAATGGTTTAGAGCATCGAAAATCGGGGTGCGGTTGGTGATTTCAATTAGTGCAATTTTTTGTCCACAACGGTTGGTCACACGACCAAAGCAATCGCCGGAATCTGTCGTCCTGGCGTGCGAGACCCGCCGAGATTCCACGTGAAAAAGTCCATCTCCGGAATCAATTCGTT
This sequence comes from Pirellulaceae bacterium, assembly GCA_041748315.1. Lineage (GTDB taxonomy): Bacteria > Planctomycetota > Planctomycetia > Pirellulales > Pirellulaceae > CALMEE01. Next base: position 24,997 of record JBGTDM010000154.1, read on the forward strand.
TCTTCCATGCGTCCTTTTTTTTGCGTTTGGCATTTGAACACGACATTCTTGAACGGCCGTTAATCCTACATCGCCGGCCGGCTCGATTCAAAGCTGTAGGCCAGCCATCCAGGCTGACGTACATACCTCGCGCTATAGGATTAACGGGGGATCGGATTTCGCTGTTCTTCCGAGAGAAGATAGCCGTTTTTCAGGTATCGGACCGTGGCCTCGATTACCGCAGGTGTAAACAAAATCGATGAATGATAAACGGGGAGAACTTGATGATCCTGTGCTCCGGCAAGATAGGTTTCTTCCACAGCCACGGTGAGGTCACCCGCTCCTCGCAATAGGGGGTTCTGCAACCATCGGACCTTGTCCGATCCGCTGCCGGCAAGGATCGCAAAATCGAAATCGGGGATGGCCAAGGTCGGCGAGATATCTCGCCAGCCTTGGGAAAGCGATTTGCCACTTTTGCCTGTCACGGCGTTGAATGCCAACGTATAATTCAGGACCTCGGCCACGCGAGAACCCTGGTTTGGTGGAGCCAGCATGACCATGCGGTTGATTCGCGGATAACCGCGACTTCCCGATCCAGCTTCGGAATGATCGTGCAAGTAGCGTCGAACGACGAGATTTCCCAGGCTGTGTCCGACAAAGTTGATCTCTTCGACGTGGTTTCCGAGGAGTTGAATTACGGAATGCACGTGCTGTGCATGTTGCTCGATCGAGTCACGGCTGCTGGCGTACTCGAAGTTAATGACCTGGAATTCACCGCTCTCCTGAATCGCCTCGACGAAGTGATTCATTGCAGTACTGCTTCGCATCAACCCGTGTAAAAGAATGACAACGCGTCCCTCGTAGGCGGGAAGATTACGAGACTCGGCAATTTGCCGCAACGATTGCTCGCAGTGAGCCCGATTTCCCCACGCGTGCCGGTAATGATCGGGATCGATCAGACGGTAATGCCCGGTAACGATGTTATGCTGTATCCGCCAGCCTGCCAAGTGCTGAGCGTCGGTCCAGAACTGCTTCCCTCCCATCGTTGGCGTTCGCCAATTGCGGTATCCGATGGGTTCCTCTTGCTGTTTTTCGTCCTGAAGTCGTTCAGCCTTTTGTTCAGTCTTTTCCTCTGAAGGAGTCGGCTCTTTTTTGCGATCGGACATATGAACCTCGGTTTGCAGTCGTGGAAAGTCCGGGTGATTCGGTTGAAAATAACTGACCAGAACGGAGCTTAATATCGTCCCAAGAATAGATCGTCCCCAGCGCATGATGTTCTCCAATTCGATCGAACCTGTGTCATTGCGTCGCATCAACACCAATGAATTCCAAGTCAGATCCCCGGAACTCAGGTTCAGAATCGCGACACGAGTCAAACAAGAGGATGGGCATCGATCGCGACCCATTCTCGATATCATAAAAGGCGTCAAGATTTTGCTGCAACGTCAATCTCGCCGAAAAACGTTGAAAGATGCCACAACTTGAAGGAGCCCATTTGGATTAGGATTCATCGCGCAGGTCGATCCCTGGTCGGAATTTTCGTCAGAATTTGGTCAAATCACAGGTTTTCAACTTGAAATTCGCTACGGTAGCCACTTCTCAGGAGTCGATTTGCTTCGGGGACATCTGAAAACTTCATTTCGGCCGCGTCCCAAATCAGTCGTACATTCGGAAATCGATTGGCGACGACGCCCAATAACAACGCTTCTGTTAATGGTCCACTATAGCTGAAACTGGCGCTTGTTTCACCAAGACCCATACAGGCATCGACCCATTGATGATAGTGATTTTGATCTTCAACTGCTGGCGGCGTGAAATCGGCGAACTTTTCCTGTGGGAACAATTGGGGCTCACCAATGTGGGGGAGCAACATCGTTCCAGCTTCGCCAATAAATAGTGATGCCTGACCTGGCAGGGAAGTCCCTTGGGGTAGCCCGGCCAACTCAGTTGCTGGTGGTGCATCGGACCCGTCATACCAGACCCAGCGCATCGTTTCCGTTGTATACTCAGTACCGGGAAATTCGTATTCAACGATATTTCTTTCGGGATGGCCGATTCCGGTTGGCTGGCGACAGGTCGTCTTAACCGACGTCGGCGCGGTGAGCTGAAGGGCTGCATAGGGGGTATCGAAAATGTGAACCCCCATGTCGCCGAGTGTTCCAGTGCCAAAATCGATCAGCTTTCGCCAATTACCTGGATGGTAAACATCACGTGCAAAGGGGCGGTCAGCGGCTGTCCCGAGCCAAAGATCCCATGCGAAATCGTCAGGAGGGGACTGAGGGTCCGGAAGCGATCCACCATCAAACCCCCAATTCTTATTCGACCAGGCATGCACCTCTCGGACTCGACCGATGGTTCCAGCTTGTATGATCTGCACAGCGCGACGATAAACGGCCGCTGAATGAATCTGGATACCCATCTGAGTCACAAGATTTTTCTGCTCGGCAACCTCTCGCAATCTTCGGGCTTCGTAGACCTGGTGGGTTAACGGCTTCTGGCAGTAGACAGGTTTGTTATGGTTCATCGCGGTCATTACGGCCGGTGCGTGGGTATGGTCTGGAGTTGACACGACGACCGCATCAATCGAGTCGCCCATGGAGTTCAGCATCTCGCGATAATCCACAAAGGTTTTCGCGCCGGGAAAATTGACGGCAGCGGCTTCGAGCAGCTTTTGGTCGACGTCACACAGTCCGGCCACGTCAACCGCTTGGTGCGAGGCAATGGAATTCAAGTCAGCCGCACCCATCCCGCCCACACCAATATGAACGGTACGCAGTTTTTCATTGAGCGAATATCGCCTGGTTGATGCCATGCTGCATGGCGAGAATAGTCCCATGGCCACGACGGCAGTCGAGCTTTTTAGGAAGCCTCGTCGATCTACGGGACGAAACATGTGTTGCGATTTGGTGTCCGTTTGTTTCATGATGTGATACCGGTATAAATTGCTTACGAAACTGCGCCGGCCGGAGCTTGAGCGCTTTTCAAACAGAGTTAATCGGTCGACAGTCGAAAACATTTGCAATCACTCAAACTCAGCGCAGGCAACTCAAAGGCTCGGTAATCAACTGTGATTGTATCTGACGAACCCGTCGACTGGCGACTGACAGCCTGAGATAAATCTTGATCTGCCGTTCGCATTATTGAACAATAAAACGAACTGACTTGCAACAAAGCCAGAATAATATCAGAGGAAAGTTGAATGATGTAGACCAGCGGCCCGATCTCCATGCGGGAAATCAGCAGATTCAACCCATCTTATTCAACGTTTCGTGGGTTCAATTGCCGCTTGATCCAGTGGTCGATAAACGCAAAAACCAGTTGATTATCAATCTCTGCATGAAGTTCATGGAGCATATTTGACCAGATCCGTATTTCGGCCTTTCCGGCAGATCGATCAACCAATGCTCGACTGCTTGCTGACGAAGTAATGCGATCCGCATCACCATGCAAAATCATCGTCGGGCAGGGAAGCTGTGCGGCGCGGTTGATGGTCCACTGCATCGCTTCCTTCATTTCGAAAAAGTGGCCGACGGAAATCCTGCCATGTCGAAGTGGATCACTGGCAATTTTTGCTGCATAGTTGTCGCGCTGGCTGAGTTGTTTGGCGTCAATTCCCGAGCGCAAGGTCATTTGTGGAACAACGAAGCTCGCGAGCTTGCCAGTCACCAACTTCCAGGTTGGAACTTTCATCGCCAGGCCGAGGAGCGGGCTGGTAATGAGTGCTCCGAAAAGCTGCGGATCTGATTGAACTGACTGCTGATTGTGAATAAGAAAATTCAGCGTGAGCAATCCGCCAAAACTTTGGCCATAAAGGAACAAGGGGAGATCGAGCGGATTGAGTTGCCTGGCATTTTCCAACCCCAATCGCAGATCATCACGAAAGCTGGCCATGCTGGGCCCGTAACCCCGCTTCCCTCCCGAGTGACCATGTCCACGCAAGTCGTGCGCTAACACGGAATATCCTTGCCCAGTCAGATAGTTGATAAGGTCTGTATAGCGGCCCTGATGATCGCCCCAACCATGCGTTAGGACAATGCCAGCGACCGGGTGGGGTGGCGAAACGTAGGTGGCGTGAACGTCGACGCCATCATGGGTTTTCCAATCCAGTTCCCGTGAACTGACCGTCGGCGAGTTGGCTTCCCTTGGCAAGCTTGAAGGTTTCGTATTGGGAATGTCCATACCTATTTTGAATGCCACTTTGAAGGTTGTAAACGAAACAGCCGAAGCGTCGGCCGAGTTCATGTCGAACCGCTGCAACAACGGGCGATCTCGATTTGTCCAAAATTATCCATGGATGGATGTCGGTCGCACTCGACTGTGTGGTTGCCGGGACGAATCGAATATGCGGTGTTCATACCGACCTGACGAGCAGCATCAAGCTCCTCGACAATGTCACTGATAAACAACACCTCGCGGGGAAGAATTCCAATTTGTGAGGCGATTGCCGTATAGCTTGTGGCTTCCTTTTTTCCACCAATTGTCGTGTCGAAATGACCTTCCAAAAAGGGGAGTAAATTACCCGACTGGCTGTTTGCAAAATACAGTTTCTGTGCGGCGATACTACCGGAAGAATAAATGTAGATACGCAATCCGGCCAGCTTCCAGCGTTGAATCGCCGGCGCCACGTCAGGAAACAGGTGCCCGACTAATTCACCTGACTGGAATCCCGATTTCCAGATTTGGCCTTGAAGGCTTTTCAGACCCGTTGTTTTGGCGTCGCTATCCATCAAGCGGAGCACATGCTCAACGACTGCTTGCTGCAATTTCCCTGGATCTGAATCATTTAGCCATGACGCCAAGTCAACTCCTTGATCCATGGCCATTTGGGCGACCGTTTGTTTCAATTCGTCGTCATCCCATTGTTCGGTGATGAACGTCGAAACATGTTTTCGCACGAACGGAAACATGACGTCATAAACAAAACTGATACTGGAAGTCGTTCCTTCAATGTCCAGTAAAACAGCTTGGCCTGCGAATGGAATCACAATTTGACCACCGGTTTGATTGTTACTTGTTCCGCGACTGAAATATATTGAGGTCCCAAGCAAAGCGGTTCATACGCAGCGTGAACCCCTTCGCTAAGGTAATGAGGGGTCCAGCCCGATTTATCTTCAAACAAACGAATGCAACGAATGCGCTTGTCACTGCACAAATTAAACCAGTGTTTTGTTCCTTTTGGCACGTTGATTAGATCACCGGAACTTACGGTAATGCTGAACACGGGTCCGTTATCTGGATGGATATGGAACACTCCATTTCCTTCGACGGTGAACCGTACTTCGTCTTCCGAGTGTGTATGTTCTTTATCAAACTTCGCAAGCATCGTATCCAGACCGGGCGTTTCCGGGTTGACGTTGATCACGTCCGCAGTGACGAAGCCACCGGCCTGCTTGAGTCGCTTGATTTCGCTGTCATAGACGGCCAGTATTTGTTCGTCCGTGGCATCGTCGGCGATACGATTGGCAACGTCCCAATTTTCGTACTTAATTCCAAAGGGATTGAGAAATTCATTGACTTCTTGTGGATCATTGATTGACCGATTCTCGGAGGGAATGTGCACGACCGCCATCGTAATTGCCTATTTAGAAATGAGGTATCGAAAGTGCCAACGCAGGTAGCTGAATATAGTGCGAATCCGCAAATCGATTCAGACTGCAACGATCGCCAGTATTTTCGATTAAACCACGACGATTTTCAAGTCCAAACTGCCTTGGCCACGAATTTTGAAAGGGGATCGTCGGCGGAACTGTCGGCCACATCATTTCCCCATTTGAAGCTTTCTGCCCAGACATTCAAATAGAAACTCAAATATCTCGATGTGGCGCCGAGCTTCATCGACAGTTCGTCCCCATGTGTACAGTCCATGACTTCGAATAAGGTATCCGTGAATTTGCGATTCAGGATTCTCAAACACCGATGAGACCTTGGTGGCCAAGTCGGGGATATTTTGAGTGTTGTCAAAAATGGGAACCCACTCGCGATGTTCGTGAGTCGTGACTCCTTCCAAGCCCTTGAGCATTTCAAATCCTTCAATCCAAAGGCCGCCTTGTTCAAAGAAATGGTCGGACAGGATTGTCCCCCAGACGCTGTGGGTATGCAAAATCGAATCCGCCCCAGTGTATTCTGCAGCGACAATATGTAACAACGTTTCGGCAGAGGACTTGGGTTGATCGGGCAGGACTGGTTTCCCGAGCCTGTCGACCCGCACGAAATCGTCGGGCTGCAGGTTTCCCTTGTCTTTGCCACTGGCCGTGACCAGCAATTCGAGAGGGTTGCGACTGACAACGCAACTGTAATTGCTGCTGGTACCCACCGACCAACCTCGTTGATAGAACAACCTTCCAACGGATTGGAGTTCGCGAATCTGGTTTTCCATTCCAGCAAGGGTCGACGTCATACTCGATCGGTTCATGAAGTTTAAGCGGCTTAGTTGGTGTCCTGGATTTCGTTGTGTCAGGCCCTCTGGTCGCTACGATCGATTGTTAAATTCAACCGGTGCCATTCGCAGTTGGTTCCACATTCGCCAACTCGCCGCAACCGCTGTGAGATCATTTAGCACGAATTCAAATCTATGGTATTTTAAAGTTCGGTTCAATCGCTCTGCAGCAGGTTGCAATGCGGAATAATATCGCCATAACAAATGCAGCCTGGTTCAACTATGCATTCGCGGCAACGGGTCGCCTCGTTCTATGATCGCGGCCTCAAACTCTGCCAGTTCCGAAAGTCGCTTTTTTACGGTCTCATCATTTGCGAACGACTTCGCCAACCGTACATACGTCGAGTGATGTCGGGCCTCCGATTCAAACAGACTGTCGTAAAAGTCAGCCAATTCTCGATCCGCAATGTGCTTGCGCAACAGGTCAAATCGTTCACATGAACGCGCTTCGATGAGTCCAGCAACAAGAATTCGATCGATGGCTCTTTCCGGTTCACCTTTTCGGACCAGGTCATTGAGTTGCCGACCGTAACTGCTGGGCTTTAACCGTCTGAAACGGATGCCGCGCCGATTCAGAATCGCCAATACTTGGTGAAAGTGATCAAGCTCTTCATTGACGATTTCCGTCATCTCTCGGCATAGTTCCTGATTGTCAATATAGGCGAACATCAGATTCATGGCACACCCTGCCGCCTTCTTTTCGCAGTGTGCGTGATCGATCAGAATCTCCTCGATATTGTTGTCAACTTGCTGAAGCCAACGATCTGGTGAAGTTGATTTGAGATTTAACATTTAAATTCCGAGGCAATACAACATATTCGATCATCACGGGTCCCCCCGATCCGACCGTTGTGGACGCCGCCGTTCCGTTCCGAGATGGTCATTCGAGAACGCACCTGAATAGGTTGGCGGCTTATGATCGTTTTCAAGTCGAGAGGCTGGAACGGTCGTCGCAACGTTTGCAACGGCAAGCCGCAGACCCTGTATGTTGGGAAACTCAAAGCGAAACCAACAGAAACCCGATTTTCGAGGCTCTGCTTCACCGATGCTTACGGACGAATTAAATCTACTGTTCGCATCCTGGACGGACTCCAATTCTATCAATATTCTATGGAGAGTCACGGACCCTTCAGGATGCCCAACATGATTTTGCGGACGAACCGAGTCGACTTGGAATCGGCTTGTAAATGGGATACCCTAATGAGTTGAGAAACATTCTACTTATCTCTGTTGAAAAGCGAGATGGTTTTGGGCCGACGTCGCCGCTCGGGCAACGAGTTTGATGATTACTACGAGGATGACCAGGATTCACCAGATCGGCAGGAAGTACCGCGAACTTCAAGTCCGAAACGGGTGGTTCCGTTGATCGTCCTGGCGCTTATTGGTGCGACTTTTTTTGGCGCAATTTGGGTTGTTGCTGGTCGGCCGATGTTTGAGAAAACCGTCTTAGCACTGATTTCGCCTGTTGGACTGGTTTGGTTGGGCTTGTTTGTCATTTTCTATCTGAGCGTGCTGACTCGGGCTAAGGCGCCAGCCCTGATCGCGCTGTTGCTGTGGGTGCTCTTATCTGCCGCGGGAAATTCGTTAGTTTCCCAACAGTTGGCGCGAATCTTGGAGCACCGGTACGAGAATCAAAATCTCGGAGAGATGCCCAAGTTGGATTTGATTGTGCTGCTTGGTGGCGGAGTCGGTACAGCACCCAATCAGCAGCCGCAAACTGGATTTTCAGGGGATCGCCTCGTTCAGGTTGCTCGGCTCTATCATCAGGGCAAAGTGGAGACGATTGTCTGCTGCGGGACGCATGGGCTTCCGCCCTATGCGGGCGAGTTGACTCAGGCCGAAGCGGCGTTTTTGTTGTTAACCCAGCTCAAAATCCCTGAATCCGCGATCGTACAACTGGATGGGACGAACACATTTCAGGAGCTTCAGGCGTTGGATCGCTGGTTGTCGGCTCAACCCAACCGCATCGATTTGAAAGTAGGGATCGCCACATCTGCTTGGCACCTGCCACGGGCAATGCGGCTTGCCAGGACGATCGGGGTCGATGCGACTCCGATTGCCACCGATTTCATCTCCCACCCATTTAAACGCGAACCGGGAATCGTCGTTCCGACAGCCCGAAATCTCCTGAATACGCACCGCACGATCAAGGAGTTGATCGCGAGTTGGTTGGGTCGATAAATTTTTGGCCGGTCGGGCAAGCAGGACTGACCTGACTGGTCAAGTTAAACTAAAATAATCGGACCGGACGATCGCCTTGGATCTGTCCTAGTTGATGAATGTACGTTCCAGAGAGTGATTGACATGTCAACTGCAAATTGTATTGAGTGTGATGCTTCCGTTGTTTTGGGTGACGATGTAGTGATCGGTGAAATTGTCTCATGTGTGGAGTGTGGAATCGATCTGGAGGTGACTTCTGTTGATCCACTGGCCGTCGAGCTGGCTCCAGAAGTTGAAGAGGACTGGGGCGAATAGTGACAAGACTGAATTTGGCGTTTTTGCATTCACGAATCCGCGTCGAAGAGAAACTATTAATCGAGGCATTGCAAACCCGGCAGGTCACCGTAAAGCCGATCGACATCCGCGATATCGTGTTCGACCCACAACTGGCCGGAAATTGGAAACAATTCGACTTGATACTCGACCGGTGTATCGCTCATGGTCAAGCACTGGCCGTCACTGCGGTCCTTGAATGCATGGGCTGCACCTGTGTCAATCGGCTTGCCGTCACGCGATTGTGTGGGAACAAACTGGAAACCAGTTTGGCGTTGATTGCGCACGGTGTTCCGACGTTGCCAATACGCTTAGCAGTTTCACCCGAATCGGCATTGCTGGCGATTGAGGAACTTGGTTATCCGGTCGTCCTGAAACCGGTTACTGGCTCTTGGGGGCGGTTGCTCGCCAAAATCAATGACCGAGATGCCGCCGAGGCCGTGCTGGAACACAAATCCGTGTTGGGGTCCGTTCAACACCATACATTTTACGTGCAGCCGTTTGTTAGAAAGCGGAATTTTGATATTCGCGTATTCGTTATCGGTGGCGAAACAATCTGCGCTGTCAAACGAACAAGCGATCATTGGATTACCAATACCGCGCGTGGAGCGACAACATCAAACTATCCGTTGAGTGACGCATTGACCGAACTGTGCAATAAGGCGTCGGCGGCTGTTGGTGGCGGCGTGCTGGCCATCGATGTGTTTGAAACGGAAGGGGGCGAGTTGCTCGTCAATGAAATCAATTCGACCATGGAGTTTAGAAATTCGATTGCAGTCACGGGAGTCAATATTCCTGATCGATTTATCGACTACCTGTTCGTTGCGGCTGACCACGCTCATTCGGTTGCTTCCTCGACCGAGGCGATTTCATGATCAGTCCGACGTCTAAAAGAATTCGCGTCTCGATTATTGGTGCCTCGGGGTATGTGGGTGGTGAACTGATCCGACTTTTGCTGGGGCATCCACAGGTCGAATTGATACAAGTCACCTCGCAACAAAACGCAGGCAAACCAGTCTCGAGTGTACACCCGAACCTGCGCGGACAAACGCAACTCAAGTTCTGCCCGGCGGAAGAAGTCACTGAATGCGAACTGTTATTTCTGGCTTTGCCACATGGTAGTTCGTCCCGGAAGATCGAACATTACGCCAAGCTATCCGAACGCATTATTGACCTGGCAGCCGATTTTCGATTGCGGGACCCTCGGATGTACGCCAAATGGTACGAAGCGGAGCACGAGAATGCGGACTGGCTCGACCATTTTTGTTACGGCTTGCCCGAAACCCGCAGAGAACAATTACGTGAAGCGCGCTATGTCAGTGGCGTCGGGTGCAATGCAACAACCACCAATCTGGCATTGCTTCCGCTGGCTCGCGAAGGATTGATCCGAACCGCGGTTTGCGATCTGAAAGTCGGATCATCCGAAGGGGGCAACCAGCATTCGGCAGCGACCCACCACGCAACTCGTGTCGGAAGTTTTCGATCGTTTGCACCGGTTGGACACCGACACCAAGCTGAGATTCTGCAGGAACTCGGCGACTTCGATTTGCATTTTTCGGTGACGGCTGTCGAGATGGTCCGCGGAGTTCTTTGTACGGCCCATCTGTTTTTGCACCAGCCCAAAACAGAAAAGGACCTGTGGAAAATCTACCGAAATGCCTATGCCTCAGAACCCTTCGTTCGTATTGTCAACGAGAAACGCGGCCTGTATCGCTTGCCCGAACCGAAACTGGTAAGCGGGACGAATTACTGTGACGTCGGGTTTCGAGTCGACGAGGACTCTGGACGCGTCGTCGTCATCAGCGCGCTGGACAACCTCATGAAGGGCGCTGCCGGCACCGCAGTTCAATGCTTAAACCTGATGTACGGTTGGCCAGAAACAACGTCGCTGGAATTTATGGGACTTCACCCAATTTGATGAGGACTCGGCTTTTATCCGCATGTTCAGTAAACTCTATGAAACGAATTACGTTGAGGGTTGACCTTCGTGTGATTCAGCCTCCCTCAGGAGTTTTTGACTACACATCTAACGAACCATTGCACCGACCCTGGACGATGCTTTTGCAATAGTTCATTACTGGTTAACGGGAAAGGGAAATCGATATCGATGATTGTTATTAAGATTGGTGGCGGCGAAGGGAATTTGATTGAATCGCTGTGCCGGGATATTGCAGAACTTGTTCATCAAGGTGGTCGCCTGATTCTCGTTCATGGCGGCTCGCATCTGACGAACGAGCTATCTACAAAACTCGAACACCCACCTCGATTTATCACATCGCCCTCTGGCTTCACGTCACGCTACACCGATCGCCGAACGATGGAAATCTTTCAAATGGCCTATTGTGGTCAAGCGAATAAGGCGATTGTGGAATGCTTGCAGAAGCAGGGCATTAACGCCATCGGGCTATCGGGTATGGATGGTCGCTTGTGGGAGGGTTCCCGAAAGAAATCAATTCGCGCGGTTGAGAATGGTAAAACAGTCGTCATTCGTGATAACCTTACCGGTATTGTTGAAAGGGTCAATCAAGGCCTCCTGGCTGGATTGATCGATCAAGGTTACTTGCCAGTGATTACGCCACCTGCCATTTCGTTTGAGCGTGAACCGATCAACGTTGACGGTGATCGAGCGGCCGCTGCGTCAGCGGTCGCGATGCAGGCGAAACAACTGATCATACTTTCCAACATTTCGGGCTTACTGCGAAACGTTGAGGATCCAGACTCATTGATCCCAAACTTGCGTCGCGACGAACTGGACCAAGCCATCACTGATTTTGCTGAAGGGCGCATGAGGATCAAATTGTTGGCTGCTGGCGAGGCAATCGATGGGGGCGTGTCGCAGGTTATCATTGGTGACTCGCGTCCCGAACATTGCTTGAAACTGGCGATCGAAGGAATAGGGACAGTCATTCGACCATCGCAAGCCACCTCGACATCCAGGGCTCAGGCGAATAATCCCGCATGAAAGCTTCTCACGCCAATTGTCCGCTCGATCCGCTTTGTGATGAGGTCGCATGTCAACTCGTCACGGAACTGGTCCGCATTCCCAGCCTGTCGCGAGAAGAAGAGGCCGCTGCAACATGGTTGGTTGCACAGATGCAGCGTCTGGGGTTCAGTGCTTCTCGAGACGACGCCGGTAACGCCGTAGGCGTGCGCGAATGCTTGAATGACCTGGGTGAGATTGCCGAGACCGTGATATTGTTGGGCCACATCGATACCGTACCGGGGGAAATTCCAGTACGAGTCGAACAAGGAATATTGCACGGTCGAGGCAGTGTTGACGCTAAAGGGAGCTTGGCAACTTTCGTCATTGCAGGTTCTCGAGCTCGTCTTAGACCGGGGCGACGCTTGGTCGTTGTGGGCGCTGTTGAGGAGGAGAGTACGACGTCAAAAGGTGCGCGATTGATCGCTCAACAATATCAACCCGATTGGTGCATCATCGGCGAACCAAGCGGAGCCGACGCGGTGACCTTGGGTTACAAGGGGCGATTGCAAATTGAATGCCGATTAAAGCAGCCGACGGCACATTCCGCCGGTCCACAGATAGCGATCGCGGAACACGCGGTGAATTGGTGGATTCGGCTACAAACCTGGAGCGACACGTTTAACTGTGGACGCGATAAGGTCTTCGAGCAACTGCAAATTTCGCTCAGTGCTTTCAACACGCAGAGCAATGGCATTACTGAGTCGGCTTCACTTAGAATTGGCCTGCGGCTGCCAGCGGAATTCCCGGTCGAGGATTTTCAAACGTTTGTTTCCGAACAACTGGCGCAGGTCACTCGCTTGCCAGCCTCCAACGTGTCTGCTCAATCAAGCGATTTGATGGAAACTGAATTGAGTTTTTACGGATACGAAGTAGCCCATCAGGAGCCGCGGACGTCGAAACTGGTCGGCCGCTTTAACCGGGCATTCCGGTCGGCAGGTATGACACCCCGACACAAGCTCAAAACCGGCACTTCGGATATGAATGTTGTCAGTCCAATTTGGCAATGCCCAATCGTCGCTTATGGCCCGGGGGACAGTAGCCTCGATCATACGCCTCAAGAACAACTGTCGTTGAAGGAGTACTTGGCTTCGATCCGTTTTCTAACCACCATTCTGGAACAATCCAACTAAAGTGGCTGGGCAGCAGACTTGAATCGCAATCCGAGTTGAGCTTTTCAAGGGGTGCTTCAGGCGGGGTCGTGGAGTAATCGCCCTTCCATCCCTCCGCTGACGACCAGGTTTTGACCGGTGATATGACCAGCCAGCTTCGGTGAACTGAGAAACACCACAGCGTTGGCAATATCTTGCGGCGTCCCCACTTTGCCCATCGCAATCGTGGCCAATGCTTGCTTTATCGCGATGCCGTCATCGGCAAATTTTTTGGTCATCGGCGTCACGACCCATCCTGGACTGACGGAATTTACACGTCCCTGAGCCGTCAAGTTAACGATTTCATTTTTTAAGGTGTACATTAGCCCGCCAATCAACCCGCTTTTCGCGGAGGCATAATCGCCATGTCCAGCCTCGCCGAAAATTCCGGCCGTTGATCCGATCAATACAATCGATGGCTCGATGGTTTTAGCTTGTCGGATCAAACCCATAAACGCCCGGCAACAAAGGAACACAGAAGTGATATCAATAGCCAACGTTCGTTTCCATTGCTCGACGGTCATATCGACAATCGGCACATGTTCCGGTGGCCATACGCCTGCATTGCACACTAAATGATCGATCGAGCCAAAGCGTTGAACTGCTCCATGAAACAATTGCTGGACGGAGGTTTCTTCCGTCAGATCGGCTTGGAGCGCGATCGCATGGGCCGCTCCCAGCCGTTCGACCAACGCGGAAGCTCGTTGTTCGTTACCGTGGAAATGTACCACGACATTAGCTCCCTCTGCTGCAAACGTTGACGCGATTTCATAACCGATTCCGCCACTGGCTCCGGTAACGACCACCGTGCGATTTTTTAACCCACTATCCATTCTCATTTCACCTTGGTCTACAACTGCTTCAAATCGTTAAGGGACTTATCCTAAACCGTCATGCACAAAGATTCCAGTGCAGCCGTAAGTGCAAGACCATAGGCCGACCCCAAGTGAACTCGATTGGCATGGACCGGTGGTTCGGTTGACACTCCTGCGATTGCATGGGATTCAGGTCGACCGCGAATTTCCATCCATTGTTGGCCTGAAACCTAAGATATTTGGTGCCGAAAGGGTTTCAGTATCGAGCAGAAAACGTCAGCCCCTAGCCGTGAGTGATCTGACGGATGTCGATCAAGTGCATTTGGCGACCTGCTCCGGTATGTGGTGAGTCGATGCAAATCCAGTTTCCGTCGGGGCTGTGTCGAGGATGCGTATCGCACCGCCATTCGCCTCGATAATCGACCGGCAAATGAAACCCGCCCAACGAGATGCGCCGGCCGGTTGCGACCTCGTATAGATAAACCTCCTGCTTGCGATCGGGGCCTTGAGGGTACGTGTCGTTGACGATCCAGCGATTACCGGGCAGATAGGTGCAATGGCCATCACGAGTCATAACGTCGTCGCCAACGGCTTGCATTTCTCCGTCGTTGGCGTCTTCCATCAAGTAAAAGGCGTCCCCCGCGGAAGCGTGTCGGGTCCAGGCAAGAATGTGCTTCGGATCGCGCCAGATAAAGTGTGAGACCATCCCGGAGCCTGGATTGATCTCACGCAGATCGCTCCCATCCAAGCCGACGGTGAACATTCGCGTTGCCCATCGTCCTGGTGTCGTCCGCCAGCGATGCAGGAAGATGGTTCGTTTTCCATCAGGCGACACTAATAGATGATTAAACCAATGCTTACCTTCACCAAATCCCCCCGGATAAGGCACGTCGATGATGTCAGCCAACGAAACCAGCATCTTGATCTTGTCGTTCTCAATATCGATTCGCTGGATACCGATTTCCTTGGGTGAGGGTTGGTCGTGCCAGGGATCTAACAAACTTGCATATCCGTAACCGGGGCGCATGTCGTTGATCCGTCGGAAATCGGTCGTGACGGCGTCGTTGCCGACCGGGCTGAGCGAATAGATGGCCTGAGACAAGGTCGTTCGCTCGCCACTCGAGACGTCCTGAATGTGAGAGACGAACTGACCATCAATTCGGTCATTGTAGATCACATGCTTTTCCGATCCCGGAACCCACTGCAACATGCAGCCCTGCTGCCAACACCAAGAGTGCGATCGTCCCAGCGAGATCCATCGGTCGTTGTCTTGCAAGTCGACCATCCCGATCTCGATCGAATCTGAAGCAGTCGGCGATCGATGTTCAAACTCGACCGCATTACCTAAACAGTACCGAACCGCTGGGTCGAATTGTAATTTGTCGTAGTATGCGAACCAATGATACTTGGGGCCTCGAGTGATTGTTCGGATGGGAAAATCCCCCTCAGTCTCCTGTCTCCATGAACAGCGTGGTGAGCCGACCACTAGGGCGGTCGCAGAAAGTCCAATCGCGGGCATTGTCGTTCGAAAAAACTCGCGGCGCGAAACACTCATGGTAAACTCCGATCATGGGGAAATGGGGTAGTCCTAGGTTTGATCTAAAGAGCCGTAGGAGTCATTGACGCTTGAAATGTTGACGACCATTGGTCGAACGCGTCGGTTTTTTTCACCTCATTGGAAATATTCGTAGGCGCGAGTAAATCGTACGTACGGCTGAGTCAACACATTTGATTTTGTCGCGTCCCTGTATCAGCTGGAATTTCGGAATCTTGGTTAACATAATCCAATTATAAGCGGTTTTCCATGCCCAAGAATCGAAGAGATTTACGGCTCAGCCGATCGCCGATCATGTGAGGCGGTTTTTAAACGACCGAGTTCCCTTTAGTAGCCCAAGAGTTGATCGACATCATTGCGGTTGTCGAGTTCCCGGGTCAAATCGAAACAGATCGCGACTCGCTCAAACCATTCACGAATTCGTGGATCTTCACATTTCAACAGGTGTTGGAAGTAGCTCTCCTCGCCTTCAAACTGGAAGGGTCGCGGAAAGAGTACTTGAATCCGCTCATTGTCCAGCCAGTAATCCATCGATGCGTAAACGGCTGACGAACGCAGCCGGAATCGACACAAATCGAATGGTATTGTTGCTTGCACAGGCAACGAGTCCAGCCACGTAGAATCGGATTCATACCCCAGATACGCGAGCAACTCACAGTATTCCGATGAAAAATGGCTGGCGTCAGTTTGCTGGAGATGGGTCCTCCATTCTTCGGAAACCCCTTTGCGGACAAACGAATCAGTTTGCTCCGAATTCGAACCGGTCAGTTTTGAGAATTGATACTTGGCAGCGATCCGTTGGATGCTGGCCGGATCATAAGGTACTTGGATCCAATCCAGGATGCCCATCAACTCGTTTACGGTGTCCGACAACAGTGACTCGTATTTGACAGTTCGTAACCGCTCTCGATCACCCTCGAATGCCATTCGATAATAGTCGAGCTGTCGTTGTATTCGATCGGTTAGAAACGCCTCCCGCCAATCTTCGCGTCGGTGATATTTTCGGTGACCTCCCGTCTCAGATACGAACCAATCTAGATGTCTTGCGGTCAAGACTCCCATATCATGATAGAAATACGAGACCAAAGCGTCGCGTGGATCTCGTATCAGCCAGATGGCCGCGAACGAAGGGAACTGGCGGTCGAGTGTTTTTGCAGGCATATGTTTCGAAGGCAAGAAACATATCGCGGGGATTTCTACTTCGACACTGGAGCTATAACAGAATTCGGCGAGCATTGCCCGCAGTTCCGGCAGTTCGTTGTACGCTCGGTTACCGCGCGCCTGGTTCCAACGTATTCTTCGGGCCAGTTCGGAGATGACCGTTGTGGGGACCTCATGTTCTTTAAACCGATTGGCAGCCATGGGTGCAATTAACCGCTCGGCAAGCTGCGAAGCGGTAACCATCGGCTCAGTTGTGGAGACGAGCGACAATGCATTGAGCAGATCATGCAAACACAAATAACGCGCTAATGGGTTGCACGCGATGTGCTGCTCCGACAGCCAATGCGTCAGCATGGTCACCAGCCAACTGTTGCCTGACTTGTGAATACCGGTTGTGGTCAAAAAGCGGGTCATAGCGGCTGCCTGATTCAAGCGCGGTCGTTGTGAAGCCGTTCAATTTTCCAAGCGTGGTCAAAGCGGATCATACCGTCTTCTCCCATTGCAAAGCTGTTCGGTTGGGGTCCGACGACTTGGAACGCGGCTCCAGGATGTCGCCGATCGATAAAGTGTTCCAAATCAGCCCCATATAGGGCAACGTTAAGTGTATAGGCACCCATCAACAGTGGAAGATCGGGCATTTCGACAATCAGCGTCGATCCGGGGGGCTCCAGGTTGAATCGAAAATCTTGCAGCCGAGTCGAAAATCCGCCGAGCACTCCGCCATACGGCGATTCTAAGAAAACTCTAACCCGCGCGTCTTTCACCGGTTGGTTGCATCGTATGTCAATTTCACCTCGCAATGCCTGGCCCGTGTACAAGTGGTCGCTGCCATCGATTCCGTTGCTGACGCGAATCGATTCAATCGAAGCCTCGCCGGACGTTGATGGTTGGTGTTGTTGTGGCCGATCTTCGATCAGCAGTTTTTCGTATAGTGCAGCACCTTGGGGGAACTCGCCATCAAACACCATCCGATGGTCATGCATAACGATGGAGCGATTGCAGACCCGGTTGAGTTGACTCACCGCATGAGAAACGATGATCAACGCCAACCCTTCGTCGACCAGATTGAGTATGTGCTTAAAGCACTTCATGCGAAAGCCGACATCGCCCACTGCGAGGACCTCGTCGATCAGCAATAATTGTGGTCGCAAATGTGCCGCAACGGCGAATCCGAGCCGCAGCCTCATTCCAGAGCTGTAGGTTCGTACCGGCTCATCAATCACGTCGGCGAGCTCGGAGAAATCCGTAATTTCTTCAAAGCGTTCCTCGATTTCCCGTTTTGACAATCCGAGTAGCGTTCCATTAACGAATACATTTTCGCGTCCGGTGAGAATTGGATTGAAGCCTGTACCCAATTCGATCAGTGCCCCTAATCGCCCGCGAATTGTGATCTTCCCGGTATCGGGTTTAAACAATCCGGCGAGCATTTTGAGCAGCGTGCTTTTTCCAGCCCCGTTCGGCCCCAGCAGCGCGACACATTCACCTGGACGCACATTGAACGTCACGCGATCGACGGCAAAAAACTCGCCTGCACGCAATTTGCCACGTCGTTCCCCAGCGCTACCAGTGAACTCGCTAAACAGATCTCGTACGCCATAGCGCAATGATCGCTTAAGGTTTCGGCAGTACTTTTTTGAAACGTTCTCGACTTGAACGACTGGGTCGCGTGTCATGTGATTTTCTGTGAATGTCGTTCCTGTTCAATGTCAATAACAACGGTCACGTGTTGACCTAACTGGAGACTCGCTCGACTAAAATCGGAATTGCGACTCGATAGACGACGAGTCCCAACAGAAAAATAGGGATGGCGATAACCCCATAGATTCCAGCAGCAAACGCATGCCCAGATTCTCCCAGGACCAATAAGTCGCGAGCCCAAAGCAACAGCGGACTGGCTGGATTGGCCCAGTTAATCGGGTTGTTTGCCCAGTTCTCGGGGGGCGGATAGACAATTTGCGTTGCGATCATCCATAACGGTGTGATGACCGTTAGGAATCGCCCGACATCCTGGTACAACATTCCGCCCGGCATCAGCAGGCAGCCCAATCCGACACTGAGTAGCACCAACGCTAATGCGGCAATGGGCACCCAAAGATGCACGAACTCAGGCGTGATACCAAACCAGATTAGAAACGGGACGAGAACAATTGAGCGGATGAATAGATTGAACAAGACTTCATAGATGCCTACCATCAAGATCGACTCCCGAGGAAACCGCAGTTTGCTCAACATGAATCGATTCGCTTGCACGGAATTTAATGGGGCTTGGAGCCCATCGATAAATGCCTGCCAGAGAACCATTCCGGTCAACACATAGATCAAGTACTTGGGCCCAATTTTTTCAGCGAAATCCGTGACGCCGCTTGTTGACAGGAACACCCACAATGCCGTATTGGCCAGTGGCGGAAGAAATGCCCAAAACAGTCCCAGAAAGGTTTGACGATATAGTCCTTTGATATTTCGAACGAACATCCGCCAAGCCAGTGCGCGACCGTCGAGTACATTTTGGACGATTTCTCGGCAAAGCTGAACTGGGTTACGCAGCGCCGACTGCGGCGTGAACTCGATAACCTTGGTGGCCTGCAAATCCGACGGGTCTGCGTGACCAAGCGGGCTGGACGTCGAGCCTGATTGAGGAGTGTCATCTGTTTTAGATTTCGACCGCATCGCAATGTTGTCTGAGATGACTGAAATAAGTAGCTTAAAGCAGCAGACGGTTATAGTACAGGATCATCGGTAAACTGGTTCAGTTGGCCTGCACGCCTCTCAAATCAAATCGTTTCGAACTTGACGGCGGTACGCATTAAAATCGGCAAAGTCCGCCAAATAAAAAAACTTGGTCCGATTAGGACCAAGTTTAGCGTTATTCAGGTCGCAAGCTGATGATTTTATCGCCAGCTTGCAATTTTCGGGAATGACTTTCTAGTCCTTGACCAGAGTCACCTTGACCTTGGTTTTTATATCACTTGAAACGGACATTTCCATGCCCATGGCATCGATCAGCATGTCCATTTTTTGCGCCATTTCGGCTTTGGTCATGTAGCCATTATTGTTATCGAACCAAATCTGGCCGGTTGATTCAATGGATTCCAGTTCAGCGCTTCCTCCGCCTGGAATTTCAAATTCATCCATTTCAATATTTGAGGTGACACCGATTTTATGCAGCGAGATGCCACCATCGTCTTCATTGCCCACATACTTATACTTGTTGTCAACCTTCATTGTACCGATGGATTTCACCGTCGTTGCATTCTCCCATTCCGAACCGACGGAAACGGCTTCTTCAGGGAAAACCAGTGAGGCTTGCTTGGTAAATTGCTCGATCATTTCCGGGCCCATACCTCCCATACCCATCCCCATGGCGCCGCTCATGCCTTCCTTCACGTCATCGGGCACGACAACATCAGAGACATTGCCCATACGGTCCATCACAAACGTAATTTCAGCGTCGATCATCGGAGAAATGCCTGCGGCGATTTGCGCGGCCATGCCCTCGCCTTCACCCTCATCGCTGTCGTATTCCAGTTGCATCATAGGTGAATCCATGTTCATTTTCATTCGTGTGATTGTCTGAGCAATTGTGAACTTATCGCCATCGACACTTTTGACCAGCCACTCCATCGTCACATTTTGCACAATCCCCATTTCCATTTGAAAGGTGGCAATTTTTTGATTTTGATCAACGGTCGTTTCGATCATGAATTTTTGACCTTCCTTTAAATTCCATCGAAGGACGTTGTCTTGAGCATAGGTTGTCGCACTCGACGACAAACAGATCGCAAAAATCGTAAAAGCCGAGCAAGCTCGTAAAGTAAAACGGTTCATTAAGGTTAGCCTTTCGATAGAAGTTTACAGCAAAAATTGTTAAGGAATTTCGGGAGGTTAACAGGTTACCGGATCGCCCGATAACCTGGACCATCAAAGGAAGTGTTCTCTAAGTTCGGAACCAGACGGCGACAATCACTGGGTGTGAATGACGGACTTGGCTCCTCGCATCCCGCAAGGTTGAACGCGCTATATATCCTAAGCGTCAGACCTTGGATGGAAAAGGGACGAGGGTCATCGACACTTTCAGAAACGGTCACGAAATACTGTTTCTGATTGCAGATTCCATCAAATTGCCGGTATGGCAAATTTTAACATACAGCGATTGAATACTCGATCTGCTGATTTCAGATGTTCCAGCCCGGTTGCCGAGGGTTAATAGTTAATGCAGGGGCGCGTTTTCCAATGGCTACGGACAACGGCAACCATTGAACCATCGTGCAAAACCCTAACGTCAGCTTGGTTGTTTCACTTTAGTATCCGCAAATGGCGAAATTGTTCTAAAACCCGCCCCTAATGAATGATATCCCACTTCTGTTGAGTTTTGGACTGGGGAATCGCCACCGAGTTCCTGTAATCTTGCCAGATTGGGATTTCAATCAAATTCCAAGGTTTTTGTAACGGTTGAACGACCGGTTGTTCTTTCTCTTGTGGCTGCTCCATCGGTTGCAAATCAGTGTACGGATCGAGTCGAAGTGTTTTATCTTGAACGGACGGTACCCCCAAAATACTACGTGCGACTAACCCAAGGATGATGCCCAACGGTATCAACATCAGTCGAGAATGTACAATTCTTTTGATCATGGACTTATTGAGTACGAACAGCTTCAGAGGCCGGTTTATACAGAATTCCGCCTTCGGTTCTTGATGAGTTCAGTACTGGCGACGCGCGCGACCGACTAGGGCTTTGTCCAAGTTAGAGATCAGTGTTAGCCGGTGTGCGCTAGCACCCGGTTCAGGCCGGATCAACCGGAAGCTAGTGCGTTCCGGCTGATACTCAGCAATCCGAACTCTTAATAGTGACAAAGCACTAGATACAACATACCGTAATCTTCCCTTATTGACACCGACCCGCGTAGAATATTTGTCAAACGATTCACGGTCAGTGAATTAATCCGCAAGTTTGAACTTGGATTTAAGCATGGTACCCTTGAATTTCCTTGACGCCACCATTCGAAACCGCGTCTGAAAACCGAGAGTCGCACAATGTCGATCGACATCCATAAACGACTTGCAGAATTCACGGGTCGAAGATCAACCGCGCCGATTTCATTTGGCTTGTTTCGTGAATTGGGTTTTACAGAAGGGATTGCCGGGTGTTTCGCGACGTTGTTGTATTTTCCCAAAGACATTCGTGCACTAATTCAACTCATGGCAATGCTTTGCTGTTGTTGGGGGGCTGCCCATGTCAGTTTCAGACCGGGATTTCAGCAATCGGGTGTCGGTCGAATCGAACAGCCTGATCCCCATCGCATTTACGATCGTGAATTCGGAGGTGTGGCCTCGATCATTCAGGATCCGCAGACCGTTGACGCTCTACCAGACAATGCCGTCATGCGATTAGGACTACATTCTCCAGGGAATGCTTGGAACAGTGTCCTTGCCCTGGAGTTTTCCTATGATGGCAACCACCTTGCCGCGCGAACCAGAGATCAGATTGTCCAGATCTATGAGCTGAAGAGTGCTCGACTGGTTTCGCAGATCAAGGCTCATTCCGGATACGTTGGGGTGTTTCGATTTCTCCCGGATAATGAACACATTTTGACTGCGGCTAGCCAAAGATCGGAAGCAATTAAACTTTGGGATTATGACCAAGGAGTGCTGGTTCGCGAGATTCCTGGAGGGGGTGAATTCATTGAGTTGCTGGATCGGGAAAGAATTGTTGTTTACAGTGAAGGACAGCGACGAATCGTACGTCTTGATACCGGAGAGAATGAAGGGATCGAGCTGCTGCGGTTTTCCGGTCGGCAAGTTCTCGGCATGACCGAGAGCGGAAGGCGATTTGCAACAATTCAGCCAATCGCGCGACAGCAAAAGAACTTTTTTCCAATTCGAATTGTGGACGAGGCCAATCGCGAAACAAACCAGTTAATCGCGGTGAACTCTCGACCTAAGCAGGTGGTCTTTGCTCACAACGAACGATTGGCGGCGGCGGCCTTTCTCCGGGAAAAGGAAGCCTACGTCTGGGACCTTGAGGACCCAACACGAAAGCACCGGCTAGAGGGGCACATTGATCGAGTTGAGGCAATCACATTTTCACCGGATGACCGGTTGTTGGCCACAGCGAGTTGGGATCGAACCGTCAAGATATGGGATTGCTTAACCGGCACGCTTCTGGCGACGCTGAATGGTCATGACGGCCCTGTCTGTGCGGTGACGTTTTCCAAGGACGGACGCTGGCTAGCAAGCGGAGCTACCGGAAACCAGGATTGTACAATCTTGATTTGGGACCTGGATCAGATCGGTTCTAGTCATGAATTTGCAAATAAGCAACAGTTGTTCAGCGAACCGGAGGCACTCTGGGAATCACTCGGGAACGCTCAACCTCACCAGTCGCTGCATGCCGTGGCCATCGTTGCTGATCAGTTGGACCAGCATCGGTCGTTCATCGAGCAACAGATTGCCTCATCATTGGAATTGGTCGATAATGGGGTGATACAGGAATGGATTGAACAACTGGGGAGTCCAGTATTGGAGGAGCGGGAACTGGCTCAACAGCAACTGCTGTCGCTACGAGCTGTTGCGGAGCCGCAGCTTCAACTTAGTCATGGCGCAGCAGATTCAGCAGAAGTCCGTTTTCGCATCAATACCATACTGAGCCAGCCGGTCGAGCGTCCAGCCATCGACGAACGTGACTGGCGGAGATTACAACGGTTGATTCACGCCCTGGAACGGGCAGGAGATGACCAAGCGAAACAATTGATTGAACTCGTGGCAAATGGACATCAACACATCGACATTTCACGCGCGGCCCGGGATGCACTGCGTCGGCTCAACCTTCAGCATACAATCCCGGCCCCGGAAAATCAGTGACGGGTAGACGGCGTAGATCGGGACGAAGGCTAGAATCCACATGTAAACCATCACGGCCGGATGTGATCATTTTGAAACCTTGGACTTCTTGCCCGGGCGTTGGATACAATCGTAACGGAGTCGATATCCTAATTCACATTTGGAGCAATGCGATGCAACGACAATTAAAATCGAGATGCAGATTCTCGCCGCTTCTAACGATTTTGCTTTCGGCGTTGACGATCTGGTTTAGCACATTGGCAAATTCACACACACTTTATGGACAAACCGAGGAAGACACGACAATGCTGTTCGTGAACCGATATATGGGCTTTCGCAAACCGGAAGACGTTTCAAAGGAATCGGATTATACTTTTCAAATTTCGCATGCTGGTAAGTGGACGTTCCATTCATTGATTGACAACAAAAAGGTCCAAGGTGAGATATCGAAGAACTGGAATGAAATCCGAACCGCGATTGCGGATTTTCCATTCCCAATCGAGAAGCCAGATGATCCCGAGTTAGTCATCCCCGATATGCCACAGTTTACCGTCGAGTTGACCTCGGACGACGCGCAGGCTAAAAGGTATTCGTTTTCACCGCAGGATGATGAAGCAAAATTATTGCACGCGGCCATAATCGATTGGCGAGATGGGAAAAACGCCATTCCCCATCAAATTATTCAAAGGGTTGAGTTTCACGAACGACGTGACCTTGGCCATCGGGCATCATTTGGAGAACCTGTGGTCGTCATGTCATCAACGGAGCTGGCGACCCATGTCGACTCGGATGATCTGGTTAAATCGATAACCGAGCGAATCGATTTCGAATCGCAAAAGTTATTGATTTTCTTTTGGTCAGGATCTGGTCAGGATCAGATCGATTACGAATTGAACTTGTCGGAAAACAAAATTGCTTTCTTTCGCATGCCAGGCATGACACGCGATTTGCGCAACCATGTCAGAGTTTTCGCGGTTGAAAAGTCATCGAAGATCGAGGTCAGGCAGGAACGGTAACCGGTCAATTCAACGTGCGTGCTCCACACTTCGTCCGATACAAACCGGAGTTGAAGGTACCTGCGGAACCAACGGCGATTGGCACCGAAGTTCACGTGAAGCTGGCTTTCTTAATCCGCAGCTCAAATTCGGCAAAGAAGCCGATCTGCCCCAACCCCAGTCGACGGATACAGCCTAGCTGGACACAAGCCAGGGTTGAATGACCGTCTAGCGGAAAGCGCCGGTATCTACAGTTTCGCCGTCCGCCTTATTTAACAACAGCCCGAAGATATCTACCGAAATAATATCGTTGATAAACAAGGTTGAACCGTCTGCGAACAAAAAGCTAGCTCCACCGGGATGGGGACTGGAATAACCGACCGTATAGGCATAAATGCGATCCACTCCGCCACCTCCGCCGCTCCCTTTGACTCCAAAGTTAGTGTAGTCGATGGGAGCTCCCGGATAGACGTTGGGATCATACGGTCCTTGCGCGACTTGACCAGCAAGCTCCAACCCTGGAAAAGCGATTCCGTTCAACTCGTTCGGTGCGGCACCATCTTCGATCAAACCAATCCGGATCCCCTGGTTATGGTATTGATTGTCATCAGGGTTGAGCCCCCCTCGCTCGCCATGTGTAATCACGTGACTGGTACCGTCGCGAATGTCTCGATTCTTCGTTCGGCTGTTCATATAAAAAATGCCGGAACCTCCATTCGACTGATTCAAGAAGTTGTCCATGTAGTCTTGGCCAATTGAACCCATATAATTCAATTTTGCGTGGACGCCATTTTCGACGACAGGATTGGCCCCTTCGATCGGGTCGGAGGGACAGATGTAAATGTCGACGACACTGATCGAGTCTCTTTCGATTCCTGCCGTTGATGGATCATCCCAAAAACCTTCTCGGATATCGTAGTTCTTGTACAAGTTATCACCTTCAATGAAGGGGAGTATCAAGGTGGCCCAGCCATATCGATAACTCGCGCAATCGGGAACAACCGCTCCGCTGCAATTCGGGTTCCGCTCGATCCAGCCCTCCGGATATCGATTCAGAGTACTCTCGTAATTGTGCATCGCGATTCCAATTTGGCGAATGTTGTTGAGACAATTCGTTCGACGGGCGGCCTCACGAACCATCTGTACCGCTGGCAACAGCATTGCCATTAAGATGCCGATGATGGCAATAACAACAAGCAACTCGATCAAGGTAAATGCGGGTCTACGAGTTTTGGTGCTCATCACGTGCTCCTGGATACTTGAAAAATGGGGAGGGAATAAAATGAGGGAGAGTTTCCGAATTCGAAGCGCGCGTTTGCGTATGGTTAACATGGTCGCGCAAGCCCGCTTGATGAATTCTAGGTCACATAAAAACAGATGTCGGGAGTTTAAAAGCGAATTAGCCGACACTCTAATAGCCATTAATAGCCATTTCGCGACGCGACGAATCGGGCGACGTGTTAAGACGCCTTAATCTTAGTTTATCTGCAAATGGCTTTTAAATCAAAGTTGTTTTCGAGGTTTCTTGGCCGTTTCATCGAAATTTTAGGTGGAAAACATCCACAATCCCTGCAAGCTATCACGATTTGGCCAAAGGATCGCTCGCTTCAACTCGTTAACCGCAGTAACGAAAAAATTGGGACAGTCGGTCAATTCCAGCCCTCGATGAGACAAACCCAAGACCCACGAATTCAATCGCTTCGGCAAGTCGTCTCACATGGGGTCGAATCGATGATCGTTCATTACACCATGAAGACCAGGCGGACCGAAGTATCACCCCACCTGCGAGAAAACAATTTCAACCACCAAAATTGGCCAATGCGATTCGGGACAGGTCCGATTTTGTTCATGCCGCCAGGTTTTTCGACGGTAATCGCGAATCGCCTGGACCTGGATTCATGCCAACAAAAGATTTATGAACGTTTTGAATGCGCGGGGATTGAGATCGCGTGCCTAGACGTCATGCCCATTCAGGTCATTGCTTCACCACGTCACAACCGGCGACGTACAACGATGACAACGACTAACGATGCGGTATCAAACGGTGCAGTTGTTTATTCTCGGAGCGCAGCCGATAGGCGCGGGGAATCGAAGTGGTTCAAAAACGGACGACTCGTCACTGGCCAAGCCGTACGATATCTTGCCCAACTTGTTCGATAAGCAGCTGTTGCTCTCGGTTTCTCATTTGTTGAAATTCGGTGCAACCCGCGCGATTCTCCTGAAGCCATTCCTGGGCAAACTGACCACTTTGGATTTCATCCAGGATCTCTCGCAACGACATTCGGACCGCGTCGTTGATCACGCGATTACCACGGGAATAGTCGCCATACTCGGCGGTGTTCGAGATGTGGTCACGCATATACGCCAATCCTCCCTGGTATAACAAATCGACGACCAACTTGAGTTCGTGTACACATTCAAAATAGGCTACCTCGTGTTGGTAACCTGCCTCGACCAAGGTCTCAAACCCCGCCTTGACCAAGGCGCTAACCCCTCCGCATAGAACAGCCTGCTCGCCAAACAGGTCGGTCTCAGTTTCTTCTGCGATGGTTGTCATCAATACCCCGGCTCGCCCGCCGCCCAACCCCTTGGCATACGCCAGTGCAACCTTCAATGCCGCTTGGTCCGCCGACGGCCCGGGGGCCACCAGGCAAGGGACGCCTCCCCCTTCGGTATATGCCGAACGGACTCGATGACCAGCCGCTTTCGGTGCAACCAACACGGCGCAGACACGCGCTGGCAAATCGATTTGACCGTACAGCAAGCTAAAGCCATGACACGTCAATAACATATTGCCAGGGCTCATTTGCGGCTTGATCATCTCCTGGAATACCTCGCGGTGAATTTCATCCGGGAGGAGCAGGGCGATCAAGTCGCCTTGCGCGCTGGCAGCAGCGATGGAAACCGGCGAAAAGCCATCTTTTACAGCTTGTTCGAATCCGTGCCCTGGCCGCTGACCTACCACCACGTTGACTCCGCTATCGCGTAAATTCAACGCATGGGAGCGACCCTGCGATCCATAGCCGATTACAGCCACCGTCAGGTTTTGTATCGGCGACGAGTCAATTTCGCCATCCGTCAAGAATTTCTCACTCATGGTTTACCGGCTCATTTCAAAAGTTTAAAAGTTG
Source organism: Pirellulaceae bacterium (assembly GCA_041748315.1). Classification (GTDB taxonomy): domain Bacteria; phylum Planctomycetota; class Planctomycetia; order Pirellulales; family Pirellulaceae; genus CALMEE01. The sequence continues at coordinate 52,530 of JBGTDM010000154.1, forward strand.
GATTGAAGGGAATCAGTGATCTGAGCCAACAATAAAGCCGTGCTGACTAACTGAACAAAAATCGGTGCCAGACCCACAACGAATGGACGGTCATGTGAATTAACGATTGCGAAATCGGTGCTATCCGAACACAATAGCGTAGACATCAATAATCATGGTTGTAAATCCCATCAGCCAACAGGATGATCGTGTCGAAGGTGTTTCCACCTGAGGTCCGAAGTGCGACACGATTTTGATATCCGCAGGATCGCAGCGATTTGTCGGCTTATTTATTTCTCGAAATGGCATGTCACGTTTTTTCAAATCTGCAAAGAATTCACCAACCACTGGCTGCATGTACATGATGTTAGTCTGCATCATTGCCTGTGGATTGTTGATTCTTAATATTGTGCTGGTCAGTGCCTTCATCCATAGTAATCGAGAATGGTTACTTGGGTTTTATGCCGACACCAACGTCCAGTTTCGTATCGCCCAAGCGGCTCAGATTTTTTTGCCTGTCATTATGACCATGTTCGAATACTGGCTGTTTGATCGATTGATTGACCGTGCGTTTGGTTATGGGCGCGAGACGGGCCCATCATAGTCGGTGTCAAAGCTGCATCCGGTATCTTACAGATTCGTTCGTTGCAGAATCGAGCGGCCACAACCATCGATGGCGTGTCGGATGATAACTCACTAAAAAGCAGCGTCGGCTCGTGTTCGCTGTCGCTGTTAAAGAAACCGGTTGCTAACGCGTCGATGTTGACGGCAACTCGGTGACGGTCGTTCGCTGAATTAGAATTTCTGTGTGTCCCATGGCGAAGCCCGCATCGCCGGCAACGTGGGCACGGATGACCATTTCACCATGGACATCAGCTGGAACTTGCAATTCGATTTTGAATTGAGATTCACTCAGTTGCTTTTTGTAAACGACACAGGCACGCCCATTGGATTGCAGATATTCTTCGTGGTACCCGCAGAAAATGTCGTGATCGACAGTGAATTCTTTGCGGCGTATCGGCCTGAAGTGGCGACGATCTCGAGGATAGACCATTTCCAGGGTCAGTGTTCCAATGAGTTCCGAATTCCCAGAGACGGTGATGGACTGTCCCCCAATCCCCTCCGTTGACGTTTCAAGTTCCAGTTTCGATGGGCGATGCAATGAAAGCAACGGGTCGCCGAGAATATGAAACAAGGCGATATGCTCGACGAGCTCCTCGTCATGCATGTCCGACGTGGGACTGAATACCTTGCCCATGGTTTCAATCATTTGCCGATACGGATTGACGGTGTCGGGCGTGAGCAATCGGCGCTTGGCGCCCAAAAACAGCTCCCCAAGCGTGCGCGATTCGCCAGAATCAAAATAGTCTTCCATCATATGCAAGGATAGGAGCGACATGGCATAGGGCATCGTGACTCGCGTTCCGCCGATAATGGCAATTGGGCCGCCAGGAGAGCGAATTAGCAGCTCCCCTAAACAATCGTCGGGAAAGTCGAAGGCATTGGTATAACAACTCAACATTAGCCCGATCGGATGCGTCGACACACAGTTAAGTTTTGCGCAATCCTCCATCTCGAAAATGGGGAACCGCCCTCCGGGTACTCGCAAGTGATCCAGTCGCAGCGGATGTCCATGTCCGATGTACACCCAGAACAACCCGCCTCGATTGAGATGATCGATCGTGGTCTGAGAGAACCGTCGGGGATCTGGGCAGTAGGGACTCGTCCAACTGGCGAATGTCATCGTGGTTTCATACCCACCAGGAATTAATTCCGTGATCATCTGCTTCGCTGTGGTTTCAATCACCCGGTCGATAATTGGACTGAATCCGCCGGTCCCGGCCGTGAAATCAATGCGTCGCCTCCAAGTGCCAAAGTCAGTGTTCTGCTCGTAGCAAATGATCTTATCGACGATCGCTGTCAATTCGTCCGAATTCCTGACACTAATTCGACCGATGGGAATATCTGGCATACCGTTTCCGGTGAAGTCGCCGTAGCTCTTGTCTGTGGCAATTTCAGGTTCCGATCCCATACGGACATTAACGACCGCTCGAATATAATCGGTCGGCACAGCGCGGCTAGGGTGTTGCTCGTTGTAAGCGTCGCCCACGAGCACGAGATGGTCGACTTGCCGATGCTTCGCAGTCCGCTTGATTTCTTCTGCAAGTGCATATGCCGTTCGAGAAGGACGGATCACTGTAATGTTAAACCCCTGCGCTTCGCGCAACTCAATCCAGGGTTGTAGCGCTTCATCAAACTCGATAGGACATACGACGATCGTCGTCTGCTGGGGAAGTGCACTTGAGAACGAGTCAGCGCCGGCGGTTCCCTTGGCCGAATACTCGTTAGCACCTCGGTTCGAATCCTCGGTCCCGGTTGCCTGCCCCGAGACACTAACGAAAGAACAACACCAAGTGCAAAGAACTACGGCAATCAGGATCACTTGGGAACAGTTCATACGCTCAACGCTCTACCAGACAGGGAATCAAGATCAATACCGATACCAGTGTGCAGAAACCGAACCTTTGAGACAAGGTCGATTCCGGCAATTTTTGATGAGAACGGAAATTTATTCAGAGGTGGATTTACGGTTGCAATCCAGCATTTGTTCAATCGATTCGTCGCGATGATCTCACCGATCATACTGATTTGTGATTTCGCGATGCCCATCACTTTCAGTTGCCGATATTCCATCGCCACCCCCCTCTTTCATCTCCTCGGCTGCACCTCCTTGTTTGTCGTCATTCCTTTCAGGCTCGGCACTGGGCACTTCGGGATTCGATTGTTTGTCATCGTCAACTCCCTCTTCAACTTCAGGTTCCTCGAGATCGGGTAATACCACGTCGATCCAAAGGTAAGAAGCCCAAAACAATGGATGGTCGGCCTTCAACGGTTCATCGAGCTTGGTATCTCTGACGCGAGGCTCGGATGCCAAATCGATCTCGGTCTCCCTGAGCAATTGAATGCTTCGACGCAACGCGTCGATTGGCGGCGAATGGAGCGACTCCGCAGCAAATCTTTGAGTGAAATCCATTGTCGATGTCCCGCCAACCGGCCAGCGACTGATCAATGCCGATTTCGTACCGGTCGCCAGCAAACCACAGGAAAGTAAAAACAGCTCGTCACCCTGCGCGTTTTGAAGTTTGCCTCCTCCAATCGCCGACTTGTAACCAGGCAGGATCAATTGATCAATATCGGACCAGGGGAGGCTCAGCCAACTCCCCAGGGAACTACCGGGACGCCCTGAGTCAAAACTCATTGGCGCAGTGGCCAAGCCTGCGGGTTTGGAACCGTCAATCTCATCCCATACGATAACTTGACCGACAAACGATTTAATTAAATTCGAAGGTGTTCGGCTCGATTTATCAATCGACTCAACACCGCTGATCCGCGTTTGCAAATCAGCAAAAGCCCGACTCGACAAGTCATTATCATCACGAGCATTCGTGCGCCCGGTGATCGCCACGGTTTTGGCAAATCGTCTGCGACGACGGTCGTCAGCAACCGCCGTCGATAACGTCGGTGCATACCTGACTTTTATCGAGTCGCTCAAATTTACGGAATGCTCAGACGTGCCCAATTGAACTAGCTCAAACGGGAAGTACCACAAAGGACCATCGGGAACGACTATAATCTCGTCAAAGTTGTTGATGAAATCGGGGCGAACGCGGGGAAACAGCAACGCAGAGATCTTGCGAGCTGATTCGCGCCAACCATCGCTCTGCAGATTGTCGGCAGTGATCGTCCCTCCCGGAGTTCCCAAACCCAGATCTTTTAGCAATAGTGCTAATTCCTGGTCGACCAGTTGAGCGGCAATAATGGACTCAAAGGAGTACGTGTTCTTCGAAATGAAACTGATATAGTACTGCTCGCGATCGAAGAATATCGCGATAATGAGTTGCTTTTCTGGTAATCGATCCTGAATTGTCTGCAACATCATTGGCGCTGGGAATGCCATTTCACAGGGTTCCCGACGGAGCGCCAGCGACTGCAACAACATTTCTCGTTCAGCTTCGATTACGCTTAACTGGTCCAGCCATTTTTTTTGATCACGTACTGCTTCGGTGTTTCGATCCGGAGTCACCGGTATTTGGCGAAGTTGCCGAGTAACCTGTTGCGATGCATCGGCCAACTCTTTCAATCGTGGATAACGAGTCAGGAATTCTGTTTGTTGATGCTGTGCGGTTTCATTTAAAGCCTCAGCAGGCGCCGAGGTTACCCAACGGAGTGCCAGTTGCCTTCCCCCCAGCGGGAAGACGCTGAAGAATCGATGGCGTCGAATCAAGTCAGAGATTTCCAGAGCTTTCACCTCCGATTTGAGTCGTACATTAATGCCATGCCAACGGAGCATTGGATCGAGGTGTGGGGAAACCAGATAGGCAATCGTTTCCATTGGCTGTTCCAACCAGTCCTCGCGACCTGGATCACGAAGGACTTCACTGTACAAAATGTCCGCGGCTCGCTCCGTCACGCGACTCTTGACGACCAAATCGTCGGCAAGTGCAATTTGATATAACCACAATGAAGATTTCCTGGCGGCGATCAGGAATCGTTCCAAGTCTCGCGCGGCTCCCGTCGCATTTCCATCCATCGAGTTCGCCAACGCCGAACCATATAACCACCGAGTTCCAATACGACTCGAAGCCAAGTCCCCTTGACGAAGCACGCGGGCGTTTTGTGAGATCAATCGGAGCGCATCGCCGGAAGCACCGCTTTCCGTTGTCGACCAAATCGCGTCACCCAGCAATGATGCATGCAAGGCGCGGGCTCGTTCACGGTTTGCCCATTCCGCAGCGGATTGCAATGGCGTAAAAACGATCGTGCGGTCTGCCTGGATCTGCACATTTGTGGCGGCATGTAACGCATCGGCAACGACATCGTATTGCCGAAAAATGGCTCCCGAGTACGAGGCCTCCAAAAAATACAGAAGCGCCGCGGTCAGATCTCCCTTGCGCTTCGCCAGGTAGCCGAGTTCTAATAGGGCGATCGGGGAGGAAGGATGATCAAATCCAGATATTTGAAGTGACTGAGTTAATGTGGCCGCTGCCTGATCATATTGTGCGGCTGACGATTGAGCTAACCCATACAACACACCCTGCCACGCTCCAGTCATGGTGCCTGCTGCTCCTCGACCCACTCCCAATTGGCTTACCATTGATTTGGTAAACGGATCATGCTTACAAACCGGCCCTTTAATTTGATGCCTTCGATGAATGGCTAATGCAACACAACGCATCACTTCCGCGATATCGACTTGACGTAGTGAGGCCGGGTTGATGACCCCACCTTGGATCCGAGCACGTTCCACCGCGTCCAAGTCGCCGATCATCATGCTTAACTTTGGAAAGGCTCCGACCGTAAATTGTCGAGTCGTATTCCCCCAATTGATTCGGGCCTGTGCGACAGCACCACTGTTTTCCAAAATCTGGGTTGGAAATGTCGTGCGCTGCGGCCAACTCTTGAGATTTGTATACAACGCGATCGCCGCTTCATATTGCTCAATCGCTTCTGGATAGCTACCCATCTGGTAAAAGCACTCTCCCGTCATCGTGTAGAAACAGATCGAATCCAGAAATCGCCCAGTGCCGTCACGGTAAGCCCCGTTCGCTCCAGAACGGAAAATAGCAAGCGCTCGCGAATATTCCCCACGATAGTATTCGCCAAACCCGGAGTAATACTTATCGTTTGGCAATGATTGCCCTCGGCGAACCTGCTCTTGACCTTGAACAGGATCAACTCCAGACATGAGCAGAATGGTCGTCAACACTAGAATGACGGTGATTGAACGCTGATGCTTCAACATTTGTCTTGTTCCTGCCTTCTCTTTGAATTTTGACCCGGATGACCTCAGCATACATTCCAAAGTCACAGGCCAGTTGATTGAATTCCCCTGTTCCAGCGTGATTCATCTGTTTGAACGCGATTGAGCAAAATGGACATCCCATCATTCGTTGCTCATTTGCCCCGGCTCCCGGAACCAACAAACACTTCGAGGCCGCTCACATTTTATGGAAATTGGATCGAATTGGTGTGTCGGTGGATCGATCCCGGTTTGTGCCAGCAAACCAAACTTCGGGATGACCTTCTCCGGCCCCTTCAACATACCTGTTTTGCCAAACCAATGCGACAATTTATTAAGATTCAGTTTAAAAAACCGGCATTTCCTGCGTTGTTCACGCAACTTATCCGCAGGCAAAGACAGATTTTTACGAATTGTTTCAAAGTCCACCCGTTGGTCAACCGATAACTTCTGTACCGATTGTACCAATTAGCTGGATTACGCCGCAGCGGCGTGGCCGCAAGCAACGTTGGGCAGGTTTCCAAACACAGTGATAATCTCCGGAAATACCGGATAACGGAGCCGAACTCGATGATGATCAAGACACAAAAATATTGGCTGGCTCGCCCTGTTGTCGGGGCTCTAGCATTGGGCGCTGCAATTGTAAGTTGCCTGGCCGTCAGTGGGTGCCAAGTCAGCGTAGGTGGTCAAACATTGCCTAGCGCCTATTACATGAAAGATGACCTGCAGTATTTCCCCAAGGGTCCTGAGTTCCCACTCACCCATGAAGCGAACGCTCTCAAAGCAGCTCGAGCGAATGCAGAGATCAACCGTTAGTTCAAGGTTTTCCGGAAGAGGGAAGCGTCGATAGCCGCGGCACGCTGCGGCTATTTTCGCGCGCTTCCAGCAAGTTCGCCGAAGGAATCGAACTGTTTAAGAAGTGCTTAGCACCTCGATCTCTCCACCATCATGTTCGATGATACCGCGTGCTTTGGCAACTTGAGTCAGTTTACGCAATGCCTGTTGCCCAACTTCGCCCATGTCGAGCGTCCAAGGGTTGACATACAGATCGACATGTGAAAACAACACGTCGTCGTCAAGTTCCTGAGCATACTGCTTCATGGTTGCAACAGTTTCAGTCCGATGCGCCTGTGCATACTCGATCGAACCGCGTATGATCGACTGAATTGTTCTCGACAGACTTTCGCCCAGACTTCGCCTGGCCAGGATGCCGCCTAACGGCAGCGGAGACCCGGTCGACGACTCCCAGGTCTCTCCTAAATCTTCGATCAAATGCAGTCCATAGTCTTGATACGAAAATCGCCCTTCGTGAATACAGACACCGAAGTCCGCGGTGCGAGTTTGCAAGCGAGGCATGATCTCGGAAAAGACCACCTGTTCCGGTTCTCCTGCGGAGTGATAAAGTCGATACAACATCGTGGCCGTTGTTAATGACCCAGGACAGAGCACGATGGGTTTAAGAGCTAATTCCGCATATCGCTCAGGGCTGCGATCTGGCTGATGAGAAAGCAATACCGGTCCCACACCAAAGCCCAATGCGGCACCGGACGGAAGCACGACTGTTTCCTCTCGGCAATAGAGTGCTGCATGAAAACTTGCCTTGCAAACATCGTAATGTCCTGCCAGTAGCGCTGTATTCAATTCCTGTACATCCAGCAGGTCGATTCGAAATTCCAGGCCTTCCAGGTCGATCTTTTTGTGAAGGATTGCGTGGAACGCAAAGGTGTCATTAGGGCAAGTGGAAATCCCCAAACGAATTTTCTTAGCCATGCACATCATGCTCCCAGGTATCGATTGACGTATTCAACGCAATTGGACATTGAAGCATCAATTTTCCAACCAGCTGGGTCCCGATCCCCGGCTAAATTTGAGATACCACGAATAATTGTCAGGGGAACGCTCGCCAAACAACACGCAACGGCAACGGCATATCCCTCCATATCTTCACTGGCCACCTGCGGGAATGACTTAGCTCTGCAAGCGACCTGGGTCGATGAACGAGCCGCACTGCAAACGGTCAACAAATGGGAATCGATGGTTGAATCGATCACGATCGTGTCTCCGAATTTAGCGACATCATCGGGAAGCGACTGCAGGCCCATTTGAGCGAGCGTTATGAATTCCTGGTCATCGCCGGCACCGACCCCCCAAATCGAAACCCGGCCAAATTGGATGACCGATCCGATTTCACAATGCTCGCCGTAACCTCCGGCGATACCGAACAATAGGACTCGTTCCGGCCGATGGATCTGGAGGAGTTGCATCGTCCGCGCCGCCGAGGCGATCACTCCGACGCCGCAGATTTCCAACCGATCGTCGGCCGCTAGGTGGAGCGTCATTGCCAATCGGTGTTCGATCGCGCTGGGAACCAGGCAGAGGGTTCTGCAGGGGGTCATGCATTCCTTTTTTGGGTTGGACAATCGATACCTTACCTAAACCGAAGATAGTCGCACGCTCCAACTCGATTGCCAATTGAGCGCGTCCCTTCCCAACGTAAAGCTTGTCAGCACAAGCAAACAGAACATAATTCCTCCCCAAATTGGGCCGAATTGATAATACGCATGCGGCAATTGTAAGACGCGAGCGATCCAGCTTTCAGGAGTGCCCAGCCATAACCCCGCTGCTAGAAAACCGTAGACACATGCCGTCAACAACACAAATAACGAGACCATCAGCAGCGAAGACCAGTCGGCTAACTGCCACAAATATATCCAATAACTTAAGAAAGCAATCGACACAAAGATTAATACGAACGCCCAACGAGGCAACGTTGCGTCCCACGATTGTGGCGCATAAGCAAGCAAAAACACACCCACCGGAACACAGTTGACGACCGCTATGATCGCTAGACAAAGGGCATAAAATCGTGTCAGCCACAGCCGATCCCGTTCGGGATCATGCCGTTCCTTCCGATCGAACTCAATCATCACCTCGCCAATGTCGGACGAGTACGCCACTGGCCTTTCGACGATGATCGCGACGTCAATTTCCTGTTTTCTCAGCGCTCGCGGCGAATCAATTTCAGCCTTCGCGGCGAATGAATCTCGTTTGTCTGATTCGGGAGTGGATTCAAAATGGCCGCGATGCAACGCTCCCTGCAGCCCATCCACCGCCTGTACAACGGCATCGACCACGACCTTCGGTTCGGACAACTGTTGAAAAGGCACACGACCAGGATCGTTCAAATTGACAGGATCATTTCCCAACTCGTTGGGAGCGGCGATCCAGTGGGCAGTGTATACGATTTGTGATTTTCCCGCCAATTCCGTTTTACTTCCTTTTCGAGGCACTCGTATGGAAGCCTGACATTCACGGCACACAATAATCTTGCCACGGCGATTGTTATGAGCAGTGACAACACACCCGCTTGGACAATGAACGAGGATTGACATGATAGGTCCATTTGCAATTCAAAACGATCAGAGCCTGCGACTGCACAAGCGTTGCAACTCCAACTAAGGCCCCTCTTTTTTCGCGATTCTGGCAAGCGCATTGACATAGCTAGTGACCAGGTGGTCTCGAAAATGGTCGATGCGAAATTTAGTCAAGCTTTTAAAGAATCCGCGTAACCTGTCTCGAGTCCGTCGCCAACCGGTGAGTAACTCGGTCTCCCCTTTATGATTGATATAGTGCTCATCTCCAAAATGTCGGTAACCGAGCCAAGTCGGAGGGAGTCTTGGAACCAAGTCATTGTTGTTTACCCAGCGAACGTGCCGCATTGTTGCCTGAGTCACGTAGGAGTTACTCCCGACACGAGGGCTGCCGAAAGTATATAGCGCGACCGGTTCATTTTGTACCGCCGATAACAGGCAGCGATAGGCACAAATACTGGCAACCGCTCCGCCGAGAGAATGTCCGGTAAACCACATTTTTCGCCGATCCAGGAAAATTGCTTGCTCGAGCTGTGGCCATAAACCGTCGGCCCGTTTTTTCCAACCCGAGTGAACTCGCCCGACCGTCTCCGCGAGAGTTTGCACGGCATGCAACTCACTGTTGAGTTGTTTCCATGACGTTGGCTCCGCTTCGCGACAGACAATCACACTGTCATGTACGTTGCTCAACCAGTAGGCGTGCGAACCATGATTTACAAAGTACTTTCCCTCAGCAAACCCCAATCGCCCCGCGGCCTTTTCGAACTCCTCCGGTTTCATATACGAAATCATTGACACTTCTGCAAACAGCAATGCCTGGCGAATTTCATCCAGCTCGTCGATCGGACCCAGCAAATGCGATTTGAGATGGATTTGCTCCGCAATCTTGTTGGCCATCAGATCAGCCTGGATTGTTTTGGTTGGCATAGAAATCAATTGGATGGCGAATGAAGCAAACTCAAAGACAACAATGGACACCGCTCATGACGAATGGTCGAGTTCATTTTATCAGCCGACACCCGGAGGGACCGAGTCGCGCCGACTTACCCTTCAACCCGCCCGCCCGATCTTCCCCAAAAAATGGCGCGCATCCAATGAACGATTCCGTATATTCTAACCGGCAGAATTTTGGATAAAAGGTTACTACCCAGTTAGCGATACCACTGAACCCATGCAGCAATTCATTCGCCGAGTCGCTCGGTCACGCGATGCTCAGGCCCACTTAAATCCCGATAGGCGTCGATTCGAATCGCCAGCGCCCGTCCACAAACCCACGGACGATGGAGGTGTCGACGCATCCAGGATCGCCAAACCTCCGAGGTTTTCTCGGTGGCGTAAGCAACATCCTTGGACTCTATCACCCGAATGCGACTTGTTTGTCATCGGTAAGAGTATCAGTCAACGTGCTAGACAGCATTCAAAACGCGACCCGATCCTCCAGCCACGGCGTTAGTCGACCGGAGCAAAGCCACGTCGCATCGTATTTTCGGTAATCGTTTGTGGAAGCACAAATTGCAATAGATAGTCCCGCCCGCCGGCCTTGGTACCGATTCCGGACATCTTGAATCCACCAAACGGATGCCGTCCAACCATCGCACCCGTGATGGAGCGGTTCAAGTACATGTTTCCGACTCGCAGTTCCGTGCGAATTCGTTCAAGATTTTCCGGACTGCGAGAGAACATGCCTCCGGTTAAGGCATATTCCGTACCATTTGCGACCCGAATTGCTTCATCCAAATCCTTAACTCGAATCACAGCCAGCACCGGTCCAAAAATTTCTTCCTGAGCAATTCGGGCATCCGGCATAATGTCGGCAAATACACTTGGTCCAACAAAATAACCTTGATCGGCTAGAATGCCGACATCGATCGAAACCACTTGTCGGCCCTCCTTGCGACCCAGCTCAATGTAATCCTGAATTCGTTGTTGGGCCTCGCCGTCAATCACCGGGCCCACATTCGAGGCCGGGTCCTCAGCCGGAGCAACGACTAAACTCCTTGCCGACTCAACCAATCGATCGACAAATACGTCGTAGACACTTTCCAGGACGATGACGCGACTACAGGCCGAACATTTTTGTCCCTGAAACCCAAACGCACTATAAATTGTGCCAAGCACCGCTTCATCCAAGTCTGCATCGGCATCCACGATGATGGCATTCTTGCCCCCCATTTCTGCAATCACATGCTTGACCATCGGAATTCCGGTCGCGGATATTTGAGCTGCTTTGGCATTGATGGCCAGTCCGACAGGGCGACTTCCGGTAAATGCAATCAATGCCACATTCGGATGCTCGACGAGACGTGCTCCAACGGTCTCGCCATATCCCGGCACAAAGTTGACCACTCCGCTTGGGATTCCACACGCCTCGAAAATCTCCATTAACAATCCACCAGTCACCGAGGATTGCTCGGCGGGTTTCATGATTACGGTATTTCCTGTTGCAAGCGCTGCGGTCGTCATGCCCGCCAAGATCGCAATTGGAAAGTTCCATGGCGCGATAATTCCACAAACACCTCGAGGTAAATAGCCGAAACGATTCTCTTCACCTGGAATGTCCGCGCCCGTGGGCTGTTCCAGCTCAATTGCCCTAGCGGCATAGAACTCGAAAAAATCAATCGCTTCACAGACATCGTTGGTGGCCTCGCGCCATTGTTTGCCGCATTCGAAGACTTCCCAGGCAGACAGCTCAAAAAAACGGTCACGCATGATCTGGGCGCCGCGACGAAGGAATTCTGCTCGCCCTGAGGCACCAAGCGCCGACCATTTTGGCAGCGCTTGTGACGCGGCATCAACCGCTTGATCAATATGGTCGGCAGTGCCAACGCCAACAAGGCCCACAATCTCGACCCGGTTCGCCGGATTTTCAGATGAAATCCATTCGCCCGTCTCGATCTTTGTGCCGTTGATTGCCAGCGGAAACCGCTTGCCAAACTGCGTCCTGACTTGGGTGAGTGCCGCCTGCATCTTCGCGACGTTGGATTGCTTGGAGAAATCAATTGGCGGCTCGTTTTTGAAAGTCGCTGAAAGTGACTTTGCGGTTGCAGTTGTCATTTGTAGGGTCTCTGTTTTAACGGAACTACTCGATGATGACGGGTCGTCGTAAACCTCTGCTGCTGGCGCCTGACCTGACGACACATCGGTCGAACCTCGCACTCGGTGTGAATCGGGATCGACCATCAATTTGTCGAGGTCCACGTTTTGATTCATTCCTTGCCGCAGAAAAGAATCGTTCGATGTATTTTCCAGAAGCCTTCGCACTAAGTACGCCATTCCCGGAATCAACTCTCCATAGGGCATGTACACTCGTAAGCGATGGTCACGTCGAACTAAACCGATCTTCTCAGCATCTGCCATGCCGTATAACATTTGGATCTCGAACGCCTTTTTCGATAATCCCAAATGCTCGGCGACGGCGATTGCGTGAGCAATCGATCTGATATTATGCGAACCAATCGCGGGTCGCAAACAATCGACGTTGCGCATTACAAAGCGAATTTGCCGCTCGTAATTGGCATCCGATTGCCATTTCTGCTGATAAACGGGGATCGGCCATCCTTCAGCTTGAGCATGAACGGTTTCATAATCCCAATAAGCTCCCTTCACTAATCGCACCCAAACCGGAACCCCTCGTTGCTTTGCCCAATCCCGCAACGCGACGCAATCGATGCCAGAATCGACCAAATAGCATTGAATCACAATGCCTACGTCTGGAAAATCGCGAAATTCGTCTTCCATCAAGACTGACTTGAAGATGTGGAGTGTCAGATCTTTCTTATCGTAAGACTCCATATCGACATTGATAAACGCGTGCTGCTGTTTTGCCACTCGCAACAATTCCCGCAGGCGCGCGCTCACTCGTTGAGTAACCCCTTCGCGGTCGATCGGATCAAAATGGCAGTCAAGCGCCGACAACTTAACGGATAGATTGGTTCTTGGAATCGGCCCCCAGGCATCGCGGTCCAATAGATCATTCTGTGACCAGGAGTTGACCGTCGGGGCAACGTCGTTGAGCAAGCCCAGGTACTCATTGAAATATCGATCCGCTTCAACCTGGCTGGTCACGGCCTCGCCCAGAATGTCCAACGTAAAGGCTCGATTCTGGCTGCGTTCTCGTTTGGCCGCGTTGATCACTTCAGCCGTATTCGTACCAGCAATAAACTTCCGCGCGAAATCAGCCGCTCCGACTTTCGCCGCCTTGGCCAGCATCCATCGAGACATCCCCGTCGACTTGAGCAAATTTAAGCCAGTACGAGTGGTCCGACCCAAGGCCTCCTCGGCTTCGGCCAGGTATTCGCCGAGCCGTTTTGCCACTAATTCGTCGGTGTGCAGCATGGGCAATACATCGACAAAGCGAAACAACTGGACCTTTAGTCGTTCATCACTCATCGACCAATTCATGATTTTGTTGTCCCAGAACTTTCGCTGGAACAGCCACGGTCGATCCCGGTTTAACGAAGCAAATATCTCCTTGCCAATCGCGCGGGTTAGCGCATCGATTGTGAGAAGATCATTGTTCGAAAACTCTTCGACAAAATCGCCGGTGTCTAGTGATTCAGTTGCAAGTGCCACGAATGCCTTCAGATCGTCAACTCGACCGCCTAATTATTTCTAAAATCTGGCTCTCCATTCTAATCAACAATTCCCAGCGCACTATCCCAAATCAAAAATTTTGGGGTCAGACCTTGTTTTTTGTTTTTTGGGGGGAAGACTTGGGTGCGTTGGGGCAGGGGACAACTGGGTGCCCGGCATATTGCTTGGGTTGCTTGGGGAACCTGGGTTCGCCGCGTTTTGATTTGCGCAGGATGTGAGCCATTTGACCCCTGAAATACCAACTCGTAAAGCCAGCAAGTGAATCCATACGAATTCGTAGGGAGATTATGCAGAAGCGGTTACTCGGTGGCGCGTCGAGATCGTTGATCGTGAGTCATCACCTAAAAGCCATCACCTAAAAGGTGCACCGCACCTTGAACCGCGACACCTTGCACCGTGAACATGGTACAGAGCGCATGAAAAACCCTTGCTGATCGATCATCCGATGCACCAAGGAGGGATTCAAAACAATAAACAAGGTCGGAGATTTCAAAAAGTTCAACTCGCCATGACAAACGAAACCTACAAAATAATTCGGTTTGTCACTAAATAGATTCTGCGCTGATTCAATTTTGACTGTGCCATTTGTGCGTGGCATCTTGTTCTTTTTCGCGCTAGGTCTTTTCGGCCAGTGTTTCGTTGGTTAGAGTACTTCGGTGGCGGACGGTTCGGGCATCGTGGGTTCAAGGAACGATCGATTTGAGATGTTTGATCTTTCATTGATTCAGACGTTAGGTATTGTCGTCGTTTCGGCGACGCTGGCGGTATTGGTTGCGCGTCTGGTCATGATCCCCAACATTGTCGCCTATTTGCTGGCGGGTTTGCTGCTGGGCCCCGTCTTTTCTGTCCTGCCGCCGGGTAACGGTGAGAACGGCGAGGCCGCCGCGCCGCAGATCATTGGCCCCTCGGACGACGAACACGACGAACCGGGGGATGCAGCCCGTGAGGGGATAAAGGGCGGCGACGACAAACAAGCCGATGCACTGCAAATGATCGCCAAGTTGGGCATCGTGTTGCTGCTGTTTCTGGTCGGTCTCGAGTTGAACCTGGCCAAAATTCGAGACGTGGGGGGGGTGGCGGTCGCCGCTGGCCTAGGCCAAGTCGTGTTCACCGCGCTGGTCGGCTTTATCATCACATACGCGATCGGGTTCAGTATTATCGAATCGGCGGTGATCGCCACTGCGCTCACGTTTAGCAGTACGGTCGTGGTGGTCAAAACCCTCGATCAAAAAGGGGATTTGAACAGTCTGTACGGGCGGATCGCCGTGGGGATTTTTCTGGTTCAGGACCTGGTGGTGATAGCGGTGCTGACCGTCCTCGCCGGCCTGGAGACGGCTGATGAATGGGATGTCGCGATCGTCGGCTGGGGCATTCTCAAAGCGTTCCTGGGAATGGCGCTGATTGGCGGGCTAGCCCTGTTGGCGGCCCTGTGGTTGTTGCCGAAACCGTTTCGCTGGGTTGCTCGCTCCCCTCGTGTGTTGATGATCTGGAGCCTGACCTGGTGTCTGCTGGTAGTGGTGTTGGCGGACCGGTTGGGTTTGTCGATTGAAATCGGAGCGTTCCTGGCTGGCTTGGCCTTGGCCCAGCTTGATTGCACCGACGATTTGCGCCGCCGGGTGCACCCCTTGATGAGTTTCTTCATCGCGGTGTTTTTTGTAACCTTGGGTGCGGAACTTGAATTTGGAACGGCCGCCGCTTACTGGTGGCAAGCGGTGGTGTTGTCGCTGTTCGTTCTGATCGGCAACTTCGTGATTTTCATGTTCATCATCGCTCGCTTTCGCTATAGCGAACGGACGGCGTTTTGCGCCAGTGTGACCGTTACTCAGATCAGCGAATTCTCGTTCATCTTCGCCGCGGCTGCGATCTCCGCCGGCTTGTTGGATCCCGCACTGATGTCCCTGGTGGCCGTGGTCGGCTTGATTACGATCGTCGGATCGGTTTACTCGATCTTGTACAACGAACGCCTGTATGATTGGTTGAGTCCTCGCGGTTGGCTGCAGGTATTCGGCGGCAAGACCGACCCGCAACTTGAGAAATCCGAGCTGGAGTCAGGACCCAGCTACAGCGACCACATCATCGTTGTCGGTATGAACCCATTGGGTCGAATGCTCGCCGAACGTCTCCACCAAGTAAGCGAGACGGTGTTGGCAATCGACACCGATCCGGGGAAATTGACCGGCCTGCCTTGCCGGACGATGATTGGAAACGTCGACTATCCCGAGGTGTTAAAGGAAGCCGGTTTAGAGAGAGCGAAACTGGCCGTCACCGCATTGCAAATCGAGGACGCGAATCTGCTGTTCGCTTTCCGCTGCCGTCAGGTCGGCGTCCCGGTCGCCGTCCATGTTTTCGACCCCTCGGTTCTAGACAACTTGCAGCGCCAGCAGCCCCGGTTTTTGATCGATTCTAAGTCGGCGGCGGATGATCAGCTCCGCAGGGCCCTTAACCAGGCGGGAGTGCTGGAGTTATGACAGCAATGACCTCGGTGGCAGTGATCCTGCTGGCCGCTGCAGCGGCGCTCGGATTGGCCGTTTGGTTGCGCACGCCATCACACGCTCTGATGCTTTTGTTCGGGTTCGTCGTTGGCATGTCGGGTTGGCTGCCCGATCCGGACATGCTGCCGAATATCTTAATGCTGGGACTGACGTTTTTGATGTTTACCGTCGGTGCCGAATTGGACATTGCGCGCGTGGGGGTGCATGGTAAGGCGGCGGTACGGGTGGGGCTGGCTCAGTTCTCTCTCCTGGGGACACTCGGCATCCTGCTGGCGTGGCTCACGGGGTTCGACTGGCACGCGGCGTTGTACATTGGATTGGCGCTGGCGGCCAGTTCGACGTTACTGATCATCGGGTTGCTCCAACAGCGGCAACAGCTGTTCGAGCCGTTTGGGCGAGTGGTGGTCGGCGCGCTGCTCGTGCAAGACGCTTTAGTGGTGCTGCTGCTGCCGATCTTGATGCATCTCGGTGAGGGGTGGCAGTTCATGCTGACGCAATTCCTGGGGACGCTCGGTCTGATCGGGTTGACACTGCTGTTCACCCGAGGGGTGTCCGTCTGGTTGTTGATCAAACTCGACTTGGACAACGAGAGCATTTTGCTAGTCGTTCTGGCGGTCTTGTTCGCCTTCATGGGGATCGCTTACTACCTAGATATCCCCGTGGTGATCGGCGCATTTTTGGCGGGCGTGGCTCTGTCGAAGTTCCCCGTCAACGGCCTGGTTCGAGGCCCGCTGGAATCGCTCAGCGACTTTTTCACAGCGATTTTTTTCGTGACGCTGGGGGCCTTGATTACCGTCCCCGAACCCCAGCAATTGGTGCTGCTGTGCGGGTTGATGATCGCGGTGTTCGTAATCGCCACACCGGCGATCGTCGTGGTCGCTCGCAGGAATGGCTTACGGCTACGTTCCGCCGTCGAGACCGCTTTGCTGCTGGCCCAATGTGGCGAATTGGGACTGGTAGTGATCCTGTTGGGAATCGATCAACAACATGTCAGCGAAGACGTCTTGACGGCCATTGTCCTGCTGGTCGTCATCACCATGACGCTGACCACGTTCATTTCAACTGACCAGGTTACCTGGCAACTGATGCGGCGGTTGCCGGGGACGTCTCGGGAAAAGGCCGAGCAATCGTTCGCCGATCATATCCTGTTTGTCGGTTGCGGGCGGCAAACGGTGGCGCTCGTCGAACAGGTGGCGGCGACCGGCCAAACGGTGGTCGTGATCGACGACGATGCCGGAGTGGTCCGTGACCTTAGGAAACTGGGAGTGACCGCCATCCGCGGCGACGGGGCAGACCCACGGGTGTTGCAGACAGTGAACGCCCATCAGGCCAAACTGATCATCTCCTCGATGAGGCGGCTTTCCGATCACTTGCGATTGTTGCGGTTCGTCCCGGGTGTCCCAGTGCTGGCCCGCGTCTTTACACCCCAAGAAGGAGCCCGCGTGAAATTAATGGGAGGCACCGCGGTCATCGCCTCCACAGCTGCCGCAGAATCGTTTCTCCCCGCAGCAACTCGATTTTTGAATGAATAAAAAAAATCGCCATCAGGAACCTTGGGTGGAGCCATCGCAGCGACAGGGACATGAATGTCGCCGGCTCGGTACGAGTATCCCCTCTGGAGCCTGCGGCGGCGGGCCCCGCGGGCTTTTCTTCTGGCCATTCCCGTCAAAGACTCATGCTAGCGGGAGCTGCCCATCGATTGATGTCGAACAGCCGCGGGCCCAAGGCCGACATACTAATGCATCAGGCCAAGTTCCCAGTTCCCAAAGCGTTCCCAGGTCTATTGGATCCAGCCAAAACGTCGCGTGATCTGGATTGATGCTAGCTTGAGGGTGAGTGATCTGGAGGATAGGGGGGGCAGTTGATATGATCCGCGGCCCGGTTGCCGGGGTTGTTGTGGTTTGTCGTGCAGGTTCAAAGCATGTTGAGTCGTGACCCATCCAATCGTCGGATGCCGAATCAACGTTAGTGGTGGATTGAATTTAGGGCCGCGCCACATGATTGCATGCATACGATTGCTTCCTTTCAACAACGGTATCGAGAAACAGGAATGTCACCCGACTCTGCGAACCGGCTCATACGGAGTTGACGGCGCGGGATCCGTCGATAACTTTGGACCCGAGCTCAAGCGTTTTTGATCTGGGGTCTGCGATCACAGAGTAGCCAAGTCCCCGCACTTTGCAGGTTGAACTGAATGAACGGACATGGAAGTCCGCCGGCGCCAATTTGCAATGCAATGACGCGCTGGACTGATACAGCAAACATGATTCTCGACACTGCTTTTGCAGCAGTGTATTGGTGCGCACTTTCGTTGCAGCGTGTCATGGGTGTCGCAATCTTCTGCTGTGCGTTTTTTGTCATTGGCGCCGCACCCGTTGTTGCGCAGCACACCCAGTTGAATTGGGAGGGGAGCGAAAGCAAGGGGGTTGGTCCAGCAGGTGCGCTACAGCCGGTTCCTTCGACAAGCAGTTTAACGGCCGCAGGATCTGAATTCGAACGTCAACGGTTCGGTTTTCGATTGACATGGGGGGGAGGGGTGCAGCGTACCTGGCACGTTGCGGTTTCGATTACAGGCGGGGAGCTTGAATTGATTCAGCCACTTGGAGTAGATCCGTCCGTACCGGGTACGACCTTCGTCTCACACGGGACACTGAGGGTTGAATCGACCGAGGCGCTCACATTTGGTGGGGTCGACTTCGAAGTCGAAGCTAGCCCAGCTGCCAGTTTGACGCTTAACATGTTTTGTGATGAGTCACCCGATGTGCGACTCCATCGAGTCATCACGATTAGCGAACTCAGCTCGCAGATTCTGGCAACGACGCTTGATCAAGAAGGGAACCGAATCAGTCTTCAGCGCCGTCCAGGTGACGAGTTGCATGTCGAAACCCATCGTCGCTCATTGGTTTTTGCACCCCAGGAATTGCTCAAACTGTCGGTCGTGCCACGAGTTGATCGTCAAACCATCGATGGTTCAAGTCGACTCAAGGTCCAACTCCAACGAGCTCGCGGTGGCCGTGTGATTTGGTCTGGCGAATTCCGAGGGAAGCTGGATTCTACCGGCAACGTTACCGGGTTTTCGGATATTGAGGTTCCAATGCCAAAGGATGACGGAGCTTATGATTTAAATTTGACGCTCAAATCCAAGTCATTGCTTAATTGGAACGTGCCGGATTATCGTCGCACCATTCAGTTGATTGTCGTTGGTACGACACCGCGGCCTGACGCCAAGGCGGTGCTCTGGTCGGAATTCGGACGCTTTGAAATTGCGGATGTTGCGGGGTCGAAAACGATTGACTGGCGACACCGAATCACGGAACTTTCAAGTTTCTCAGCATTTCATCAACGACCCTTTGGGAAAACGTTGGGAAACGAGAGACGTGAGGTCGTCGAATACGAAGACCGGCAACTTGTGGCTCTTCAACCAGGAGGCTGGTTGGCAATTCAGCTTGCAGCGTCACAAATTGGCAAACCACATATTCTTGAAGTCGAGTACCTGCACGACGGACCGATGCGGTTGGGGATCAGTGTGCTACAGCCTGACGCCACCAACCAGATTCCCCATTTTGGAACGGATTCGGGAATCGTTATTCCTGAAACGGCAGTGGCTCCCGCAAGGTTTGAAGGGAGTGGATTGCGGAAGCATCGGATTGTGTTTTGGGCAGAACACAAACACCCATTGCTGTTGCTCGCCAATCAGGATGATGAGCGTCCTGTGATGGTGGGTGAGGTTCGGATTTTGACGGGACCCGACGAACTCGCTTCACTGGGCTTGAACGATCGAGACGATGACGATCGCAAGTATTTGGCTTATTTGGAAAAACCACTATTTGTTCAACAATTTGATGCAACCAAGTGGCTTGACGAAGCTTCCGGGCAATGGCTTGACGACTGGCAGACGTTTGAGGAAGGGGCCAGTCGCCTCGTTCAATACCTGAAAGCGAATGGCTACACGGGCATGGCATTGACGGTAGCCAGTGATGGTAGCGCCCTCTATCCAAGCCCGATTTTGCAACCCACGCCAAGGCATGACCATGGAGCGTTTTGGTCGAACGGCCAGGACTTGATGCGGAAAGACATTCTGGAGATGTTGTTTCGCCTTTGCGATCGCTATCAACTTGAGCTGGTTCCCATAATTGAATTTTCCACGAAGCTCGTCGAATTGGAAACGACGACTCAATCCAACTCAGCATCGGCAGAGGGAATCCAATTGATCGACTTGCAAGGGGAACCGATCGCTTTGGCAGGCCGATTTATGGCTTACAATGCGCTTGATCAACGGGTCCAGATGTCGCTGGTAGATGTCCTTGATGAACTCGCGGATCGATATGCTGATCATCCTTCGTTTGGCGGGCTCGGTATCAAACTATCGCCGGATACGTTACTGCCGCTTGGCAACCCGCAATGGGGGATGGATTCCCTGACCATAGCTCGATTCGTGAGTGACACGCAAATTGACCTGGAGGATGGGTCTAGCGATGGTTCGCTAGGAATTGATTCACGATTGGATCCGCGGAAAATGGTCGAAATCCGAAAGCAGATCCTGTCTCAACACAATCGAACGTGGCTTCAGTGGCGCGCGGCATCAATCAGCAATTTATTCGAGCAGATGCAACGCGTCGTAACGCAACGGCGCCCCGGCAAGAAGCTTTATCTGCTTCCGGTCGATATTTATCAATCCTCTGCGATCAGTACGAACATTAATCCGACACCGCGCCGGCAACCCGACCTGAATCAAGCGATGATTCGTTTGGGAATTGACGTTGAAGCCATTCGACAAAGCGAATCCATCGAGCTGTTGCAACCGACACGACTCGCGTTTAATGACGAATTGTCCGCAAGTCGCCTTGATATTCACGCCAATCACAATCCCCAGACGGTTCCATTCTTTGCTGCCGCTGGCGGAGGTCAGTTATACTTACATCGCCATCGGTGGACTCATTTCGCACAACTTCAGCAATCAAGCCCGTTTGGTCAGCAGCGAGCGGACTTGCACCGTATCCAACCACTGTCGCCCAGCGATATTTGGAATCGTCAGCGATTTGCAAGAAGCCTCTACCTTCAGGACTGCAAAGTCATTATGGATGGTGGCTGGTTGCTTCCGACCGGGCAGAACTCGGCAATCGCTGGAACCATCGACTCGTATACACGGCTCCCCGCACAAACTTTTGAATCGGTTCGACCAGTCGATGATCATCTGAAGCACCAAGCTGTTGCGGTGCGTCAAGCGAAGCGCGGCGACGAACGGTTTTTTTATTTGGTGAACCCTAACCCATGGCCAGTCCGGTGTCATGTTCAAGCGAACCAACAGCGTCCCGTCGACTGGCTGGCGAATCGAGAAACGGAAATCACGATCGATGATCAACATGTCATGGAGATTGAACTCGCTTCGTTTGAAGTTATCGCTGGCCGGGCTGCGGATCCTGGCTTCGAGTTACTGTACTATTCCGCTAACGTAACTGACGACGTCATTGAAATGTTGAGGCGGCAACTCGATCGTCTGCAATCCAAAGTCAGCCGAGCCGGTCAGGCCAACCCATGGCCCGTCCTTGCGGATGGCAGCTTTGAAATGGTGGCCGGAAATCATGGGAACACTGAAGGTTGGTCGATCGATCCCAGAAATTTAGGGCTTGTCGAGATCTCAGTGGTAGATCAGGCCAAGTCGGGGGTTCAGTGTTTAACGCTTCGCGCGGTTGACCATCCGACCTTTATTCGTAGCCAAAAAATTCCCGTGCCCACCACGGGTCGATTGTCCATCACGGCGTGGGTTCGAACCTTGGATGGAAACCGTCAGCCACCACTCCATATCTCGATCGATGGTTATCATCGAGGTCGACCTTATTATCGCTATGCGAAAGTCGACGAATTACCACAAACCTCGTCTGATCAATCCACCTGGAGTCGCATCGCGGTTCATTTCGAAGATATTCCCACCAGTGACTTATCGGACCTAAGGATAGGACTTGATCTGATGGGACAGGGGCACGTTCAAGTCGACGACGTGCAACTGTATGACCGTTGGTTCGGCGAGCAGGATGCAGCGGCGTTGACGCAACAGTTCGCTCTAGCCAGCTACCGCTTGAAGAACGAGGGGGATATTGTTGCCTGTCGAGAAGTCCTGGAACAGTATTGGGCGTTGTTTCTGACCGAATATTTTCCGGACAAACCCCAAGTCCAACCTCGTGTCCAGGAAATTCCCAAAGAAGCCCATGCTCATGAACGCCAAGGCGATTCGCATGGTCAGCCCATTTTGGAGCAGATTAGGTCGGCCCCCCAACGAATATTTCAACGAC